>NZ_PCQI01000019.1:0-106890 GCF_002980075.1 Pseudomonas sp. MYb13 | reverse complement strand
CGGCTAAACCGGCATCCCTGCCGGTTTACCCCCCAAATCCCTGTCGAATTCCGGCCAGCGTGTTTGATGGGGCGCCTGAGATCAAAAGCAGGATCAAGAGCAACAGCGGCTCGCTTCGCATCGTGGTGTGGTTGTGGGTGCGGGTGCGGGTGCGGGTGCGGTTGGTTGCTACAACGCTGTTTAGATTCCTACTGGGCCGCCGGGCAGTTTAGTTGGCTTTGTCTTCGCGGCCGCGCAGCACTCGGTTTGGCATTGCGATTGCTGCCGCGAGCCCCAGCAGCGACACGGCTGCACTGACCATCAGCAAATGCCGGAACGTCACTGCCAATTCGCTGCGCAGGGCGTCCTGCGCCGGGCCGGGTGCGGCGTTGAGGCCGTCGAGCAGTACGTTGCCGGAGCTGCCTTCGGCCGCCAGTGCGCCGCTGGCCAGGTGGGCGAAACTTGAATCCTGCAGCAACGCCAGCAACAACGCCGACATGCATGCCACGCCTACTGCGCCGCCCAAGGAGCGGAACAGGTTGGTGGTGCTGGTAGCGACGCCGATGTCGCGTTGTTCCACCGAGTTCTGTGTGCCCACCAGCGAGGTGGGGAATTGCATGCCCGCAGCGATCCCGGCCAGCAGCATGAACATTGCCGTCAGCCCCACCGCCTGGGGGGCGCTCAAGGCCATGCCGAGGATCGCAAACGGGCTGAGCAGCGCGCCGCTGAGGATCATCGGTTTGTAACGTCCGGTCACTGACGTCATGCGCCCGGCAAAATAGGCGCCCATCGGCAAGCCCATGGCCAGCGGCAGCAGGTGCAGGGCCGCGCTGTCGGCCCCGGAGCCGGTCACCGTCTGATAACGCAGCGGCATCAGCACCGTCAGGGAAATCGCCTGGAAACTGGTGAAAAAGATCGTGCACCAGCACAACACCGCACTGCGGTTGGCGAACAAATGCATTGGCAGCAAAGGCTCGCGCGCACGCCGCTCGTGCCAGACAAACAGCGTCAATGCCACCAGCGCGCACACCAGCAGGCCCAGCACTTCGTCGTCGCGCCAATGATGGCCCTGGCCGATTTCGGTGATGCCCAGCAGCAAGGCCGTCAGCCCGACAATCATCAACAGGGTGCCGAGGTAATCGATGATCGGCTTGCGCTGCGGCACCGGCAGCCCGACCAGGGTGCGATGGGCCACGTACCAGGCGCCGGCGCCCAAGGGCAGGTTGATCAGGAACACCCAGCGCCACGAAAGGTACTCGGTCATGTAGCCGCCGAGCACCGGCCCGGCCACGCTGGCCACCGCGTACATGCTGCTGAAATAGCCCTGGTAGCGCCCGCGTTCGCGGGGCGGGATGATGTCGCCGATGATCGCCTGGCTCACCGAGATCATGCCGCCGGCGCCGATGCCCTGGAGGATCCGCGCCAGCACCAGTTGCTCCATGCTGTTTGCCATGCCGCAGAACAGCGAGGCCAGGGTAAACAGGCCCATGCCGATCAGCATCATCGGCCGCCGCCCGTACAGGTCACCGAGCTTGCCATAGATCGGCACCGCCACGGTCATCGCCACCATGTAGCCAGAGATGACCCAGGCCAGCAGGTTGACGTCATGAAACTGCGCGGAAATGGCCGGCATGGACACAGCGACAATGGTCTGGTCCAGGGCCCCCAGGAAGATCGCCATCATCAGCGAGGCGAGGATGCTGCGCACAGCGGGCAGCGGCGGAACGGGCTGGTTGAGGTGCGTCACGGCAGAACCTTCGAGCAGGGCCCGCAGGAAAAGGCAGCCCGCGGGAATGCTCGATACGATAGCAGGCTATTCGATAGCTTCGTAAGGAAGTCCGACGTAATTTTCTGCGATGGTCTTGCGCCCCGCCTCGGAGTGGATGAAGTACTCGAGCTCACTCTCGGCGATACGCTGGCTGAACCCGTCCGCCTCGGGAAACTGATGCAGCATGGAGGTCATCCACCACGAAAACCGTTCGGCCTTCCACACCCGCCGCAGGCAGATGGCGGAGTAGCGTTCCAGCAAGTCCACCCGCCCCTCGCGGTAGACCTTGAGCAGGATCCGATACAGCGTGCTCACGTCACTGGCTGCGAGGTTCAAGCCCTTGGCCCCCGTGGGCGGCACGATATGTGCCGCGTCCCCCAGCAGGAACAGGCGTCCGTACTGCATCGGTTCCACCACAAAACTGCGCAGCGGCGCGATGCTTTTCTCGATCGAGGGGCCGGTCACCAGGTGTTCGGCGAGATGGCTGGGCAGGCGTGTTTTCAGTTCGTCCCAAAAGCGTGCATCGGACCATTCATCAATAGGTTCGTCCACCGGCACTTGCAGGTAATAACGGCTGCGCGTGGGTGAACGCATGCTACACAGGGCAAAGCCACGCGGGTGCTTGGCGTACACCAGTTCAGCGTGCACTGGTGGCGTGTCGGCGAGGATGCCCAGCCAGCCGAATGGGTAGACCCGCTCGAAGACCTTGAGTGAATCCGCCGGGATCGATTGGCGTGCAACGCCGTGGAAACCATCGCACCCGGCGATGTAGTCGCACTCCAGGCGAAAAGCTTCGCCCTGATGCTCGAACGTGAGCCAGGGCTGATCACTTTTGAGCCCGTGGGGCTGAACGTTGCGGGCTTCGTACAGGGTGATGGCGCCAGCGGCAGTGCGGGCAGCCATGAGGTCGCGGGTGACTTCGGTCTGGCCGTAGATCATCACCGACTGACCACCGGTGAGCGCCTTGAGGTCGATGTGGGTCAATTGATCATTGAGCGCCAACTCGAAGCCATCGTGCACCAGGCCTTCGTTGTCCATGCGCTGGCTGACGCCCGCCTGCCTCAGCAGGTCGACCATGCCTTGTTCCAGCACCCCGGCACGGATGCGGCCTTGCACGTAATCAGCGCTCTGGCGCTCTAGGATGAGGGTCTCGATACCGGCGTCGTGCAACAGTTGGCCGAGCAACAGCCCCGCGGGACCGGCGCCGATAATGGCGACTTGGGTGTTCAACGTTTTCATTATTTTTATCGCCCGCAAGCTCCACCCGAACGGATAGGGTGAAAGAGTGGTCATTGGTCTTGTAGCTGACATTTTTCACTTGAGTGGCCGGCATAAGAAGGTGAAAACTGAGACAAAGCCTGCGCTTTTTGCCAATCGGGGCGATTACCGCACCACTCTCCTGAGTATCGGATTGAAACCATGACCAAAACCGCGATTCCGGTCTTCAAGCTTTACGGGGAACACCAGCAATGGCCGACCCCCGATTTGTTGCACTGCGAAACTATTTCCCGACGCAGCCGGGAATACCAGTGGGAAATCCAACCCCACCGGCACGCGGATCTGTGCCAGTTGCTGTACGTGCACAAGGGCCAGGCACAGTTGGAAATCGAAGGCCAGCGCTCCACGCTGAATGAAGCGACCTTGCAGGTGTTGCCACCCCTGTATGTGCACGGGTTTCATTTTTCCGAGGATGTCGAAGGCTACGTGGTGACGCTCGCGGCGCCGCTGGTCAGCCACTTGCAAGCTCAGTTGGGCACCACGGTAGACGGCTTGCACGCGCTGGGCTGCTATACAGCGGGCAAGGACAGTGACTACCTCAACAGCCTGTTTGTGCGCTTGCAGGAAGAGTACGCCGACGAACAACCGGCGCGGGACATGATGATGCATGCACTGGTGAGCGTGCTGCTGGTCTGGATCAGCCGCCAGGCCATCCAGCGTCGCCACCCACGGGCCCCCAGGGGTCAGGAATACTTCCGGCGCTTTACCCAACTGGTCGAGCAACACTACCGCGAGCATCCGAAGATCGAGGACCTGGCCCACAAACTGGGCATCTCGGTCTCGCACCTGAACGGGACATGTCGGGAATTGGGGGGGCAGCCGGCGCTGCAGATCATGCACGACCGCCAGCTGCTTGAGGCCAAGAGGCTGCTGACCTACACCAGCATGACCATCAATGAAATGTCGGAGGTATTGGGTTTTTCCGACCCGACCAACTTCTCTCGGCTGTTCCGCCGCCGGGTCGGGTTCTCACCCAAGGCGTTTCGCGAACAACTGAAGAGCGAAACGCCTCAGCCCTGAATGTGACAGCAGGCTTTTAGCGCAGGGCGCTGAAGCTGCCGGTGTGCGGAACGCATTGGTCCTGATGGCAGCTGATCGCAAAGGTTGGCTGCATTCGGGTCTGCTCCACGCGGTAGGCGGCAGTTGCGTAAAGCGCGCTGGCGATGGCGCACAGGCTGAAAATCATCAGGTACTTTCTGGTTTTAATGCTCATGGCACAGACCTCTGAGCGGATCTACACGGTGCTATCCAAAGCATAGGTCAACCAGCGCGAGTTGCCATTATTGGGCGCCATTCAACACATTTATGTCGGGTTCAAAGACCGATATCCCAGACGGGTTCTTCCGGGAACCGCAGCACCAGGAAATCAAGCAGACTGCGCAGCGCCAACGGCATGTGCTTGCGCGAGGCATACACCGCGTAGACATTCATTTGCTGGGGCTCAGCCTTGGGCAGCAAACGGATCAGTTCGCCGCTGCGGATGTAATCCCCCGCCTGATAACTGGGCAACCGTGCCACCCCGGCCCCCGCCAGCGTCACCCGCAGCAAGGTCGTCGCTTCATTGGCGGTGATATTGCCCTGCACCGCCACGGACACCGGCTCGCCGTTCTCGGTGAAATGCCACAGGCTTTTGCCGAAGTAAGAGTGCGTCAGGCAATTGTGTCCAGCCAGGTCGTGCACCTGGCGTGGCTGCGGGTGCTCCAGCAGGTACGCCGGCGACGCGCAGATCACCGAACGACAAAGCGTCAGCTTGCGTGCGATCAGGTTGGGGTCAAGTTCAAAACTGGTGCGGATTGCCAGGTCGATACGCTCATCCACCAGGTTCACCGTGCGGTCGAGCATCTGCAGATCGATGCTGACCAACGGAAAACGCTTCACGTACTCGGCCACGGCATCCGCCAGCTGCGCCTGGCCGAATGAGCTGCTGACACTCAGCCGCAACTGGCCGCGTGGCGCCTCGTCCGGCTCACTGACGGCCGCCTGCATGTCACTGCACAGCTCCAGCATCTGCCGGCAGCGGGGCAGCATTTCACCACCGGCGGCGGTGAGGCTGAGCTTGCGCGTGGTGCGATGCATCAGGCGCGCGCCGACCCAATCCTCGAGCTCGGCCAGGTACCGCGAGACCACCGGTCGCGACAGCTCCAGTTGATCCGCAGCGGCCGACTGGCTGCCCAGGTCGACTACCGTCACAAACACTCGCATTGCTTGAAGACGATCCATGATTTGCCCGCTTTTAGAAACAAACTATGTCCAAGCATGGCATTTTTTGTTGTGTTTGGTGCAACTAAGCTCTGTGCATCACTTACCTCCTGCTGGAGTTGCACATGATCTCGACGCTCAAACGATTGGCCATCGCCACGGCTGCCCTGGCCTTCGCCGCCCATGCCGCGGCCGCTGACCTGAAGCTGGACGCCTACAACCCCGGCACCTCGGCGATGATGCCCGTGAGCTCGGTGCTGGTCAGCGGCGAGAAAGACCTCATCCTGGTGAACGCCCAATTCGGCAAGTCCCAAGCCGAGCAGCTTGTGGCAAAGATTCGCGCCAGCGGCAAGCACTTGACCACCATCTATGTCAGCGACGGCGACCCTGACTTCTACTTCGGCCTCGACACCCTGACGGCCGCTTTCCCCGACGCGAAGGTACTGGCAACCCAGCCCGTGGTGAACCACATCAAGGCCACCATTGAGCAAAAAATCGCGTTCTGGAGCCCGAAGCTGGGGGCAGACAAGCCAAGCAAAGCCATCATCCCGCAAGTGCTGAAAGGCCATACCCTGACCCTCGAAGGCAAGACGCTGGAAGTGATCGGCCTGGACGGCGCGCAACCGGACCGCACCTTTGTGTGGATTCCATCGATCAAGGCCGTGGTCGGGGGCGTCGTCGTCTTTGAAAACACCCACGTCTGGATGGCCGATACGCAAACCGCGAAGTCCCACACCGACTGGCTGGCCACCTTGCAACGCATCCAGGACCTGAAACCGTCCACCGTGATTCCGGGCCACTACCTGGGTACGCCCACCGTGCAGTCCGTGGCCTTTACCGCCGACTACATCAAGGCCTTCGATATCGAGACCGCCAAGGCCAAGGACGCGACTGCACTGATCGCGGCGATGAAAAAGCGTTACCCGAACCTTGAAGACGAAAGCAGCCTGGAACTGAGTGCCAAAGTCGCCAAGGGCGAAATGAAGTGGTGATGGGTTGTAACCCTTAACGTACTGGAGAACGTCATGAGCAAGATCGCAATCATTGGGGCCACCGGCCGTGCCGGTAGCCAACTGCTGGAAGAAGCCTTGCGCCGTGGGCATAGCGTCGTGGCCATTGCGCGCAATACCGACCCATTGGCCGTGCGCCCGGGCGTCACCGTGAAGCAAGTTGATGCACTGGATGCCGACGCCCTGCAACAGGCCATCAGCGGCAGCGACGTGGTGATCAGCGCGGCGCACTTTGCCACCCTGCCCGCCAGTGCCGTGATCGAGCCCGTGAAGAAAGCCGGGGTGAAGCGCTTGCTGGTAGTGGGCGGGGCCGGTTCACTGCTGCTGCCGGGTGGCGGTCGGGTGATCGACAGCGAAGGTTTCCCGGCTGAGTACAAGGCCGAAGCCAGCGCAGGCGCAGCGTTTCTCGACACGCTGCGTCAGGAAAAGGCATTGGATTGGACCTTCCTGTCGCCATCGGCGGAGTTCGTTGAAACCGAACGTACCGGCACATTCCGTGTGGGCCAGGATGATCTGCTGGTGAGCAGCGAAGGCCGTAGCTGGATCAGCTTTGCCGACTACGCCATCGCCCTGATCGACGAAGTTGAATCGCCGAAACACTCGCGCCAACGCTTCACCGTGGGTTACTGACCCGACACGGTTAAAACGGTGGGAGCTGGCCAGCCAGCCCCCACGGTTGATCTTCAGCGCTACGAATGTCGTGCCTGGCTGACCAACCAATCCATCAGTGCCTCAAGCCCCGCCGAAGGCTCGGTGCCCGGCGGATACACCAGGTAATACCCCATCCCCGTCGGCACCCGCAGTTCAAACGGCGTCGCCAACCGCCCTGCCTTCAAATCCTCGCCAATCAACGCACTGTCGCCAATCGCCACGCCGGAACCTTGGGACGCTACCGTCATGGCCAGATCCAGCGTTTCAAAATGATGCCCCTGGCTCAAATTGCTCAGCCGCGTACTCGCCGCCTTCAGCCACAGCGCCCAGTCCCGCTCGTCCCGCGTGGGGTGCAGCAGTACCTGTTGCTGCAGGTCTGCCGGGGTGTGCAACCTCCCGAGCAAGGCCGGCGCGCAGACCGGGGTGAGCTGTTCATCGAACAGGTGCCGCGCCTCGGCCGACTGCTCGGCGATAGGCGCATAGATCACTGCAGCGTCGAATTGCTCACGGCGAAAGTCCACGGTGTAGGCCACCGTGGTGGTGAGTTCCACCGGCACGTCCGGGCGCTCTTTCTGCCATTGCATCAGGCGCGGTAGCAGCCAGCGCATCACGCAGGTGGAGGCCTTGAGTTGCAGGGTCTGGCGGCGACTGCCGATCTGCTCGACCGCCTCGCCGAGCAGGCCGAACACCTGTTGCGCGCGCAGCGACCATTCGCGGCCTTCTTCGGTCAGGCTCAAGCCCCGCGCCTGGCGTTGGAACAGCGCGTAGCCCAGGTGGCTTTCCAGCCCGGCAACCTGCCGGCTCACCGCGCCCTGGGTGATGTGCAATTGCTCGGCGGCACGCGTGAAGTTGCAGCACTGGGCCGTGACCCAGAAGGTGTGCAACGCAGGCAGCGGCGGGAGGCGTTTCATGAGGGCTGAGCCATGACGTGAGGACATGGCTAGTATGACTTTTTATCGATTGTTGCCGCTACGGGCCAGCCGGTCCAATAACGCCCTACCTCAACAATAAGAGCGACATCTATGGCGACCTGCGGCGAAGTATTGGTCAACCTCCTGGAAGGCTACGGCGTGGACCAGGTGTTCGGCATCCCCGGCGTACACACCGTGGAGCTGTACCGCGGCCTGGCCCGCTCCAGCATCCGTCACGTCACCCCGCGCCACGAACAGGGCGCCGGCTTCATGGCCGACGGTTACGCGCGCACCCGCGGCAAGCCTGGCGTGTGCTTCATCATCACCGGCCCCGGCATGACCAATATCACCACCGCCATGGGCCAGGCCTATGCCGACTCGATCCCGATGCTGGTGATTTCCAGCGTGCAGTCACGCAGCCAGTTGGGCGGCGGGCGCGGCAAGTTGCATGAGCTGCCGAACCAGGGCGCGATGATGGCTGGCGTGGCGGCGTTCTCCCATACCCTGATGTCGGCAGCAGAATTGCCAGGCGTATTGGCGCGGGCCTTTGCGTTGTTCCAGGCCGGGCGACCGCGCCCGGTGCACATCGAAATCCCGTTGGACGTGCTGGTGGAAAACGCCGACGCACTGCGGGGCAGTGAGCCGGTGAGCGTGGCCCGTGCCGGGGCGGCGCCGTCGGCGGTCAAGCAGATCAGCCAGTTGCTCGCCGCGGCCAAAAAACCGTTGATTCTGGCCGGTGGCGGCGCCATCGATGCAGCCCCGGCACTGACGCAATTGGCCGAGGCGCTCGGCGCGCCAGTGGCGCTGACCATCAACGCCAAGGGCATGCTGCCTGCCCGCCATCCGCTGCTGATCGGCTCGACCCAGACCCTGGTCGCCACCCGCGCGTTGGTGGCAGAAGCAGACGTGGTCCTGGCCATCGGCACCGAACTGGCAGAAACCGACTATGACGTGACCTTCGCCGGGGGCTTCGAGATTCCCGGCGCGTTGCTGCGCGTCGACATCGACCCGGACCAGACCGTGCGCAACTACCCGCCTCAAGTCGCCTTGGTGGCCGATGCACACATGGCCGCCGAAGCCTTGCTCGCCGAACTGGACAGCAAGCCATTGCCACCCCGTGACAGTGCCTGGGGCGCTGAGCGTGTCGCGCGCCTATGGGCCGAACTGAACCCTGCCTGGGATGCGGCTACCCGCGCGCAAACCCTGTTCCTCCACACTGTCCTGGAAACATTGCCCAACGCCGTGCTGGTCGGCGATTCCACCCAACCGGTGTACAGCGGCAACCTGACCCTGAACCTCGACCACCCGCGCCGCTGGTTCAACTCATCCACTGGCTACGGCACCTTGGGCTATGCCCTGCCCGCCGCCATCGGTGCCTGGCTGGGGCGCGGCGACGGGCAACCGGTGGTGTGCCTGATCGGCGACGGCGGCCTGCAATTCACCTTGTCGGAACTGGCCAGCGCCGTGGAAGCCCGCACGCCGGTCATCGTGCTGCTGTGGAATAACCACGGCTATGAAGAGATCAAGAAATACATGGTCAACCGCGCGATCGAGCCGGTCGGCGTAGACATCTACACCCCGGACTTCATCGGGGTGGCCAAGGCACTGGGTTGTGCTGCCGAAAGCATCCAGGGCATCGCGCACCTGCGTACGGCATTGCGCAGTGCTGCAGATCGCCCGGGGCCGACGCTGATTGAAATCGAACAGGGCCAGTGGATGCGGGAGGTCGCGGTATGAGCGCGGTGTTGAACGGGATCTATATCGACGGTTCGTGGCGTACCGGTCATGAAGTACTTGAGGTGATCAACCCGGCCAGCGAGGCCATTTTGGCCGAGGTCAGCGTTGGCGATGCGAGCACCGTGGCCCTGGCGGTGGATGCGGCCAGTGCCGCCTTTGTCGGTTGGTCGAAAAGCACCGGCCGCGATCGCGGCGCGCTGCTGCGCAAGATCGCCCAGGGCGTGAGCGAGCAGCGCGAACAGCTGATGCACCTGCAGTCGAGCAACAATGGCAAGCCGCTGTTTGAAGCGGCGATTGATGTGGACGACGTGATCGCCACCTTCGAGTACTACGCCACGGTGGCCGACGGCATGGACGCCGGCCAGGACCGTCCGGTAGTGCTGCCCAGCGTCGACTTCAGCGCACGCCTGCGGCGTGAACCGTGCGGCGTGGTGGGGCTGATCGTGCCGTGGAATTTCCCGATGGTGACCACCGCCTGGAAACTCGCACCGGCCCTCGCAGCCGGTTGCTGCGTGGTGCTGAAGCCCTCGGAAGTGACGCCGTTGGCAGAGCTGCAGTTGGCGCGGATCATCGCCGAGGCAGGCTTGCCGGCTGGGGTATTCAACCTCGTGTGTGGCACGGGCCTGGACGTCGGCGCGCCGCTGGCGGCGGATCATCGGGTGGCGAAGATTTCCTTCACCGGCAGTAACGCAGTCGGTGTGCACGTAATGCAGCGCGCCGCCGAAACCATCAAGGGTGTGAGCCTGGAATTGGGCGGTAAGTCCTCGTTGCTGGTACTGGCGGACGCCGACCTGGACCTGGCGGTGGAACTGGCCTGTGGCGGCGGTTTTTTCAATGCCGGCCAGATGTGTTCCGCCACCAGCCGCGTACTGGTAGCGGACAGCCTGGCGGATGCGTTCCTGCAGCGTCTGCAGGCACGGGCCGAAGGCATACGCGTGGCCGATCCGTTTGCCGACGCGGTGGAAATGGGTGCGTTGATCAACCGCGTGCAGTATCAGCGGGTGCTGGGGCATATCCAACGAGGCCTCGAAGACGGCGCCCGCTTACTCTGCGGTGGCGCGCGGCCGGTGGACTTGCCGAAGGGCTTCTTCATTCGTCCCACCGTGTTCACCGATGTGCCGTTGGACAGCCCACTGTGGAACGAAGAAATCTTCGGCCCGGTACTGTGTGTACGTCGTTTTGCCTCGGAGGAAGAAGCTATCGCCCTTGCCAATAACAGTGACTTCGGCCTGGTCGCCAGTGTGGTCAGTGCCAATACCGAGACCGCCGAACGCGTGGCCAATGCCTTGCAAGCCGGGCTGGTGTGGATCAACGCACCGCAAGTAATCTTCCCGCAAACCGCATGGGGCGGTTACAAACAGAGCAGCATCGGCCGCGAATTGGGGCCGTGGGGGCTGGCGGCGTTCCAAGAGATCAAGCACGTGATCCGGTCTAACTAGCCACGCAACATTCACATGGGAACTGGCTCACCTGCGAAAAGACAGCCATCCCCACAACAGTGAAGCCCCCCCCTAACCACGATGCGAAGCGAGCCGCTGTTGCTCTTGATCCTGCTCTTGCTCTTGCTCTTGATCCTGCTCTTGCTCTTGCTCTTGATCCTGCTTTTGATCTCAGGCGCCCCATCAAACACGCTGGCCGGAATTCGACAGGGATTTGGGGGGTAAACCGGCAGGGATGCCGGTTTAGCCGCCCCGCGCCATGGAGGGCGCGTGGCGGCGGCCCCCCAAATCACTGTCGGATTACGGGCACACCGAGCGTGAGCGAGGTGCCGAGTGTTGGGGCAAGAGCCTTTTGGTTACTTTGGGGCTCTTTTCCAAAGTGACCCGCTGTAAGAGCGGAACCAATATCAGCCGTAACCTAAATAACGGATATGTACCCGGTCTGATCCAACATTCAGGTCGGCTGTCAGGCCGCCTTCGCGGGCAAGCCCGCTCCCACAGTTGGAGCGCGGGGTGACAGTTAGAGGGTGGTTGGCTGCGGGGCCGCCTTCGCGAGCAAGCCCGCTCCCACATGTTTGGATCGCGGGATAACCGTTAGATAGTGGTTGGCTGTCAGGCCGCCTTTGTGGGCAAGCCAGCTCCCCCATTGGATCGGCGTTGTGTCAACCAACCCGCAATTTTTCAATAGCACCTGCGACTTTCTCATTTGCCCCACTCCCACACCCATGGCCTGATTGCCCCTCGTTCATTCAAGGCCGCCCCATGGAAACCGTCCACACCAAACCCACCACCGCCCTTTGGCTGATGATCAGCGTCGTGCTGGTCGCCCTCAACCTGCGCCCATCGATGGCCGCCGTCGGCCCGTTGTTGTCATCGATCCGCGCGGAGGTGGCCTTGAGCTTCAGCAGCGCAGCCCTACTGACCATGTTGCCGGTGATGGCCATGGGCGCGGCGATGTTCCTTGGCATGGGCCTGGCCAAGCGCTTTGGCGAGCACCGCAGCATCGTGGTGTCACTGGTGGTGATTGGCATGGCCACGCTGTCACGGCTGTTCCTCGATTCGGCGCTGGAGTTGATCGTCAGCGCCATCGCCGCCGGCGTGGGGATTGCGATGATCCAGGCATTGATGCCGGCGCTGATCAAAGCGCGGTTCAGCGATAATGTGTCGCTGTTCATGGGCCTGTACGTCACCGCGATCATGGGCGGTGCGGCAATGGCCGCGTCGTTTTCACCCTTCGTGCAGGCGCAGACCGGCAGTTGGCGCATCGGCCTGGCGATCTGGGCCGTGCTCGCAGTGCTGGCCTTGGTGTCCTGGCATGCGCAACGCTGCGTGCTGCCGCCGATGCCCCAAGCCGCGAGCGGCCCTCACGCGTCGTTTTTCGCTAACGGCCGCGCCTGGTTGCTGGCGGTCTTTTTCGGCCTCGGCACTGCCTCCTACACCTGCGTGCTGGCCTGGCTCGCACCCTACTACGTGGAGCAAGGCTGGAGCGAACAGAACGCCGGGTTGCTGCTGGGCTTCTTGACGGCCATGGAAGTGGTGTCCGGCTTGATCACACCCGCCATCGCCAACCGTCGCCAGGATAAACGCGGTGTGGTGGCCGTGCTGCTGGTCCTGATCATCCTGGGTTTCTGCGGCTTGATTCTCAGCCCGCACCACCTCAGCTTATTGTGGCCCTGCCTACTGGGCCTGGGCATCGGCGGCTTGTTCCCGATGAGCCTGATCCTGTCCCTCGACCACCTCGACAACCCACGCCGCGCCGGCGGCCTCACCGCGTTTGTGCAAGGTATCGGCTACCTGATTGCCGGGCTGTCGCCCTTGATCGCCGGGATGATCCGCGACCAACTGGGCACCTTCGAATGGGCCTGGTGGTCGCTGACGGCGGTGATCGTGGTGATGCTAGTGATCGTCACGCGCTTCAACCCTCGGCATTACGCACGGCACATTGGCTGACGTCGTGTTGCAAACAGTATTTGTCTCACGCCAAACATAGAAACGCCCTACAGAGCTTTCTAATGGTACGTTCGTTCCGTTAAGCTTTTGCCCTTGTCGCGCACTGTTTCAGTGCCAAGGCTTACCGGACGGAATGGATGCTAAACAGTAACTTGCTCAGAAAGCTCGACATGCAGGACTTGATGGTGTTTATCGCCGTCTACGACCAGAGCAGCGTTACCGAGGTGTCCGAAACGCTGTTCGTCAGCCAGTCCACCGTGAGCTACAGCCTGAAGAAGCTGCGCACCAGCTTCGAAGACGAGCTGTTCATCAACACCCGGGCGGGCATGCGGCCGACGTACAAGGCCACCACGATGTATGGCCATGTGCAGAAAATCCTCGAAAGCATCAACCTCTGCCACGCGGGTGGCCAGGCTTTCGACCCGACCCAGAAAGCCGTGACCTTTAATGTCTGCGCGCCGGAATACTTCGAACAGCTGATCCTGCCGCGCCTGTTGAAGCACTTCGACCGCGCCGACCTGCCGGTGATCGTCAATGTGCGAAAACTGGAAACCGACATCCCCGCCGATGACCTGCGTGAAAATCGCCTCGACCTGGTGATCTGCTTCGGCCCCAACTTCCACCGCGCCCACAAAGACTTCCGCACCCAGATGCTGCTGGAGGACGACCTGGTGTGCGTCTTCGACAAGCGCTCGGCACCGCGGGAGCCGGCCTTCAGCCTGCAATCGTTTGTCGAGCGGCGGCATGTGTTCCCCACGCCGTGGACCTCCGACACCAACATGATCGATGGCTGGCTGGCGCGCCAGGCCCACAAGCGCCAGGTGATCGCCCGCGCCAACAGCTACAGCGCAGCCTTGAAGATGATTACCGGCACCGACTTTATCGTCACCCTGCCGCGTCGCGTGCACAAGCTGCTGGCGCCGGCGACGGTGTTTGGCCACTGCGAGGCGCCCAATGGCTTGCCGGGATTCACGCTGGAGATGCAGTGGAACGAAACCAGTGAACAGGACAGTGCCAATACCTGGTTTCGTGAGCAGGTGGTGAAAGTCTGCGCCGATCAGGGCCTGCTTTAAGCGTCAGCCGATGGCGACTTTGCTGTAGGAATCACGATCCATGTCTACCAGTTGGACACTCAGTTGGACTTGGACACCCTCCGGCCAATCCCCGAGGTCCTGTAGCGCCGCCAGCAGGCTTTGGGACAATTGTTCCTTGACCTGCGGTGACCGCCCACTGAGCAGTGACAGCTTCACTGCGATAAACCCGCGCGGGTTCAGGGAAGTACCGACCTGAAAGCTCTCGACCTTGACCGCACGGCTTTTGATATCGAACTCGGAAGCGAACTGCCCGGACACCATCAGCACGTTATTGAGCCGCAACAAGGTCTTCTCGACGGCCAGGCCGGTAAGGTTGGCGGTGTATTCCAAGTGCAGGTGCGGCATGGATGGCTCCGAGGTTTTCGTAGGAAGATTCCTAGATATACCACGGATAAAAGCATCAGGCCTTGTTCGCCAACCCTCGATCACTCATAAACGCCTCCAGCCGTGAGCGTACCCAACGCTCGGCAGGGTCGGTGTCCACGTGGCTCAACCAGACCATGGACAAGTCCAGGGTCGGCGTCTCGAACGGAAAAGGCTCGCAGAACAGTTGGCCCGACACCGCCATCGCCTCGGCGGTGTAGTCCGGCAAGCTGGCGATCAAGTCAGTGCCGGCCAGCAAGGCCGGCAGCGCGCTGTATTGCGGCACCGACAGCACCACGTGGCGTTTGCGGCCGATTTCCGCCAGCCACTCATCGGCAAACCCGGCCACGTTGGCGGTGTGGGACACCAGCACATGGGGGCGTGAGCAATATTCATCGAGGGTCAGCGGCGTGTCCGAGACATCGGCGCGCAGCAAGCGCGGGCGGATATGGCGCAGCAGCTTGCGCTTGGCATTCGCCGGCAAGCCACGGGTCTGGGTAATGCCGACAGTGATATCGCCGGAAGCCAACAGGTCGGGAATACGCCAGTAGTCCACATGCTGCACCACGAACACGACTTGCGGCGCTTCCTGGCGCAAGGCGCGCAGCAATGGCGGCAACAGGCCGAATTCAACGTCATCGGACAAGCCGATGCGAAAGGTCATGGTGCTGATGGAGGGGTCGAAATCGTGGGTGAGGCTCAAGGCCGACGATAACGAATCAAGGGCCGGCGACAGGTGCTGGATGATTTCCTCGGCGCGCGCCGTCGGCTCCATGCGGTGGCCCACGCGAATGAACAGCGGGTCGTTGAACAGCGTCCGCAGACGATTGAGGGCCGAACTGATAGTCGGCTGGCCAAGAAACAGCTTCTCCGCCACCCGCGTCACGTTGCGCTCAAGCATCAGAGCTTCGAACACCACCATCAGGTTGATGTCGGCCTTGCGTAATTCATTGCGATTCATCGGCGCCTGCCCCTTTGCCCAAGACAAGCCGCAGTTTAGAAAGCGCGGGGGCCTGCGTCTATGTGCGCACTGTTCATCCAGCGGCTTTGCGACTATAAATCAGCTCTCACAGGTCGCAGGAATTCCACCGTGCTGGTCATCCTTGCCCTCAGCATCCTGCTCGGCGGGTGTTTGCTCTGGGCCATCAAGTACATCGCTCACCCCACCGCCAGGACACTGCTGCGCGTTTTTGTCGGGTTATGCCTGGCGGCGGTCGTGGCCTACCTGGTGCTGGCTTCCGGGTTTCCGACTTCGCTGCTGGTCTGAGCCTCCTCCTGGCCTTGGCGCAGACGCAACGCGGCCAGGGCGGCCACTACCAGCACCAGCGCAATGACTTTCAAGCCGTTCATCGCATCGCCGGTGCTCATCTCGATCGCGCCCATTACCGAAGGCCCGACAAACCCGCCCAACAGCCCGCAAGCGTTGACGAAACCCAACCCGCCCGCCAGCGCCACGCCCTTGAGACGCGAGGCCGGGTACAGAAAAATGATCGACTGCACCACAAAGAACATCACCGCCGACAGGCAAAAGCCCAGCAGGCTGAACACCGGCCCCGACACCGAGGCAATCGCCAGGCCCAGCGCCATGGTCAGCAGCCCCGTGATCAACAGGCGACGACAGCGTCCCGGCGTTGTGGCAAATCGCGGGATCAGTACCGCACCCAGTGCCGCCGCGATCCACGGCAAGGAGGTCAGCAGGCCAACGCTCATGGTGCTCAGCTCGCCGTACTTGCTGATGATGCTCGGCAGGAAAAAGATCACGGTGTAGATGGTGATCTGATGGCAAAAGTACACAAAGATCGCCAGCAGGATTTGTGGGGTCAGCCAGTTTTTCAACGAGTGACCGCCCTCGCCTGCGCCCTCTTCGGTTTCCAGGGCGATGCGCTGTTCAATCCCTCGTGCTTCCTCGGCCGACAGCCAGGGGGCCTTGCTCGGGCGGTCGGGCAACTTGCGCCACACCACCCAGGCAAACGCCACGGCGGGCAAGCCTTCCAGCAGGAACATCCACTGCCAGCCGTGCCAGCCGAGCATACCGTCCATGCGCATCAAGGCGGCACCCACCGGGCCGCCGATGATGTTGGCGAAGCACACTCCGAGCAGGAAGTACCCGGTGGCGCGCGCCCGTTGTTCACGGTTGAACCAGTAGGTCAGGTACAGCATCACGCCGGGAAACAGACCGGCCTCGGCGATGCCCAGCAACAGGCGCAACACGTAGAACGAAGTCTCGCCCTGTACAAAGGCCATGGCCGCCGAGATCAGGCCCCAGGTCACCATGATCCGCGCAATCCAGAAGCGTGCGCCGACCTTGTGCATGATCAGGTTGCTGGGGATTTCCGACAGCGCATAGGTGAGGAAAAACAGCCCCGCGCCCAACCCGTAGGCCGCGGCGGAAATGCCCAGGTCGACGTCCAGGTGATGCTTGGCCAGGGCGATGTTGGTGCGGTCCAGGAAGCTCAGGATGTAGGCGATGATCAGCAAGGGCATCAGCTTGACGAACATCAGTTTGTTCAACGCCTGCGGCTCGCGGGCGTGGGTGGCGGTAGTCATCGGCAATTCCTCTTGGCGCCCCGCCAGCCGGGCTGGGGGGCGCATCGGTGTTGTTCTAGGAGTCGAGTTGCACAACCAGCGCCTGGGGGCGATGGGAAAACAGTTGCAGCAGCGCACCGCCCAAAGCGCAGCCGGCCATCACGAAGAAACACACGGTGTAGCCGTGCAGCGTGGTCCAGCCGCCGCCCATGGCGATCAGGCTGCCCATCAGCACCGGCGCCAGGCCGCCGCCGATGAACATTGCCGTGGTGATGATGCCGTTGGCGGTGGAGGTCGCCGACGGCTCGGCCGAGTCGCAGGCCACCGCGTAGTAGATCGGCCACACTGCATTGGCCACCAGGCCGAACAGCAGTTGCACGACGATGATCAATGTCAGGGTGTTGGCGAAGTAGAACGCGCCGACACTCGCCGCCATCCATAGCCCGCAGATGATCAGGGTGGTGCGCCGGCCGATGATGTCCGACAGCGACGGCCACACCAGTTGCCCGAGAATGCCGGTGAGGGTGAACACCACGCTCATCCCCGCCGACTCGGCCAGCGACAGCCCGGCGATGTTGTAGAGGTACGCCGGCAGCACGATGCTCACGCCCATGTACACCACCTGGGTGAGCATCGTATTGCCCGCTGTCAGGGCGATATTACGGTTGCGCAAGGTCGCGACAAAGGTCCGCCAGGCCTCGCCTTTTACCGAACTGGCCGGGGCGTTGTCCGGAGGGGTCATGCCTTTGGCGGCGATGTCGACGTACAGCGCGGTGATGCGTTCGGCGGTCGAATAACGCGCCCAGAAGATCATCAGCGGCAGCGCCACCACGAAGGCGAAGAAGAACACGTAGCGCCAGTTCTCCTCACCAAACACCGTGATGACAAAACTCGCGACGATGCCACTGAGCATGGCGCCAATCGGGTAGCCGGTGTGGTGCGCGCCCAGGGCAAACCCGCGACGTTCCACTGGCCACCATTCGGCGGTGTTGCTCACCCCCACGGGCTCGCCCCAGCCGGCGCCGAGGTTGACGCCCACACGCAGGGCAATAAAGGTGGCAAGGTTGCCGCTCAACGCCTTGAAGCCGGACAGGAACGAGATCGCCGTATAGCCCAGTACCAGCGGCACCTGGAAGCGCGCACGTTTCCAGCCGCCACCGTAACGGTCGCTCCACATCGAGCCGGGGATATCCAGCAGGGCCAGCGCCAGCATGACCACCGTGGCGACGGTGCCCCATTGGTCTGCGGACAAATCGAAATGCTTGGAGATGGTCGGCCCCAGGCGCAACACGATCTCACGGTCGTAGGCGTTGAGGATCCAGATCATCCAGCAGACCAGCAGCGATACCCAGGAATGCCGGTGAATGCTGCGCAGCGACGCTTTTTTTATAGTTGCCATGGGCCTCTCCAGGCGCGCGAGGGCGCGCACTGACAAAAGGTTGCGAAGGAATATGCCTTGTCACACACACGCGCTAGCTGGCGAATCGTCGCTCGGCTATTCCTTGCACGCCCAACCCGGTAATGGCGAACAGCGCTCCGCGCTGCTGGCCGTCCGCCGGAAAACGCGGCAGTGGCGGCTTGGCCATGGAAGTCACAAACAGGGTGTCCAGGTTTGGCCCGCCAAACGTCAGGCTGGTGACCTTTTTCACCGGCATCTGGATGATGCGGTCGACCTGGCCATCCGGGGTGTAGCGCACCAGTTTTCCGGCGTAGACCAAGGCTTGCCACAGACAGCCTTCGGCATCCACGGTGCAGCCGTCGGCGGCGCCACCGCCAGCGGTATCGACCTTGGCAAAGGTGCGGCGGTTGCTCACATGGCCGGTGGCGAGGTCATAGTCGTAGGCCCAGATATCGCCGGACCAGGTGTCGCAAAAGTAGAAGGTCTCTCCCGACGGGCTCCAGCACGGGCCGTTGGACACAATGATGCCTTCGTCTAGGGTGTGCAGGCTCAAGTCGGCGTCCAGGCGGTAGAGCTTGGCGCTGGCGTGGTCTTCCTGCGTGTCCATGGAGCCGAAGATGAAGCGGCCCTGGCGGTCGACCTTGCCATCGTTGAGGCGGTTGTCGGGGAGGTGCGGTTCCGGGTCAATGACCAGGTCGAGCTCTCCGCTGTCGAGGTCGAGCGTGTGCACGCCATTCTGCAGCGCGACAATCGCCGACTCGCCCGCCTGGCGCAGGGCCATGGAGCCGATCTTCTGGCCCACCTCCCACGCACGCAGTTCGCGGCCGTCGTCGGTGCAGCGCAGGATGCGGCCGTCGGCGCTGTCGATCCAATACAAGCGTTGTTGCTCGACGTCCCACACCGGGCCTTCGCCCAGGGTGGTCTTGACGTCGACAAGCACTTCGATACGCATGGTGTGATCCCCTTATTGTTGTTGTGCGGGATGCAGGCCGCGCCTTGACGCGGCAGTTTGTCGGGTTAGAAATTGACCTGGTCGCGCCCCTTGAGCCCGAGGATTTCCCGCGCTTCATCCGGCGTGGCAACCCGGTGGCCGAGGGCTTCGATCACCGTGCGAATGCGCCGTACCTGGTCGGCGTTCGACGCGGCCAGCTTACCCGGGCCATCCCACAGCGAATCTTCCAGGCCGACACGGGCGTTGCTGCCCATCGACAGGCCCATGGTCGCCAGCGGAATCTGCCCACGCCCGGCGCCGAGGATCGACCACACATAGTCGTCGCCGAACAGGCGGTCGGCGGTGCGACGCATGTGC
This sequence comes from Pseudomonas sp. MYb13, assembly GCF_002980075.1. NCBI lineage: Bacteria > Pseudomonadati > Pseudomonadota > Gammaproteobacteria > Pseudomonadales > Pseudomonadaceae > Pseudomonas > Pseudomonas sp. MYb13. Next base: position 87,277 of record NZ_PCQI01000019.1, on the reverse strand, counting down.
GCCAGGTCTTCCGGGTGGCCGCCGATACCGCCGCGCAGGCCGAACACCGACTGGATGAACAACGGCGGCTTGAGCAGGCCGCGCTCCAGGAAGTGCGCGGCGGTGTACAGGTGGCCGATGTCGTAGCACTCGATCTCGAAACGCGTGCGGTTCTCGGCGCACGAATTGAGGATGTGAGTGATGTCGCGGAAGGTGTTACGGAAGATCCGGTCGTCACTGTCTTCCAGGTATGGCCGCTCCCAGTCGTGCTTGAACTCGGTAAAGCGGTTGAGCATTTCGTACAGGCCGAAGTTCATCGAGCCCATGTTCAGCGAGGCCAATTCCGGCTTGAACTGCATCACCGGTTGCAGGCGCTCTTCCACGCCCATGGTCGGTGCGCCACCGGTGGTGATGTTGATCACCACGTCGCTGGCGGCCTTGATGTGCGGCAGGAATTCGGCGAACAAGGCCGGATCCTGGCTGGGACGGCCGTCAATCGGGTCGCGCGCATGCAAGTGGACAATCGCGGCGCCGGCTTCGGCGGCACCGATCGCGGCATCGGCAATTTCCTGCGAGGTGATGGGCAGATGCGGCGACATCGACGGCGTATGGATCGCACCGGTAACGGCACAGGTGATGATGACAGGACGATTTTTGGGCATGACGAATCTCCGGCTTTTATTCTTATGAAAAAAATCCTGGGTACAGCGCGATGTGGTCTTGCGTGACTTACAGGTACTCGACGTTACCGTCGACGCTGATCGCCTGGCCGGTCACGTTGCGCGCGGCGGGCGAACAGAGGAACAGAGCCATGGCTGCCACGTCTTCGGCGGTGACCATGCGCTTGAGGGAAATCTTGTTGAGGTATTCCTGGCGCATCTCGGCTTCGGGTACGCCGACCTGTTCGGCACGGGCGCGAATCACGCCGTCCATGCGCGGGCCTTCGACGATGCCGGGCAACAAGGCGTTGACGCGAATATCACTCTCGCCCAGCTCCGACGCCAAGGACTTCATCAAGCCGACAATCGCCCATTTGGTCGCCGCATACGGCGTGCGCCACGCGTAGCCCAAGCGCCCCGCCACCGAGGCGATATGCAGCAGATGGCCGTGGGACGATGCCTTGAGCATCGGCACCGCGTGGTGGGCAAACCGGTATTGCGCGGTGAGATTGACCGTGATGGTGGCTTGCCACTCCGCGTCGCTGATCGCGTCAATGCCGCCGGTGGGCCCGGCAATCCCGGCGTTGTTGACCAGCACATCGAGGCCACCGAAATGCTCGTGCTGCACCTTGAACACCGCCTCGATCTGCGCGGCATCGCTGACGTCGGCACGGGTGGCGACGGTGCCTGGGTATTTGTCGCGAAACGCGGCCAGGGCCGGCTCGCTCACATCACACACATGCACTTGGGCACCGGCTTCCAGATACGCCGCCGCCAGCACTTCACCGATGCCGGCAGCCCCGCCGGAAATCAACACACGTAACCCAGGATAGGGCTGCAGCCGTTGTAGGACACTCATGCACGTTTACCTCCTGAAGCAGACGACCGCGTACGGTCGTTCTTGACGAGCAGGCGCGCCAGGGAGTCGGCGGCCTGCATGATGTCATCGGTCACCGCGGCGCGTGCGCCGGCGCCATCACGGGCAGCCAGCGCTTCAACGATGCGCGTGTGCGCCTCCATCGAGCGTTGCAGGTGAGCTTTATCCGGGGCGACCAGCGCAAAGCACGGGCCCATGTGCAGCCAGAAGTTTTCCACGGCGGCCATGGTCAATTCGGCTTGGGCCACGGCGTAGATGCGCCGGTGGAAGGCAAAGTTGGTCCACAGGTAGCGGGACACGTCGACTTCGTCAGCGGCGTGCTGCATCTGCTGGCACAGGTCGGTGATTTCATCGAGGTCGGCTTTTTGCAGGCGCAGCACGGCTTTTTCCGCCAGCAAACCTTCGAGTGCGACCCGTGCATCACGGATTTCGCGCAGACGTTCGACCGTCATCAGGCGCACGCGCAGTCGAGAGGTTTCGGTGACTTCAAAAGCGTTTTCGGCGCTGAGGCGCTGCAGCGCTTCGCGCACCGGCATGGGGCTGGAACCCAGTGCTTCGGCAAGGCCGCGGATGGTGAGTTTCTGGCCGGGCTGGAAGCGGCCACTCATCAGCGCTTCGCGGATCTGGCGATAGACCTGGTCTTGCAAGGTATCGCGGGACACCTGGCGCAGGGTAGGCAGGAGGAGCGGACCATCTGTCATGAGGCAAAACCTGTGTTGTCGTTCTTATGGCCTCAATATGTGATCACAAATCAAATATGTCAAATAGTTTCCCAGACGGATGCGCGCGCACAACAAGTGTGGGAGCGGGCTTGCCCACGAAAGCAGTGGATCAGCCGACACATTGGTTGACTGACACACCGCATTCGCGGGCAAGCCCGCTCCCTCAGTGGGGTGGTGTTGAGCTTGAGGTCAGGGCTTGAGCGGACGTTCCTGGTCGCGCTCGGACAGCTCCGTCCCGTCATCGGGATGCTTCCAGGTCTGCGGTTTTTCTTCCTCCTGCCGCCGGGGTCGCTCGCGCTCCGGTGCGTCCTGCGGTGTGTGTTGGTCAGCCATTGCCACCTCCCATCCGTAAGAATTGGTCACTTTGCAAGCATAGAACAGCGAAGACATTTTGGACTGCACCGCCGATTGATAGCCAATGAACATCAATCTATCCAAATTTGTCACTTATCATTTCTAAATGTGTCAGCCACTATTCGAAGTCTTAGGCGAAACAAGCACTTTAAAAAGAACGCTGGAGACACAAAACCATGACTAGCCCTTCCCGGCCCGACTCTGCCCGTTCGAAAGTGGGTGCGGTATTCCGCGTTACTTCGGGCAACTTCCTCGAACAGTTCGACTTCTTTCTGTTCGGTTTCTACGCCACCTACATCGCTGCCGCGTTCTTCCCTGCCGCTAATGAGTTTGCGTCATTAATGATGACCTTCGCCGTATTCGGCGCAGGCTTCCTGATGCGTCCGTTGGGCGCGATCATCCTGGGTGCCTACATCGATGACGTCGGTCGTCGCAAAGGGCTGATCGTGACGCTCTCGATCATGGCCAGCGGCACGCTGCTGATCGTGCTGGTGCCCGGTTATCACACTATTGGCCTGTGGGCGCCCTTGCTGGTGCTGCTGGGCCGCCTGTTGCAGGGCTTCTCTGCCGGTGCAGAACTGGGCGGTGTGTCGGTGTACCTGTCTGAAATGGCCACCCCAGGCCGCAAAGGCTTCTACACCAGTTGGCAATCGGGCAGCCAACAGATCTCCATCGTGGTCGCCGCCGCGCTGGGTTATGGCCTGAACGTGTGGATGGAACCGGCCGTAGTGGCCGATTGGGGCTGGCGCATTCCGTTTGCCATCGGCTGCGTGATCATCCCGTTCATCTTCTTCCTGCGTCGCAACCTGCAGGAGACCGAGGAGTTCGCCAACCGCAAGCATCGGCCGACCATGCGCGAAGTGCTGGCGACCCTGGTGAAAAACTGGACCGTGGTGATTGGCGGCATGCTGATGGTGGCGATGACCACCACCGCGTTCTACCTGATCACTGTGTACGCGCCGACCTTCGGCAAGACCGTGCTGCAACTGAGCACTTCCGATGCACTGCTGGTAACCCTGCTGGTGGCGGTGTCGAACTTTGTCTGGCTGCCGATCGGCGGTACCTTGAGTGATCGTTTCGGCCGCAAGCCGGTGCTGATCGCCATGACCGCACTGACCGTCCTCACCGCTTATCCAGCGCTGTCCTACGTGGTGAATGCGCCAAGCTTCGGCCATATGCTGGAAACCCTGTTGTGGTTCTCCTTCCTCTACGGCATGTATAACGGCGCAATGATCCCGGCGCTTACCGAGATCATGCCCGTGGAAGTGCGCGTGGCAGGGTTCTCCCTGGCCTACAGCCTGGCGACCGCGATCTTCGGCGGCTTCACCCCGGCGATCTCGACCTGGTTCATTCACATCACCGAAGACAAGGCCTCGCCGGCCTACTGGATGATGTTCGCTGCGCTGTGCGCGTTGTGCTCGACCCTGGCGCTGTATCGCCGCGCCAACGCTCGCGGGCAGGTCATGCAGGGGGCCGCGCAATGAAGGCACTGTTCAAGACCCTGACGGGCCTGGCCCTCGGCGCGCTGGCGCTGACGGCCCAGGCCGAACAGCTCAAGGTGATGACCTCCGGCGGCTTCACCGCCGCGTATAAATTGCTCGGCCCGCAGTACGCCAAGCAAAGCGGTGACAGCCTCGACACCATTCTCGGCCCCTCCATGGGCAAGGCGCCGGAAGCGATTCCCAACCGCCTGGCCCGTGGCGAACATGCCGACGTGGTGATCATGGTCGGCTACGCCCTGGATGAGCTGATCAAGCAGGGCAAGGTCGACCCGGCCTCCCGCGTGGAGCTCGCGGACTCGCGCATCGGCCTGGTAGTGAAAGAAGGTGCAGCAAAGCCTGCCATCGGGACTGATGCCGAGCTCAAAGCCGTGCTGAGCAAGGCCAAGTCCGTGGCGTATTCGGACAGTGCCAGCGGTGTGTATGTCGAGAAAGAGCTGTTCAAAAAGCTCGGCATGCCCGCCAAGGGCACCATGATCGAACGCCTCCCGGTGGCCGAGCAGGTCGCCAAGGGTGACTACGAAGTGGGCCTGCAGCAGGTGGCGGAATTGTTGCCGGTGCCGGGTGTGACCTACGTCGGCAAGATCCCGGAAGACGTGCAATCGGTGACGCGCTTTGCCGCTGGCATTCCAGTCAACGCCCAGCACCCGGAGCAGGCCAAGGCGCTGCTGCATTACCTGGCCTCGCCCGAAGCGCAACCGGTGGTGCAATCCACCGGCCTGGACTCGGTGTCACGCTGAGCGAAACGGCATCTCCCGCACTAACCGCTCCAACTCCAGCGCCGCCGGTGGCAACGTCCGCCCGCGGCGCTTGATCAAGCCCACATTGCGCATCACCTGCGGCTCCACCAGCGGCACACTCACCAGAATCGGGTGTTCAATGGCGGGCATGGCAATCGACGGCACCATCGCGACCCCCAACCCCGCCTCCACCAGACCGATCATCGTGGTCACGTGGTGCGTCTCGCAAATACTCGGCTTTTTCACTCGCACACCGCGCAAGGCCTGGTCGAGCAGGAAACGGTTGCCAGAGGTTTTGTCGACGGTGATGTAGTCGTGCTCATAGGCCTCGACCCAGGTCACGCTGTCGCGTTGGGCCAACGGGTGGTCACGGCGACACGCCAGTACATAGCGCTCTTGCAACAGCAGTTCGAACTCCACTTCATCGGCCAGGCTGCCGCTGAAACTCACGCCAAAATCCGCCTCGCCACTTTCCACCGCATTGCACACCTCGCCGGCACTGGCATCCAGCACCCGCAGGCGAATCTTCGGGTACAGCTTGTGGAATTCGGAGATCACGTGGGGCATGAAGTAATACGCGGTCGACGGCACGCAGGCGATGGTGACATTGCCCATGCGCGTGGACGCGACGTTACTGATGCCCATCAGCGCCACGTCGAGGTCGTCGAGCATGCGTTCGACCTGCGGCAGGAACGCGCGGCCGACCATGGTCAGGCTGACGCGCCGGGTGGTGCGCTCGAACAGCTTGACGTCGAGGGCAGTCTCGAGCTTTTCGATCCGCCGGCTCAGGGCCGGTTGCGAGATGCGGATGGCCTCGGCGGCACCACGGAAACTGCCCTTGTCTACAACCGCACGGAAAGCCTGGAGGTCGTTGAGGTCGAAGTTGATGATCACGGTAGGGAGGCCAAAGTGGTCGGGGTGGCGAGCATTATCGTATGGGAGCCGATGAGGCGCCATGCGTACCGGAGCCAGACTACGCTGATAACCCTGCCGCCCATTGCTTACAGGACAGCCCCCCTGCAACAGCAGCCGGTTTAATTCTGCCAAGCCTGCGGGCTACTGAAAAACGCCTGCGCATTGCTGTCCAGCGTTTCCAGGTGATAGCCACCTTCCTGCACGATCACACACGGCAGCCCCAGCCCTCGGATGCACGCGCCCAAACGCGCAAACCCTTCGCGCGTTACCGCAACCTTGCTCTGGGGGTCCAGTTCGTAGATATCGAAACCCAGCGACAGCACCAGCACATCCGCCGAGAAGTCTTTCACCGCCGCCAGGGCCCGTTGCAGGTTTTCGAAGAACACCGCCTCGCTGGCGCCGTGGGGCATCGGCAGGTTGAGATTGAAGCCTTCACCCGCCGCACGTCCGCGCTCCTCGGCGAAGCCGGCCACGCCAGGATAGAAGTTGGTCGGGTCGCCATGGATCGACACATACAGCACGTCGTCGCGGTCGTAGAAGATCTCCTGGATGCCTTGCCCGTGGTGCATGTCGGTGTCGAGCACCGCGACGCGCTGGAAGCCTTGGCGCAGGGCTTGCGCCGCAACGGCCGCGTTGTTGATGTAACAGAACCCGCCGGCAGCGTCGTATCGCGCGTGATGCCCAGGTGGGCGGCACAGTGCGTAGGCGGCCGGGGCGCCGTCAAGAATAGTCCTGGCGGCCGCGACCGCGCTCTGGGCCGACCAGTAGGCCGAGCGCCAGGTGAGCTCGCCAACGGGGCAACTGCCGTCCGCCAGGTAGCGCGCAGCCTGGGCGAGGATGCCGCGCAAGGCGTTGGGTTCACGTACGAAGATGTTGGACATGACTTCGTCACCCCACTCTTCGGGGATTTCTTTCCAGCGCTGATGGGCTTCCTGGAGGAAGGTCAGGTACGGCGCGCCGTGGACGGCCAGCAGCGGGTCGAGGCCAAAATCCTGCGGTTGCTGGATGTCGAAGCCCAGGGTCTGTGCGGCCAGCAACAGGTTGCGGGCGCGCTCCGGGACTTCCTGTGGCGTGCGCATCTGCCCACGGGAGTAGTAGCTGCGCGGATGGTGCAGGAGTTGTTCGGGGTGGAAAAACGTACGCATTAAAATTCTCCTTACTGAACCTGGCCGGCGCGTTTCAACACGGCGTTGAGCAATACATCGGTGCCCTGGCGCACGTCCTCGGGCAGCACGTCTTCGGCCTCGTTGTGGCTGAGGCCGCCCACGCACGGGATAAAGATCATCGCCGTCGGACAGTAGCGCGCCAGGTGGATGGCATCGTGGCCGGCGCCACTGACGATGCGTTGCTGGCTGTAGCCCAGGGCGTCCACCGAGGTTTGCACGCACGCGACACACTCGCTGTCGAATGGCGTGGCGGGGCTGACCCAGTGGGGGCTGACAGTCACGCTCAGGCCACGCTGTTCGGCGATGGCGTGTAACCGCTGGCGTACCTGTTGCTCCATGGCGTCGATCTCGCTGTCGCGGTGATGACGCAGGTCGACGGTGAAGGTCAACAATCCTGGAATGGTATTGCGCGATGATTTGGCGATGTTCAGTTCGCCGACGGTGGTCAGGCCTTGCGGGGCAAAATCCGCCGCCAGTGCCTCCAGCGCCTGGATCATTTGCGCGGCGCCATACAGCGCATCTTTACGCAACGCCATCGGCGTCGTACCGGCGTGGGCGGCCATGCCGTCGACGCGCACATCCAACCAGCGAATCGCCTGGCCACCGGTGACCACGCCAATGCTCTTGGCATTGTCCTCAAGGATCGGGCCCTGCTCGATATGCGCTTCAAAATACGCATCCACTGCGCCGCCCAATGGGCGCGAACCGTTATACCCCGTGGCGCGCAATGCCTCGGCCACGCGGATGCCATCGACATCGGCCGTGGCCAGGGCCTCGTCCAGCGACAGGGTGCCGGTGAACACCGCCGAGCCGAGCATGGCCGGGGTGAAACGCGCGCCCTCCTCGTTGGTCCATACGGCGATTTCCAAGGGTTTGCGCGTCTGGATACCGTGGTCGTCGAGGCTGCGGATCACTTCCAGGCCGGCGAGTACACCGTAGACACCATCAAAGCGCCCGCCTTCGGGTTGGGTGTCGAGGTGGCTGCCGATCATGACCGGTGCCGCGTCCTTATCCGTGCCGGCACGCCGAGCGAACAGATTGCCGATGGCATCCACGCTCAACGTCAGCCCGGCAGCGTTGCACCAGTGGCTGAACAGTTCTCGACCGTTTTTATCTTCAGCGCTCAGCGCCAGGCGGCAACTGCCGCCGCGAGCCGTGGCGCCAATCTCGGCCATGGCCATCAAGCTGGCCCACAGGCGCTCGCCATTGATCTTCAACATTGCACACGCTCCATCAAACACTATGGGCCATCTCATGACGGTGAGCGGTGGCGTGGCGGCGCGACAACGCCAGTACGCACACCAGCGAGACCGCCGCGATCAGGCTGTAGAACACTGCCATCGGCCACCATTGGCCCTGGTATTCATGGGCCAGCCACGTGCCGATCAGCGGCGTGAGCCCACCCGCCAGCGCACCGCAGACCTGATACGCCAGGGAGATCGCCGTGTAGCGCACGCGGGTTTCAAACAGGCCACTGACAAACCCGGCGATCACGGCATAAAAGGAGGCCATGCACACCACCGCCAGGGCGATGCCAAGGATGATCAGCGGCGCCTGGCCACTGCTCACCAGCACGAACATCGGGTAAGGCGACGCCATTGCCAATACCGTCATCGCGCACAGGAAGCGCGTGGCACCGACTTTCTCCGCCACCCACGCGGCCAGGGGCTGGACGCAGAACTGAATGATGGCCACGAAAAACAGGCACTCCAGAATCAACGAACGCGGCAAGCCCAATTGCTGAGTGCTGTAGGCAATCATGAAGGTATTGGTGAAATACACGCCGGCGATGCCCAGGGTGTTCGCGCCGATGCAAAGCAACAGCGGGCGCCAGGCGGTTTTCAGCACTTCGATCACTGGGGCCTGGTCTTTCTTGATCGCTCGCGCTTTTTCCGCCAGGGCTTTGTCTTCGAGGAATTCAGGCGACTCATTCACGCCCAGGCGAATCGCCAGGCCCACCACCAACAGCAAGGCGCTGGCAAGGAACGGCACGCGCCAGCCCCAGCTGAGCAATTGGTCTTCCGGTAAACGAGTGACCGCACTGAAGGCGAGCAACGACAGGATCAACCCCGCCGGGCTACCCAATTGCGCGAAGGATGCAAAGAAGTTACGCCGACCTTTCGGCGCATGCTCGCCCGCCATCAACACCGCCCCGCCCCACTCGCCGCCGACGGCAATGCCCTGCACGACGCGAAGCAGGATCAGCAGCACCGGTGCCGCGGCGCCGATCTGGGCGTAGGTCGGCAACAAGCCGATGCACACGGTGACCACCCCCATCATCACCAGGGTGATCACCAGGGATTTCTTGCGCCCGATCCGGTCGCCGATATGCCCGAACACAATGCCGCCCAACGGCCGCGCGAAGAAGCCCACGGCAAACGTGCCGAACGCGGCCATGGTGCTGAACAGCTTGTCTTCGGAGGGGAAAAACAGTTGGCCAAATACCAGCGCGGCGGCGGTGGCATAGATGTAAAAGTCGTACCACTCGATCATGGTGCCGATGAAAGCGGCGGCCGCAGCACGGCGGGGCTGGGGCGAAGCGGATGGCTTCATGGGGCTGGCTCCTTTGGTTATTTTTTTGGCAGGAGAAGGGTCAAACGCGTGCGCTCTGAAGGCGCTTGTCAGGAGGATTTTTTGTCTCGGGGCTATGATTAGTCAATTTTCTATTTATTATTCCAATTATAAATCCTGCTTATTATCGAGCCCGAGCATGCCTGAGTTTCGCCGCGACGTTCACCCGCTGCTCAACGACCGCCTGGACTGGAACCTGCTGCGCACCTTTCGCGTGATCGGCCAGGAGTTGAGCATCAGTCGCGCCGCCGCCCGCCTGCACCTGACCCAACCGGCGATCAGCCAGGCCCTGAAGCGTCTTGAAGAACAACTCGACTGCCAACTTATCGTGCGCCGTGGTCCGCGTTTTGTGCTCACCGAAGCTGGCGAGCAGATTTTCGCCATCGCCGGCGAGATGTACGGCCAGGTATCGCAGATGAGCAACGCGCTGCAAAAACCGGGCGACGAGGTCATTGGCAAAGTGCGCTTGCTGACGATCAGCCGCATCAATTCCGACCTGTTCGATGACTTTCTCGCAGGCTTTCACCGCGAACATCCGCGGGTGGATCTGGATGTCGAGGTAATGCGCAGCTCCGACATCGTCGCGGCCCTTCTCGAAAAAACGGCGACCCTGGGGCTGAGCCTCAATCGCCGGCCACAACCGCGCCTGGAACAGCACCTGTTCCTGCGCCAACGTTATGCTTTCTTTTGCGGGCGCCACCACCCGCTGTTTGGTCGCAGCGCCCTGGCCGAGGGCGACTTGCAGTCGGAAAACTTCGTGAGTTTCACCAGCGATCAAATCGGCGGGATGCTCTCGCCGCTGACCATATTTCGCGACCAACAGGGCTTCAGTGGGCGCATCGTGGCGTCGTCATCCAGCCTGGAAGAAGTGCGGCGGCTGGTGATCGCCGGGTTTGGCCTGGGCTGCTTGCCGATTCATGTGGTGGCGGACGATGTGAAAAACGGCTTGCTGTGGCGGCTGCCGCCGGATGAAGGCATCGCGGATGTGGACATTTATCTGCTGTGGAATCGGGAGCAAAAGATGAGCCGGGCAGAACGCGTGTTTATCGATAGCTTCAGGGCACGGTTAGCCCAGTAGGCGTTCCTCTGCGCTGCGCGCCATGATCTGTAAATCGTCGAAAGGGTTCCTGCCGATCAACATGAAACCATGGGACGCGTTGGACCAATACACCACATTCATTCCCCGCCGCTGCTCAGTCGCCAAGCCCGCCGGGCCCTTTTGGCTCGCGGTAATGCACAGCGCCAGTGGACCGTGGCGCGGGTCCAGGTAGGTCAACTGGCCGATCAGTACGCCGTCATAGTTGAGGATCTGCGCGCGCCGGAACTCGGCACCGGGCAGGCTCACTGCGTCTGGGGACAATGGCAGGCCCAGTTGTGTGCCAACAGAACGCAGTTGCGCGACATGAGCAGCGCGATCGTCGCTTAGATTCTCCAGGGTCTGGGGCGTGTACAAGGCCATGTATTCAGCGACCGAGGCACGCCAGCCCTGGCCGGACTCGGCATGGGGCCATGCCATGAACAGGCGGTCGGCAACGACGCCGGCCACCGCAAAGCTCGCCGCCACCGCCAGGAATCGCCGGCGACTCAAGGCAGGCGGTTCTCTCGCTGGCAGCGCCTTGAGCATTGCGTTCAAGCGTTCGGTGGGAGCCTCATCCAGCACCCCCTCAAACGCGGCCTTGAAAGGCATATCAGCGCATTGCAATGCCGCCAGACGCTCAGCCACAGCGGGATGAGCGTGGAGCTGGTCGACGACAAACCGACGCTGCTCAGCGTCCAGTTCGCCATCCAGATACGCCACCAGCAGCTCGTCGGACGGTGCATTAAGGTCGGTCATCGTCGTTCTCCGCTGGTTTTTTCCGCTCGGTGATTGGAGGGGGGCGCCTCGGCAAGCTTGGCGCGTGCGGCCGCCAGCCGACTCATCACCGTCCCCACCGGTATGTGCAGGACGTCGGCAATTTCCTTATAGGAAAGCCCTTCGACATACGCCAGAAACACCGTCTCCCGTTGCGCTTCGGGCAGGCCGTTGACGCGCTTGATCACTTGCGCGGCCAGCACCTGGTCCTGGGCCTGGCTTTCGCCATCGAACGACAAGGCTTGCTCAGCATCGACGAAGCCCTGCCCCTGCCGCACCCGTTGCGAGCGCAGTTCGTTAAGCCAGATCGAGTGCATGATCGCCAGCAACCAGCGATCCAGCCGCGTGCCTGCCGCGAACTGCCCGGTTCGCTCCAATGCGCGCACACAGGTGGCCTGGACCAGGTCCTCGGCCAGATGCTTTTGCCGCGACAACACCAGCCCGTATCGCCATAAACGTGGCAACAACAGGCCTAGCTCGCGACGAAACTCAGCGTCTCTGGTGATGGCGGCCCCCTGCTCGTTCAATCACCGGTTTCATACCCGTGGTGCGGCAGCGATGGCTTCAGCGAGGTCTTCATATTCTTCGCAGGTGGTGCTGCACAGGGCTTTGATTTTCAGCAACTGCTCCTGCGCCAGGTCTAGACGCCCTTTGATCACGTAGGCTTCACCGAGGTACTCACGGACCTGGGCGTAATTGGGGTCCAGCGCCACGGATTGCAGGTAGTAGCCGATGCCTTCGTCGGTGCGACCCAATTTGCGCGTGGCGTAGCCGCGATAGTTCAAGGCCTTGGCGGTGTTCGGGTTTTGCAGGGTGTCGAGCAGAGCCAGGGCTTCGGTGTAACGCCCGTCCTTGGCCAGGCGGTAGGCGTAATCGGTGCGGTCGGCATCCGAGGTGGCCTTGCTGGTTTGCAGCACGCACTTGCCGGTCTTGGTATCCCAGACCTGGCCCTTGGGGCAGTTGGGCTTGGGCGGTGCCGATTCATCGCCCGAAGCACGTGCCTGCCCGGCCAACAACGCGGCCGCCAGGCAGGCACCGAACAACAGCGCGCGGTGAGGGTTGAGCAGGTGTGGAGGGTGAGTCTTCATGGTTGTATTGCTCCGCAACGACAGGGTGGTACAGCCGCAAACGTTATTTTTGCCAAGCACTCCGCGGGCGGGGCAGCATGCGGCGCAAGGTGCCGTCGCGCATCACGCAGTGATGCCACAGCGCAGCCCCGGCATGCAGCCCCGCCAGCACGATAATCGCCCACGCCACGTCGTTGTGCAGGTCACCCAGGGTGCCCCGCCACTCATGATCGACCCCGAAAGGCGCGGGAACGGAAAACAGCCCGAAAAAGTTGAACGGCTCGCCCTGGACCCAACGAAACAGGAACCCCAGGGCAATCTGCGCCAGCAACAACAGGTACAGGCAACCATGCGCCATTTTTGCCAGCAGGTTAAGCGCTGGGTGACTGTCGGCCTTGAGGCGCTTGCCACCGAACAGCCGCCAAAGCAGGCGCGCGGCGATCAACAGCGCCATGGCGATGCCCAACGAGATATGCACCGACTGCAGCCCCTTGCGCAGCGGCGTCCCCTTCGCCAGGTTTTCCCAGACATGGGCACTGGCAAACATGAAGATCACCACTGCGGCGGTCAGCCAGTGAAAGGCGCGGGTCAGGCGGTCGTAGCGGTCGGATAGGCTGTTCATGGGCGTTCCCTGGGTGGTCTGTGGGGTGAACACCGCAGGAGGGAAAGTTATTCGCCGGGGATGGAATTTTGTTTCAGGGCGCCGCGAAAAATAAACCGCTCGGAAACCAAAAAGCCCGGTGGCTTGCTCAGCCACCGGGCTTTTTCATGATGGGGCGCAGGTTTCAGCGTTCTTTATTGGCCTGGGAAAGCACCGACGCGGCAAGGGAATTAGTCTCCTCACGGTATTGACCGCTCCGTAGGACCTTGCCCGCCTTCTCTTCCATCACGGCACCGGTCTGTTTGTCAGTACCGCTCTGAGCCAACGCGGACGCTGCAAGGCTTTTGGCAATCGCCGAGGCATTCGGATTGTTGAGTGTTTCTGCGGCCAACGAGGCCATCGTGCTGGAGGTTTTCTTAGTGTTCGTGCTCATGGTGCATTTCCTTTGCGGTGCAGTGATTTCTACCTTAGAAATCGTCGAGACCGAAAGATAATGAGTTCCCTGGAGGGTCGCAATGCGCTGCCTGTGCGCAACGTTTTGGAAATGTGTAAGACAGGCGCGATCTTCATGTAGGTCGCACTTCATACCGCATCAAATCAGATTATTGCGCCGGGCAACGTCCGCCAAGTCCACCACCGATTTCACGTTCAGCTTCGCCAACAAACGTGCCTTGTAGCAACTCACCGTCTTACTGCTGAGCAACATATTCTGGGCAATGTCCTTATTGCTAATGCCTTGGGAAAGCTGCTGGAACACCGACAGTTCACGGTTGGACAGTGAGGCGATCAGTTGCGCCTCATCCACGGCCAATTCGTGTTTCTTCGAGAACGCCACCACTGCTTCGGGGTAGTAGACGTAGCCTTTCATCACGGTTTTCATGGCTTGGGCGAGCACGTTCAGCTCATCGGTCTTGCTGATGAACCCCGAGGCGCCGGCGCCGATGCAGCGCGTGGCGTAGTGCTCTGAGCAGAGGGACGTGAGCACAATAATGCGGGTGTTCAACTCAAGGGCACGGATTCTTTCGATCACCGCAATACCGTCAAGGCGCGGCATGGTGATATCCAGCAACACCAGGTCCGGGGCCAGTTGACGCACCAGACTGATGGCATCGACGCCGTTGTCGGTTTCACCTACGACTTCATAGCCTTCCCCACTCACCAGCGTACGCAGCGCGGTCCTGATAAAAGGGTGGTCATCGACCACCAGGACTTTATACATCTGCAGCCTTCCTCGGTGTTTAGTGGTGCTTCGTCGGCAATAATGGCGACAATGTACCATAATGCTTTAATGCCACTACTCAATTCCGGACGGGTTACGCCCTCTCTGCACCGCATTAAGGACCTTTGATTTGAAGTTGTTCGCCGCCATGCTGTTGATAGGGGCAAGTGTTCACATGGCCTGGGCGGCTGAGGCGCCAGTCACGTTAACGGTGTTGGGAAGATCCACCCTGCAAGACAGCCAACTGCCGTTGAGCCCCGCCGATTTGAAGCGGCTGAGCGCTAAGAAACAGCTGCGCGTGGGCACATCCGACCCTGACTACCCGCCGTTTGACATCAGCAACCATAACCACGAGTTCGAGGGCATCAGCGCGGACTACCTGGCACTGATCGGCCAATTGCTGACGGTACCCATACACGTACTGCGTTACCCCAATCGCACCGAGGTTATCCAGGCGCTCAAACGCGGTGACATCGACCTGCTGGCGTCTGCCAATGGCTTTGAGGCCGCAGACCCGGACCTTCTCCTATCAGACCCCTACACCCTTGACCAGCCGACGCTGGTGGCGCGCAGCAACGATTCGCCGCTGGTCGACCCGAGCCTGGCGGGCAAAACGGTTGCCATGGTCGATCACTATCTGCCCCTGAGCGCGGTGCAGGCGTTCTACCCGGAGGCCACCTTCAAACTGTACCCCTCGATCCTCAATGCAATCGGTGCAGTGGCGTTTTCCAAGGCGGACCTTTACCTGGGCGACTCGGTGACGGCCAGCTACCTGATCAACAAGAGCTACCTGAACAATGTGCAACTGGTGGACTTTTCGCGAATGGAGGTCAACAACTTCTCGTTCGCGGCGACACGCCGCAACGCTAACCTGCTGCACCTGGTCAACGCCGCCCTGCAAGCGATTCCCTCCAGTGAACAGATGACCATCGCACGCCGCTGGAATGCCGGTGGCGTCAGTATTTCCGGTACGCATCAAGTGCAGTTCAGCGTCGAGGAACAGCGCTGGCTGGCACAGCACCCCCGACTCAAAGTGGTCATTAACGAAGACTTTCTGCCGTTCACTTTTTTTGATGAGCACGAACGTTTCAGGGGCCTGAGTGCCGACGTGATCGCGAAAATCAGCCTGCGGACCGGGTTGAAATTCGACCCGCAAAAAGGCACATCGGTCGACGCAATGATTACCCAGGTCAACCAGGGTGAAGCCGATTTGCTGGCGGCCCTGACGCCCAGCGTCGACCGCGAACGACGCGTCAGTTTCAGCCGCCCCTACCTGTCCACGCCCTTTGTACTGGTGACGCGCAACGCACCGGACAGCCCGAACAACCTGCAGGACTTGTCGGGAAAACGCCTGGCGATCATCAGTGGCAACGCCAGCCGGGAGACCATTGAACGCCAGTTTCCGACGGTGCAGATCATCGAGGCGAAGAGTCTGGCCGATGCGTTTTCGTTGCTCGCCAAAGGCAGCGTGGATGCCAGTGTCAGCACGCTGATCAGCGCGCGTTACCTGATAGCCCGAAATTACCCTGACCAACTGAAAATCAGTGCAACCGTCGGTGCTCGTGCTGCGCAACTGGCGTTCGCAGTTGATCACGCCTCGCCGCAACTGCTCTCGATCCTCAACAAGGCGCTGCTCAGTATCTCGCCCGAGGAAATGGACGAACTGACCAACCGCTGGCGCAGCCCCGTGGTGCTGGACGACAGCTACTGGAGCAAACACCGGGCGGCAATCCTGCAGGGCTTTGCGCTGGCGGCCGTGCTTTTGCTGAGCGCCTGTGTGTGGATTGTATTGCTGCGACGCCAGGTGCTGCGCCGCAAACGCGCCGAACGCGCGTTGAGCGCACGGCTTGAATTTGATCGTGTACTGATCAACGGCACGCCTCACCCCACCTATGTGCGGGATCGCCAGGGGCGCCTGCTGCTGTGCAACAGGGCTTACCGACAGGTCTTCGGCGTCGAGGACGAGCGACAGTTGCTGGGCACTACCGTGATGCAAAGCTTGCTCTCCAGCGAAGAGCAGGCCCAGGAATACCACCGTGACTACCTTGCTGTAATGGCCGCCGACGAACCGATGCTACGTGATCGACTGCTGGTCTTGCCCAGTGGTGAAATACTGACGATCTATCACTGGATCCTGCCTTTTCGTGGCAGCGAAGGCAGTGTCGATGGCTTGATCGGTGGCTGGGTCGACGTCAGCGACCGTCAGCGCCTGGTAGAACAACTGCACGCGGCAAAGCAGGAAGCAGACAACGCCAATCGGGCCAAGACCACGTTTCTGGCAACCATGAGCCATGAGATTCGCACCCCGATGAATGCGGTACTGGGTATGCTCGAAATGGCCTCGCGCAAATCCGACCAAGGCGTCTTCGACCGGGCTGCCATCGATGTCGCATCGGGCGCCGCCAAGGAACTGCTGGCGCTGATCGGGGACGTACTCGACATTGCCCGTATCGAATCCGGACGCCAGAGCCTGGCGCCAGACAGTGCAAACCCGTATCAGCTATTGACCTCGGTGGCGCGGGTGTTCGATGGCCTGGCACGCGAGAAGGCCATTGCCCTGAAGCTGGAAATCGACCCAGCCCTGGACCGCAACGTGCTGATCGATGCCATGCGCTTCAAGCAAATTATCGCCAACCTGCTGAGCAATGCGATCAAGTTCACTGCGGTGGGCGAAGTGCGTATCACCGCCCACGCGCCAGCCGCGCAAGCCTCTCAACCGATGCCGTTATCGGTGAGCATCGTGGACACCGGCGTGGGCATCTGCGAAGCCGATCAGCAGCAGTTGTTCTCGCCATTCAGCCAGGCCGGCAAGCAGCAACAAGGCTCAGGCCTGGGTCTGGTGATCAGCCGGTCGTTGGTCGAAATGATGGGCGGCAGCCTGGAGTTGTCCAGCACTCCGGCCACAGGCACGCGAGTCACCGTGAGGCTCGTTCTGCCGGCAGCGGATGCACCGCCGACGCCGGCTTGCGACCCGCTCGACAGCCCGCCGAGCCTGGCGCTCAGCGTGTTGGTCGTCGACGATTACGCCGCCAACCGCCTGGTGCTTTCACAGCAACTCACCTACCTGGGCCATGAGGTGCAGGATGCGTGTGACGGTGCCCAAGCCCTGGCCTTGTGGAACGCGCAGCCTTTCGATGTGGTGGTGACAGACTGCGATATGCCGGGCATGAACGGCTACCAACTGGCCCAGGCCATTCGCCAGGCTGAGCAGGCCAGAGGCGAGCCCGGCTGTGTGCTGCTGGGCTTCACCGCCAACGCCGTTGCCGAAGAGAAACAGCGCTGCCTGGAAGCCGGCATGGATGATTGTCTCTTCAAGCCGATCAGCCTGGATCAACTGAGTACACGGCTGCAGCAACTGCAATCGCAATACTTCAGCAACGAGACAAGTGGGGAGCTGACCGGCGACTCACTGGATGCGCATTTGAACACGCTGACGCTGGGCAACTTATCGGCGCTGCACACGTTGCGCGAAGAACTGACGTCGGCCACCCAGGCCGACCTGCAGCAGCTGACCGAGCTGCTCGCGTGCGATGACCGCGCAGGCTTGGCCCACTTGGCGCACCGGGTCAAAGGCGGGGCGAAACTTATCCACTATGAGCAACTGATCCTCACCTGCGAGAACCTTGAGGCCCATTGCGCGAAGGAGGTCGAGGGAACCGTACTGGTCGCCTCGACGGCCGCCATGGGACATTGCATGCAGCGGCTGTTGGCGCTGCTGCAGGCGCATGCCAGTGGACAATCACTTTAAGAAATTTCTTGCAAAGGCGTAAGGGATTTCGAGATTAAAAGGCCATCAGTCTTAGGCAAGCTAGCGCCTTAGCCTTTCGGTGAGCCCTTCTGATGTCAATGTCCACCCTTCGCGTCCTGGTGCTGGAGGATCAGCCAGTACAGCGCCGTTACGCTGTCGCGCTCCTCGCCCACCTGGGTTGTACGCGCATTCTTGAAGCCTCGGACGGTTGTGAGGCACTGCAGTTGCTGGAAGGCCACGGGCCGGTAGACATCGCATTTTGCGATATCTGTATGACAGGCATGGACGGCATGACCTTCATGCGGCGCGCGAGCCAACGGCACGCACTGAAATCCGTGGTGATCACCAGCAGTATCGCTCCTGACTTGCGCCAAGCCATTAGCGGGATGGCGACACTGCTCGGCCTGCGCGTGCTCGGTCAGCTGTGCAAACCCTTGTATGAGCACGATGTGAAAAGGCTGGTCAGCAAGTACCTCGACCACGACCCGCGTAATCCTTACCCGCTGCACGTCGCAGATGAGAACAACGAACACCAGGTGCTCAGGGCCTTGGAAAACGGCGAGCTGGAGGTCTTTTACCAGCCCAAATTCGATATCCGCACCCTGCAGGTCACTTCCGTAGAGGCGCTTGCACGCTGGAACCATCCTGAGCGAGGCATTCTGACGCCCGCTTCCTTTATTCCGGTATTGGAACAGCATGGCCTGCTGGACAGTTTGCTCTATCGGCAGGTAGACCAATGCTTGACGCTGCGCAAGGCAGCGCTGGCCAACCGGCTGTCACTCACGTTCGCGGTGAATGTCAACGCGAGCCAGTTTGCCAACCCCCAAATGAGTACGCACATTGCCTTGCTGCTCAAACGCTTCGACGCACCGGGCGCCTGCCTGTCTTTCGAGATGACGGAGACCGGCACGCTCGACCCCGGCTCGCTCAGCCTGGAGAACATGGTGCGCCTGCGCATGATGGGCTGCGGGTTATCCATCGACGATTTCGGTGGCGGCTATTCCTCCTTGCAGCGCCTGTGCCGTTTACCGTTCAACGAAATAAAAATAGATGCCGAATTTGTTCGCGACCTGTCATCGGAACCGCGTAGCCGAGCTGCCATCTCCAGCGTGTTGTCACTGGCGCGCGAGCTGAATATCGGCGTGGTGATCGAAGGCATCGAAACCCCTGAGCAACGCGACATCCTGCTCCACCTGGGGTGCGAAACCGGCCAGGGCTACTTGCTGGCTCGCCCCATGCCCGCGCACAACCTGTTGCCATGGCTGATCGACAGGAACGCCGCCACACAGCGCTCGCCCGTGATGCACGGCATGGGCCACAGCCCGCTGCCGCACCTTTAAAACAACCAAACCAACAGAGTGACGCCCCCTTGCTCCTGCGATTTCGCGGGGACAAACCTAGGCGGCGGCCACTCCTTTTTTCCTGTTATCGGGGGAGTTCATGAGTTTAAGAAAGATGAAAATAGCGCTGCGTTCGGCCTTTGGCTTTGGCCTGGTCGGCTTGCTCGTGGTGTTACTGGGCCTGTTTTCTCTGAGCCAGATGCGCGACATGGCCAACCAGTCGGATGAAGTCGACAAGAAATGGCTGCCCAGCATCCTGGCCCTGGGCGACCTACAGACCACCATGTCCGAGATTCGTGTGGCAACCTACCGGGTCATGCTGCTGGACAGCGCGGATCAGGTGAAGGCCAGCCAGCGCGCTTTTTCGCAACTGCGCGAGAAGATTCAAGCGGACAACGCCCTGTACACCAGCAAACTCGCAGTGGACGCCGAGCGGGTTACGTTCGAACGTTTCAAGGCGGTCCAGGCGCAATACCTGCAAACTCAGCAGCAGGTATTGGCCCTGGCCGCACGCGGCGAGCGACCACAAGCACTCGCGCTGCTCAATGGCGAGCTGATCGCCCTGGGCGACAGGCTCAGCTCCGAGTTGGCGAACCTGCTCGTCATCAATACCCAGGAAGCCGACGACGCGGCGACGAGTTCCGACGCAACGTACACCAGCGCAGTGAAATGGGTGTTCATCGCCATGCTGCTGGCAACCCTGCTCACCGCCCTCCTCGCCACCCTGTTTACCCGCAGCATCGTGGTGCCGTTGCACCAGGCGGTCAGCATCGCCGAACAAGTGGCCAAGGGCGACCTCACCGTGAAGATTGTCGTCGAGGGCCAGGACGAACCTGCCCAGCTATTGCGCGCCCTGGAAACCATGCAATCGGACCTTCGCGAAACCATCCACCAGATAACCGACTCGTCCAATCAACTGGCATCGGCGGCAGAGGAGCTGTCGGCGGTGACCGAGGAGTCGACCCGCGCGCTGCACGAGCAAAACGGTGAAATCGAACAGGCTGCCACCGCGGTCAACCAGATGACCGCCGCGGTGGATGAAGTCGCACGTAACGCGATCACCACCGCCGATGCCTCACGCGACGGTGACACCCTGGCAGGCAACGGCCACAGCCATGTCATGGACACCGTCGCGTCGATTTCGCTGCTGGCCGAAGAAGTGACGTCGGCAACCGGGGAAATCCAGAGCCTGGCCGATAGCGTCCAGGGCATCACCAAGGTTTTGGACGTGATCCGTGCCATTGCCGAACAAACCAACCTGTTGGCCCTGAACGCAGCCATCGAGGCCGCCCGCGCCGGTGAGGCGGGTCGTGGTTTCGCCGTGGTGGCCGACGAAGTCCGCGCGCTGGCCCATCGAACCCAGCAGTCGACCCAGGAAATCGAACAGATGGTCAGCGGCGTGCAAAAAGGCTCGACCCAAGCGGTCTCGGCGATGCACAGCAGCAATGAACGCGCACGCTCGACACTGACCGTGGCCCACAGTGCGGGAGAGTCACTGGAGCAGATCACCCATGCAATCACCCGAATCACCGAAGGCAACCTGATCATCGCCAGCGCCTCCGAGGAACAGGCCCAAGTGGCCCGGGAGGTGGATCGCAACCTGACCAATATCCGTGACCTGTCGGCCCAGACTGCCGCCGGTGCGAACCAGACGACTGCAGCCAGCCAGGAGCTTTCGCGCTTGGCGGTGGATCTCAATACGATGATTGCGAAGTTTGTGGTTTAGGGTTTATCCCCAGAAACGAAAAAGCCCCGTAGCTTGTTCAGCTACGGGGCTTTTTCTGTGTAATGGCGGAGAGATAGGGATTCGAACCCTAGGTACCGGTGAAGGTACAACGGATTTCGAATCCGTCCCATTCGGCCACTCTGGCATCTCTCCAACGGCGCGCATCATAACAGCATGATTCGTGGATGCAAAGCGCCGAAGCGATTTTTTTCCGTGCTATCAGATGCTTGCGTCGATTAAAGCGGTACGCCGAGACGATTGGCGACTTCTTCATAGGCTTCGATGACGTCACCGAGGCCCTGGCGGAAGCGGTCTTTGTCCATCTTCTTCTTGGTGTCCTTGTCCCACAGGCGGCAGCCGTCCGGGCTGAACTCGTCGCCCAGGACGATGGAGCCGTCGTGGAATACGCCAAACTCAAGCTTGAAGTCCACCAGCAGCAGGCCTGCGTCGTCGAACAGCTTGCTCAGCACGTCGTTGACCTCGAGGGACAACTCCTTCATGCGCGCCAGTTGCTCAGCGGTGCCCCAGCCGAACGCCACGACGTGGGATTCGTTGATGAACGGGTCACCCTTGGCGTCGTCTTTCAGGAACAGCTCGAAGGTGTAGGGATTGAGCTTGAGGCCCTCTTCCACGCCCAGGCGCTTGACCAGGCTGCCAGCGGCGTAGTTACGCACGACGCATTCAACCGGGATCATGTCGAGTTTCTTGACCAGGCACTCGTTGTCGCCCAGCAGCTTGTCGAACTGGGTCGGAATGCCGGCCGCTTCGAGCTTTTGCATGATGAAGGCGTTGAACTTGTTGTTCACCATGCCTTTGCGATCGAGCTGTTCGATGCGCTTGCCGTCGAACGCCGAGGTGTCGTTGCGAAACAGCAGGATCAGGCGGTTGGCGTCGTCGGTCTTGTACACCGACTTGGCTTTGCCGCGGTAGAGTTCTTCACGTTTTTCCATGATGGGCTCCGCTTGCTAAATGGTGGGCTAGGCGATGTGTCGCCAGTCGAGCCCTGAATCTTGATCGGCCAGTTGCAGCCAGTCCGGGTCACACCCGAGGGTGTCGACAAAACATTGCCGGGCCAGCTGCGGCAGGTTGTTCTTGCTGCTCAGGTGGGCCAGGACCAGGTGTTGCAAGTCTTGCCAGCCCAACTCATACACCAGGTACGCCGCCTGGTGGTTGTTCAAATGTCCCAGTTCGCCGCCTACCCGCTGCTTGAGAAAGTAGGGGTAATGGCCGCGAGCCAGCAGCTCTCGGCAGTGGTTGGACTCGATCATCAAGGCATCGAGGTTCCGGTAGCCGTCCAGCACCTTGGCGCAATAGGAGCCCAGGTCGGTCAGTACGCCGAAGCGCCGTTCACCATCACTGAATACATACTGCGTCGGTTCCTGGGCGTCGTGCGCCACGGCAATCACATCGACGCTCAAGGCTCCGATTTGCAGCTGCTCGCCGCCGGCCAGGAAACCTGCGGGTTCAATGGGTTTGCGCATCCCGCGCAAGGTACCGCGACTGAGGTACACCGGAATATTGTAGCGCCGAGACAGCAAACCCACGCCATGCACGTGGTCGGCATGTTCGTGGGTCACCAGAATCGCGCTCAGCTGCGCGGGGTGAACCCCCAGGCGCAGCAGGCGCCGCTCGGTTTCCCGTAACGAGAAACCACAATCCACCAGCACGTACGTATCGTCGTGGGCGACCAGCGTACCGTTCCCTTGGCTACCGCTGCCGAGAACGGCAAAACGCACCGGATCAGCCCAGGTTGTCTTGAATCACGCCCAACACTTTGCGCGCTGTTTCAGCCGGCGCAACGGTATTGATGTTCTTCTCGACGGTGACCTGCACGCTTTCGCCAACCTTGCTCAGGCGAACCTGGTAACGCTCGGCACGGGTCTCGATTTCTTCCTTGGTCGGCTTGCTGCCGAACAGCTTGCCGAAGAAACCAGGCTCTTCATCCTTACGCTCGGCCTTCTCGGCCACGTTGATGTAGTACAGGCCCAGGCTGCGGTTGATGTCTTCAACACGCCAAGGGCCCTGCTCCAACGCGCGGCCAACACTGGCCCAGGCACGGTCGAGGTCTTCACCCAGGTTGAGCACCACGTTGCCGCTGCCGTCCTCGGTGAGGCTGACGCGGCTCGGGGTGTCGTAATCACGTGCGGCGAGCAGGGAAACCGAACCGCCCTTCTCGGAAATACGGCTCATGCTCGCCAGCATCTCGTCGACCAGCGCCGAGTCGACACCGGTGTTGACCGAACGGTTGGTGAAATCAACGTTGGCGGTGCTGCCGGCAGGACGCTCGGCGCTGACTACGTAGACTTCACTGGTATTACGCTGCACGCCTGGCTCGATGCGTACACGCACGCGGGCTTCGCTGTCAGCGGCGACGAGACCGGCCTGCAAGCGCTTGGCCATGGTGGCGGACAGTTCGCTGCCCTGCTGCCATGCAGTGGTGAACTCGCCGGTCTGCGGGCGCTGCTCGTCGATGCGGAAACCGTTGTCCTGGAAGAACTGCACGGCCACCGGCCAGACTTCGGCAGGTGGGCGCTGAGCAACGATCCAGCGAGAGTCGCCGCTTTTCTGCAGGCTGTAGTCACTGGCATCCGCCACGGCCGAGATCGGCTGTGGACGCGGCACCACGTACTCACCCTTGGTGGTGTCGTCGGCGACGTTGCGCGGAATGGGCAGCAACGGGTCAAGGCGCTTGGCGACGTTGACGCCTGGCGGCAATTCCATCGGTTTGGTGGGTTGTGCTTCCAGGTAATCGCTGCCGCGGTCACGGAAGTAGCCTTCCGGGCCCCAGATCCAACCGCAGCCACTGGTGCTGGAGATAATCAAGGCAAGTGCGGAAAGTCCGGCCAATCGCTTCATGCGTAGTGCTTCCTCAATTAAACCAGGACGCCGGACTGGCGCAGGGCCTGTCGCAGCGGTTCGTGACAGGCGTCGCTGAGACGGGTGAGCGGCAGACGGATACCGTCCGGCATCATGCCCATTTCAGTCAGTGCCCATTTCACGGGAATAGGGTTGGATTCGATAAACAGTGTCTTGTTGAGCGGCATCAGCTTCTCGTGGATCGCGCGGGCGGTCACGGCGTCGCCGGCAATGGCGGCGGCGCACATTTGGCTCATGGCGCGCGGGGCCACGTTGGCGGTCACGGAGATGTTGCCTTTGCCGCCCAGCAGGATCAGCTCGACAGCGGTGGCGTCGTCACCGGAATACACCAGGAAATCGCTGCTCACACCGGCCAGGATGTCCTTGGCGCGCTGCAGGTCGCCGGTGGCTTCCTTGATACCGATGATGTTCGGCACGGTGGACAGGCGGATCACGGTGTCGGCCTTCATATCGCACGCGGTACGACCCGGCACGTTATAGAGGATCTGCGGGATGTCGACCGCTTCGGCAATGGCGCGGAAGTGCTGGTACAGGCCTTCCTGGGTCGGCTTGTTGTAGTACGGCGTCACCAGCAGGCAGGCATCGGCACCGGCCTTCTTGGCGTTTTTGGTCAGCTCGATCGCTTCACGCGTGGAGTTGGCGCCGGTACCGGCGATCACGGCAATACGACCCGCGACCCGCTTGACCACGAATTCGATCACCTGAATGTGTTCTTCCACATCGAGGGTGGCCGATTCACCTGTGGTGCCGACCGCCACGATGGCATTGGTGCCTTCTTGCAGGTGGAAGTCCACCAGTTTGCCCAGGCTGTCCCAGTCGAGATGACCTTGTGCATCCATGGGTGTGACCAGTGCCACCATACTGCCCGCAATCATGCAACCGCTCCTGCCGGAAAAAGAGAGCCGTAATGGTACTGGCGCCAAGATGCTTGCACAAGCGAAGTACCGCCTGAGGATGCGTTCTGGCGCAACTAAACGACGGGCAATGCCATCATTGGGAAAAAGCAGGCCTTGAATCACGCTGAAATCAGACCGATCACGCAATGAAAACGCCACCTCCTATCCCTTGGCGGCGGTTTTCGCTACCCTTCATCCTTTGATCGATACGGCCCTCACAGTATCGACCGCTCATCGTTTTAGGAAGGCTGCATGTCCACCCCCACAGTTCGCGAACAATTCCTTGTTATCAGTGCCCTCGGCGCCAACCCCATGGAGCTGACCAACGTCCTGTGCCGCGCCAGCCATGAAAACCGCTGCGCCGTCGTGACCTCCCGCCTGACCCGCCATGGCGAGTGCAGCGCGCTGGTCCTGCAGATCTCCGGCACCTGGGATGCCCTGGCGCGCCTGGAAACCGGCCTGCCGGGCCTGGCCAAGAAGCATGACTTCACCGTCAATGTAGTGCGCAGTGCGGCCCTGGAGAATCGTCCCCAGGCCCTGCCGTATGTGGCGTATGTCAGTTCGGCCTACCGCTCGGACATCGTCAACGAGCTGTGCCAGTTTTTCATCGACCATAACGTCGAGTTGGAGAACCTGACCTGCGACACCTACCAGGCTCCGCAAACCGGCGGCACCATGTTGAACGCCACCTTTACCGTGACCTTGCCGGCTGGCGTGCAGATCAGCTGGCTGCGCGATCAGTTCCTGGATTTCGCCGATGCCCTGAACCTCGACGCCTTGATCGAGCCATGGCGCCCACAGAACCCAATGTAAGGAAGTTTTCATGGCAGTAGTCATCGACAAACCCGTAGCCGATTTCGAAGCCCAGGCCACCAGCGGCCAGACCTTCAGCCTCGCCGCCCTCAAGGGCAAGCAAGTGGTGATCTACTTCTACCCGAAGGACAGCACGCCAGGCTGCACCACCGAAGGCCAGGGCTTTCGCGACCAATATGCAGCATTCAAGGCAGCCAACACCGAAGTGTTCGGCGTGTCGCGAGACAGCGTGAAGTCCCACGAAAACTTCAAGGGCAAGCAGGAATTCCCCTTCGAGCTGATCAGCGACAAGGATGAAGCGGTTTGCCAGCTGTTTGATGTGATCAAGTTGAAGAAGCTGTACGGCAAGGAATACCTGGGCGTGGATCGCAGCACCTTCCTGATCGACAGCGAAGGTGTGCTGCGCCAGGAATGGCGTGGCGTGAAAGTGCCGGGGCACGTGGATGCCGTTCTGGCCGCGGCGCAGGCTTTGAACAAGGCTTGAAACGCTGACCAGTGCAGTGAGCGGGCTTGCCCCGCTCACTACAACAGCGGTGCAACTACCGGCTCTTGCCGTGGCCACGCATCCAGCACCGCCTTGAACAGCGTCGCCAGCGGGATCGCAAAGAACACGCCCCAGAACCCCCACAGCCCACCAAACAGCAGCACTGCGCAGATGATCGCTACCGGATGCAGGTTGACCGCCTCCGAGAACAGCAACGGCACCAGCACGTTGCCATCCAGGGTCTGGATGATCCCGTACACCGCCATCAGGTAAATGAACTGGTCGCTCCACCCCCACTGGAACAAGGCGATCAACGTCACGGGCACGGTCACCACCACGGCGCCGACATACGGGACCACGACCGAAATCCCTACAAGCAAAGCCAGCAAGGCTGCGTAGTTCAGGTCCAGGGCAATAAAGGCGATATAGGTCACGCCTCCGCAGATAATGATCTCGATGACCTTGCCACGGATGTAGTTGGCGATCTGTCGGTTCATCTCTTCGGCCACGCGAGTGATCAGCGCCCTCTCGCGCGGCAAGTAGCCACGCACCCAACGCCCGATCATGGCGCGGTCCTTGAGGAAGAAAAACACCAGGATCGGCACCAGCACCAGGTAGATCATGATGTTGACCAGCAGCGGCAGGCTGGACAGGGAAAAGGTCAGCGCCCACTGGCCGAACTTTCCGATCTCGCCGCGCGCCACGTCGATGGCTTGCAACACCTGCTCGTCCGACACCAGGTGCGGATAACGCTCCGGCAACAGCAGCAACAGCGACTGCCACTTGGCGAGCATGCCCGGCAACTCATTGAACAGCGTGATCAGTTGGTGCCATAGCAGTGGCAATACCACCACGATAAACAGCACCAACAGGCTCATGAACAAGGCGAACACCAGCCCCACCGCGACCCCGCCCGGCAGGCGCAAGCGTTCCAGCGTCGTCACCAGGCCCTGCATCAGGTAGGCCAGCACCATCCCGGCCAATACCGGCGCCAACATGCCACCCAAGGTGAGCACGGCTGTAAAGGCCAGGAACAGCAGGACCGCCAGCACAACGGCCTCCTCATCGGAGAAGTAGCGCTGAATCCAGTCTCGTAACACTTTGAACATCAATCAACCTCGGGTGATGGGGCAAACGGTTCAGGCCTTGCGCAACCAGTAACGGTACACACCGGCGACGTCTTCTTCATGCAACAGGGTGTGGCCGGCCAGCTTGGCAAACGTACGGAAATCACGCTGGGAGCCCGCGTCCGTGGCGATCACCTTGAGTACTGCGCCACTGGCCAAACGATTGAGCTCCAGCTTGGCCTTGAGCAAGGGCAAAGGGCAATTGAGACCACTGGCATCGAGTTCGGCATCAAAGGCTACAGCGTCGGTCATGTTTTTACTCCGGACACGCGTTTGGGTTGCTTAGAATATCTGGTCCGAAGCTCAGTGTCCGGCTACAGTAAGCTCTTTGTCGAAAGGCTCTGTGCATGACTTTTTTGCGCCCTACCCTGCTGACGCTGGCTTGCCTGCTGGCCTCCCCAGGCTTCGCTGACGACCTGCCGTCACTTGGCGACGCCAGTTCTGCCATTGTCTCGCCACAACAGGAATACCAATTAGGCCGCGCCTGGCTGGCCTACCTGCGGGGCCAGGTCTCGCAGCTCAACGATCCGCAGCTCAAGGATTACGTCGAAACCAGCGTGTATAAACTGGTGGAGACCAGCCAGGTCAACGACCGGCGCCTCGAGTTCATCCTGATCAACAGCCCGCAACTGAACGCCTTTGCCGCACCCGGCGGTATTGTCGGCGTCAATGGCGGCCTGTTCCTCAACGCCCAGACCGAGGGCGAATATGCCTCGGTACTGGCCCACGAATTGGCGCATTTGTCCCAACGCCACTTCGCCCGTGGCGTTGAAGCGCAGCAGCGCATGCAGCTCCCGATGATGGCTGCCCTGCTGGGCGGCATCATTGCGGCGGCCGCCGGTGCAGGCGATGCCGGCATTGCTGCCATTGCCGGCACGCAGGCCGCCGCGATCCAGGAACAACGCAGGTTCTCGCGCCAGAACGAACAAGAGGCGGACCGTATCGGCATCGTCAACCTGGAAAAAGCCGGTTACGACCCGCGCTCCATGCCGACCATGTTCGAACGCCTGATGCGCCAGTACCGTTTCGATGCCAAGCCACCGGAATTCCTATTGACGCACCCGGTCACCGAATCGCGGATCGCCGACACCCGCAACCGTGCCGAGCAGGCCAAGCCTGGCGGCAAGGAAGACAGCCTGCGCTATCAGCTGATTCGCGCACGGGTTCAGTTGCAATACGAAGACACCTCCGGCCTCGCTGCCAAGCGCTTCCAGGCGCAGTTGGACGAGAACCCGAAGAACGATGTCGCGCGCTATGGCCTGGCTATCGCTCAGATCAAAGGCTCGCAGTTCAAACAGGCACGGGAAAACCTGGCGCCATTGCTGGCCAAGGCGCCCAACGACATTACCTACAACTTGGCGCAGATCCAGTTGGACATCGACAACAGCCGTCTGCCCGATGCCCAGCAACGCACGGATCGGATGCTGACCCAGTACCCGGGCAACTATCCGTTGAATCAGATGCGCGTGGATCTGCTGCTCAAGCAGAACCGCACGGCAGACGCGGAAAAGGCGTTGGACAGCTTGCTCAAGTCTCGCCCGGATGACCCGGACGTCTGGTATCAGGTCGCGGAGACACGCGGCTTGTCCGGCAACATCATCGGCCTGCATCAGGCGCGTGCCGAGTACTTTGCCTTGGTGGGTGATTTCCAGCAGGCCATCCAACAACTGGATTTTGCCAAGCGTCGCGCTGGCAACAATTTCCCGCTGTCTTCACGTATCGACGCACGCCAGCGCGAGCTGATCGAACAGGAACGCCTGGTAAAAGGCATGATGAGCTAAACCCTTCGTCCACAAAAAAGCCCCGCCTTCGTTCAACGAAGGCGGGGCTTTTTGTTTTTAACGGTTTACTCAGCCAGCTTGAAGGTGATGAAGCTCGCACGTCCCTGACGCAGCACACGCATCGACACCGAGCGGTTCTTCGGCAACGCCTTGGCGATGTCGGTGAACTGCTTGGTGGTATCGATTGCCTGGTTGTTCAGGTGGGTGATCACGTCACCTGGCTGCAGGCCGATCAGGGACGCAGGGCCGTCCTGCACTTCCTTGATCACGACGCCGCTCTTGAGGTCGAACGCTTTCTTCTGCTCATCGGTCAGCTCGGCCACGGCAATACCCAGGCGGTTGCTGCTGCGTTCGGCACCCGGCTTGGCGTTGCCCAGGGCATCCAGTGTTGCGCCTTCTTCGGGAATTGCGCCCACGGTCAACTCAACAGTCTGGCGCTTGCCTTCGCGGATCACTTCCAGCTTGGCCTTGCTGCCAGCCTTGAGCGCGCCCACCAGGTGCGGCAGATCGGCCGACATGACAATCGGCTGGCCATTCATGCTCAGGATCACGTCGCCGACTTGCAAGCCACCTTTGGCAGCCGGGCCATCGTCCTGGATCTGCGCGACCAAGGCACCCGCCGGCTTGTCGAGGCCGAAGGATTCAGCCAGGTCTTTGTTCACTTCCTGGATAACCACACCCAACCAGCCACGGCTGACTTTGCCGCCGCTTTTCAGTTGGTTGGAAACATCCATGGCCACGTCGATCGGGATGGCGAACGATACACCCATGAAACCACCGGAACGGGTGTAGATCTGCGAGTTGATGCCGACCACTTCACCCGCCAGGTTGAACAGCGGGCCACCGGAGTTACCCGGGTTGATCGGCACGTCAGTCTGGATGAACGGCACGTAGTTTTCGTTCGGCAGGCTGCGGCCGATGGCGCTGACGATGCCTTGGGTAACGGTGTGGTCAAAACCAAACGGCGAACCGATGGCCACGACCCATTGCCCGGCTTTCAGGTCCTGGGATTTGCCCAGTTTGAGCACGGGCAGGTCTTTACCCTCGATCTTCAGCAATGCCACGTCGGAGCGTGGATCGGTGCCCACCAGCTTGGCTTTCAGCTCACTGCGATCGGCCAGGCGCACGAGGATCTCGTCCGCATCGGCAATCACGTGATTGTTGGTCAGGATATAGCCGTCAGGCGAGATGATGAAGCCCGAGCCCAAGGACTGAGCCTCACGCTGGCCACCACCGCCACCACGAGGAGCGCGTTGTTGCGGCATGCCGCGCTCGAAGAATTCGCGCAGCATTGGCGGCAGGCCTTCCAGGTCTGGCATCTGCTGGTTGGAGACTTTGCGGTCCGGCAGTTTTTGTGTGGTACTGATGTTCACCACCGCAGGCGAGGCTTGCTCAACCAATTGGGTGAAGTCAGGCAGCTCGACTGCTTGCGCAGGCAAGGCCTGACCCAGCACCAACACCGTGGCGACTATGGATAGGTAAGACTTCAAACGTGGTATCGACATACAGCTCCCGTTACGACGAGCAGGGTTGAGCGACAGGGTTCAAGAAACGCCGGAAACTGCGACCGACATTTTTGTTCCGCGAACAAAACAAGGCCAGAGCCGACAAGCCCTGACCTATAAAAAACATGAGAGTTTTTTGCAAGTGAAAATGCTGATCCAGACATTTCATGCTCTCGGCAGCCAACCTGGCATGGAAATACAGTGAAAGGTCAGGATGAACATAGGATTAACGACTCAAGGCTGGGCGGCCGGCTTTTTTTCACCGCGCACCGACAACGCAATACGTTCTGCGGTGCCGATCGGGATCTCACCCACCACTGTCACCATCATCTCGCCGTCCACCGTATTGAGGCGACGGGATACAGCTACCGTAGGGCCAAGTTGAGTACGGGTCTCGGTGACGCTCGCATCGCTGATCGGCTCGAGGAACACCGAAAAACGCGCCAGGCCATCTTCATACATCAAACTGTCTACGGTCGCTTTGGTCTGGATGTCTTTGCGTGCGCTGGTACTGGTCAGCTGAAAGCCCGGCGGCAACCATTCCATATGCCACGTCTCGGTAGACTGCACCTGTGGCGCCTTGCTATTGGTGACAGCGATGGGTGTGCATTCGCTGCTCGGCTGCAGATCGCTATCGTCCGGCACCCGCGAGCTATCTAACCGTGTGAACTGGAAGCGCTCCAGCAACTGCCCCTGGTCGCTCAGTAGCAGGGACTTGAGCGGCAGCGCGGTTTCTCGATCCAGGTGCAGCTCAAACCCATAACGGTACTGGTCACGCGGCGTGATCGACACGATGACCGCATTTCTACCGGCCACGCGGGATTTGCCGATGACGGCCAGTTCGTAGAATTGATTGAGTTTTTGCGGATCAAGCGAACGTGACGAAGTGCCACTCGAATTGCCCAGGCCTGCGACGAGGGTGCCGCTGACACATTGCGTCCGACCATCCAACCGCACGACTTCCTGCGCAGAACCATCGAGCTGCAACAGCCGCTCACGGACTTGGCCATTCTGGACACGATGCCAGATGTCATGGGTAGAAAAACTGCCGTTACGTTCGTAGACGAACGTACCTTGAAAGCTTTGCTGCTGCTCAGCACGCCCAAGTCGAGTCAGCCAGTCTTGGGCTTCATCGGCATGGGCGGGGAGTGCAAACCAACCACTGAGCAAAAGCGTAAGGAGCGGTATGGCTCGCATAGAGCTCCTTACGGATTAGCGGTTTTCCAGGCTTGCCGCACGAGCGTAGGGCAGAGCACTTTCAGTGCCTTTCAAGGCAGATTCCTGTGCGTGTTGGCGCAGGTAGCCTGGAAGACGCTGGTCTTGCCAGCCGGATTGCCCTTGCAACACACCATTGGCCATAGGGCCGGTTGTGTCAGAGCTTTCCTTGTAGCCGGCCAGTACCGCTGGGCCTTTGACTTGCGGACCTGCCATGACCGGTTGCTGAGTCTGTTGAGCCAGTTCGGCACCGGCGATTTCGTCCTGGTTGTACAGGCGAACACCAGCCAATACGGCAACAGTCACGGAGGCAGCGACTGCCAGGCGACCCAGGCTACGCCATGGACCACGAGCAGCTTTTGCCGGAACGGCTTCATCAGCAAGTGCAGCAGAAACGGCCGCAGCAATATCCAGACGAGGGATTAGAAGATCCTTGTGCATTACCGCCCGAGCGACTTGGTAACGAGACCAGGTATCACGGGTTTCGGCATCATCAAATGCGTTGAGCACTCGACGAAGTTCCAGTTCATCCGCTTCGTTATCCATCACTGCGGACAGCGATTCCTGCAGGGCATCACGACTCATGGCGGTTCCTCTCTTGGCTGTCGCCGCTGTCTTTAGTTTTCCTGCAACAACGGTTGCAAGGCTTTATCGATGGCTTCCCGGGCCCGGAAAATCCGTGACCTCACAGTCCCCACCGGACACTGCATGACGCTCGCAATGTCTTCGTAACTCAGACCATCGAATTCACGTAAAGTTAACGCCGTACGTAAATCTTCTGGCAGTTGCTGAATTGTGCGATGAACGGTGCCTTCGATCTCGTCGCGCAGCAATGCACGCTCCGGCGACTCGAGATCCTTGAGGCCGTGATCACCATCGTAAAATTCCGCATCTTCCGAACTAACATCGCTATCCGGTGGGCGGCGTCCGCGAGACACCAGATAGTTCTTCGCCGTGTTGATGGCGATGCGGTACAGCCACGTATAAAACGCACTATCACCGCGGAAGTTACCAAGTGCACGGTAAGCCTTGATAAAGGCTTCCTGTGCAACGTCCTGCGCTTCATGGGTGTCGTGCACAAACCGCACGATCAACCCGAGAATTTTGTGCTGGTATTTCAGCACTAGCAGATCAAAAGCTCGCTTGTCGCCGCGTTGAACGCGCTCGACCAGCTGCTGATCCTCTTCCTGGGTTAGCATGAACACTCCTCGTTGTACTTGAAGGAGGCTTGCATAACTAAACGATCAGGCTTGCAAACATAGACTCGGTCTTTTCGCAAAAGTTCTCCCCCTTCAAGCAAGTTTCCGGCACGCACTGATTTGGCACACACGAAAAACGCAGTACGGCCAGCGCCGACTGCGCGAATAATC
Source organism: Pseudomonas sp. MYb13 (assembly GCF_002980075.1). NCBI lineage: Bacteria > Pseudomonadati > Pseudomonadota > Gammaproteobacteria > Pseudomonadales > Pseudomonadaceae > Pseudomonas > Pseudomonas sp. MYb13. The sequence goes on along the minus strand of NZ_PCQI01000019.1, from coordinate 54,174 downwards.
TTGTCGCCGGTTTCCTGACGCGTCCAATGCTCCCGACGGGCCAATAAACTCAACGTTTTCCCAGCTTTCGGGCAACCTGCTATTGAGTCGGGGCTTATGCAAAAAGTTCCCTTTTCAATAACCTGTCGATTTTACCCAAGCCGTGCACCGTAATCTCACATTGCCACGAATGCCCGGCTATTGTGCCGCTCCACCCCTCTATATACTAGTAGCCCGTGTGACCCTTTGATTCGCCGATCCAGGCGTCCTGTTTGCGCCACCTCTCCGGATCGCTTTTTGCGGAATCCTTCCAATGAGCCAACAGTTTCAACACGATGTCCTGGTGATCGGCAGCGGCGCAGCCGGATTGAGCCTTGCGCTGAACCTCCCCAGCCACCTGCGCATTGCGGTATTGAGCAAAGGCGACCTGGCCAACGGCTCGACGTTCTGGGCCCAGGGCGGCGTCGCAGCCGTGCTGGACGACACCGACACGGTGCAGTCGCACGTCGAAGACACCCTCAACGCCGGTGGTGGCCTGTGCGATGAGGAAGCGGTGCGCTTCACCGTCGAGCACAGTCGCGAGGCGATCCAATGGCTGATTGATCAAGGTGTTCCCTTTACCCGCGATGAACACGCAGGCAGCGACGACGGCGGTTTCGAGTTCCACCTGACCCGAGAAGGCGGTCATAGCCACCGCCGCATCATCCATGCCGCCGACGCCACCGGCGCTGCGATCTTCAAGACGCTGCTCGAACAAGCCCGGCAACGTCCCAACATCGAACTGCTCGAGCAACGCGTCGCTGTCGACCTGATCACCGAAAAACGCCTGGGCCTCGACGGCGAACGCTGCCTGGGCGCCTACGTGCTCAACCGCGGTAGTGGCGAAGTCGACACCTATGGCGCGCGTTTCACCATCCTGGCATCCGGCGGCGCAGCCAAGGTCTACCTCTATACCAGCAACCCCGACGGCGCCTGCGGTGACGGCATCGCCATGGCCTGGCGCTCGGGCTGCCGGGTGGCCAACCTGGAATTCAACCAGTTCCACCCCACCTGCCTGTATCACCCGCAGGCCAAGAGTTTTCTGATCACCGAAGCCCTGCGTGGCGAAGGCGCGCACCTGAAACTGCCCAACGGCGAACGCTTCATGCAGCGCTTCGACCCGCGCGCCGAGCTGGCCCCACGCGATATCGTGGCCCGCGCCATCGACCATGAAATGAAGCGCCTGGGCATCGACTGCGTCTACCTGGACATCAGCCACAAGCCCGAAGCCTTCATCAAGACGCACTTCCCCACCGTCTACGAGCGCTGCCTGACCTTCAACATCGATATCACCAAGGGCCCGATCCCGGTCGTCCCGGCCGCGCACTACACCTGCGGCGGCGTGATGGTCGACCAACACGGCCGCACCGACGTACCGGGCTTGTACGCGATTGGCGAAACCAGCTTCACCGGCCTGCACGGCGCCAACCGCATGGCCAGCAACTCGTTGCTGGAGTGTTTCGTCTATGCGCGCTCGGCGGCGGCGGACATTCTCGACCAGTTGCCACGCATTCCAGTGCCTGCCGCCCTGCCCCGCTGGGACGCCAGCCAGGTCACCGATTCGGACGAAGACGTGATCATCGCGCACAACTGGGACGAACTGCGCCGCTTCATGTGGGACTACGTGGGGATCGTGCGCACCAACAAGCGCCTGCAACGTGCGCAACACCGCGTACGGCTACTGCTGGATGAGATCGATGAGTTCTACAGCTACTACAAGGTCAGCCGCGACCTGATCGAGCTGCGCAACCTGGCCCAAGTGGCCGAGCTGATGATCCGCTCGGCGATGGCGCGCAAGGAGAGCCGCGGCCTGCACTACACCCTCGACTATCCACAGATGCTGCCCGAGGCGCGCGACACTATTCTGGTGCCAACCACCTACGGCGGCTGAACTTGAGGCGCACACGCAGGCGCCGATGTACATCGGCGACCTGCGCATCGTTGGGCACACAGATTGTGCGCACCGCCCACTCACCTTTTACTCGGTAACGCAGCACGACGATCAATGGCAGGGCGAGGCTGTCGGGGCGCAGTTGCACGCTGTGCCAGCCGCGCTCGGCACTGAATAGCTGCCAGCCATCCGCGTCGCGACGCAGGCCACGAATCGACGAACGGTGAGTCAACAGGATAGAGCGCGGCACGACCCAAGCAGCGTGCGCCAGGCACAGCAGCAGGCCAAGGCTTGAATAAGGCACATCGATCAGTACCAGCGCACCCAGCGCAAACAGCTGGGCAAGGAGATACGCCGCCAGCAACAGCCGTGAGGCCTGCCAACGGCATTCGAAGACATTACTTGGGCTGGACACGATCCAGGATCATCCGGACCATGCGCTGCAGCTCCGGATCTTCAGATTCGGCGCGCTCCATGAACCAGCCGAACATGTCCTGATCCTCGCAAGTCAGCAGCCTGACGTAGAGGTCGCGATCCACCTGGTTGAGCGTTGCGTACACTTCCTTGGTGAAAGGCACCAGCAACACATCCAACTCCAGCATGCCACGACGGCTGTGCCAGTAGAGGCGATTGATTTCTACTTCTTCGACCATGGAGCGCTCCTCAAATAGGCGGCAAGTATACAGGCCCGACGACACGGGAACAGTCGGCTTTGGTCGCCCCATACGGAAACTATCCATTTGCCGGGCGCCCCTCTATGATGCACCCATGACTTTTTGACCTGCGATGACCCATGGCTGACTCTGCTTTTTTCTGCCCCCTGTCCCACGAAGGCGTTCTTGCCGTCCGCGGCGCCGACGCTGCCAAATTCCTTCAGGGCCAACTGACCTGCAACCTCAATTACCTGAGCGACACCCGGGCGAGCCTCGGCGCGCGGTGTACGCAAAAAGGACGCATGCAGTCGAGCTTTCGCATCCTGCTGCAAGGTGACGGCGTGTTGCTCGCCATGGCCACCGAACTGCTGGAGCCGCAACTGGCAGACCTGAAGAAGTACGCGGTATTTTCCAAGTCCAAACTCACCGACGAAAGCGCCGCCTGGGTGCGTTTCGGCCTGGCGAATGCCGACCAGGCCCTGTCCCGCCTTGGCCTGGAACTGCCCGCCGAGACCGACAGCGTCGCTCGCGCCGATGCGTTGATCGCCGTTCGCGTGTCCCCCGGCCGTGCCGAACTCTGGGTGCCTGCCGAGCAGGCCGAAACTGTGCGCACCCACCTGGCTGAACACCTGCAACAAGCCGACTTGAATCAATGGCTGCTGGGCCAGATCCGCGCAGGCATTGGCCAGGTCATGCCACAAACCCGCGAGCTGTTCATACCGCAGATGCTCAACCTGCAGGCCGTCGGCGGCGTAAGCTTCAAGAAAGGCTGCTACACCGGCCAGGAAATCGTCGCGCGCATGCAGTACCTGGGCAAGCTCAAACGTCGCCTGTACCGCTTGAGCCTCAATGCGCCTGAAATGCCCGAGCCAGGTACTGCACTGTTTGCCCCCAGCCATAACAGCGCGATCGGCGAGGTGGTCATTGCTGCAAAAACCGACCAGGGCGTTGAACTTCTGGCCGTGTTGCAAGCCGAAGCTGCCGATAGTGGCGATGTGCACCTAGGTTCTCTGGAAGGTCCGGGTTTGCAACTGCTCGACCTGCCTTACACGCTTGATCGTGACCAAGAGATCCAGCGTTAGTCGCCGTACTTTTTTGCAACACCCTAGAGATCATGAATGAACATGCTGGCGGAAAAAGTCCAACAGGCTTTAGTGACGGCCATCGACAACGATGACCTGGTTCTGCCGACATTGCCGGAGGTAGCCCTGAAGATTCGCCAGGCTGCCGAAGACCCGGAAATCAGCATCAGCCACTTGAGCAAAGTGATCGGTCGCGACACCGCGCTGTCGGCGCGCCTGATCAAGGTGGTCAACAGCCCATTGATGCGCGCAACCCAGGAAGTCACTGACCTGCACACCGCCATCACCCGGCTGGGCACCAACTACAGCAGCAACCTGGCGATCGGCCTGGTGATGGAGCAGATCTTCCACGCCCGCTCCGATGTGGTCGAACAAAAGATGCGTGAGGTCTGGCGCCGCAGCCTCGAAGTCGCGGGCGTGAGTTACGCCCTTTGCCGCCGCCACAGCCAACTCAAGCCCGACCAGGCAGCCCTCGGCGGCTTGGTACACCAGATCGGCGTGCTGCCGATCCTGACGTACGCTGAAGACCACTACGAGTTGCTGTCAGACCCGGTCAGCCTCAACTACGTCATCGAGACCATTCACCCGTTACTGGGCGACAAACTGCTCGGTGGCTGGGACTTCCCGGAAATGCTGGCGAAACTGCCAGGCCAATACCTGGACCTGGAGCGCGATTCGCCCAGCCTCGACTACATCGACCTGGTGCAGGTCGCCGTGTTGTATTGCCATCGCGGCACCGATCACCCGCTCGCCAACATCCCGGTTGCCTCGCTGCCAGCGATCAAGAAACTGCGGATCGACCCCTACAGCGACACCTTGCGCGCCGAGCTGGATGAAGCCCGCTCGATGTTCTACTGATCAGCCGGCGACAAAACTCACCCGCACCTTCAACCCGGCCTGCTCACCATCGTGCAGGCTGATCTGCGCCAGATGCGCCCGGCAGATTTCGCCGACAATCGCCAGCCCCAGCCCCGACCCCATACCCTGCTGGCTGCGCCGGTAAAAGCGCTCGAACACCCGGTCCCGCTCATCCAGCGGGATGCCTGGGCCATCATCTTCCACTTCCAGTACCGCTGGCGCCGTCACCCGCAGGATCACATTGCCGCCCGGTGGCGTGTGGGCCAGGGCGTTGTCCACCAGATTGCTCAACAGCTCGTTCAACAGGGTTGGCTCCCCGCGCAGCCATACCGGCTCGTCGGCTTCCAACGCCAGCGCCACGCCGCGCGCATGAGCCAGCGGCGCCATCGCCATGCCCAGCTCTCGGGCCAGCTGGCTGAGGTCGAGCAATTGCGCGCCCCCCTCGGCAATCGCGCGAGCGCCATTTTCGATGCGTGCCAGGGACAACAATTGGTTGGCCAGGTGAGTCAGGCGGTCGGTCCCCTGGGCCGCGGTTTCGAGGGTACTGCGCCACGTGGCGGGGTCCTCTGCACGCAAGCCCAGCTCCAGCCGGGCCTTGAGCGCGGCCAGAGGTGTACGCAATTCATGCGCTGCATCGGCAATAAATTGCGCCTGACGCTCGAACTGACCGCGCAGGCGTTCGGTGAAGTGGTTAAGGGAGCGCACCAACGGGCCAAACTCGTGCTGCACCTCTACCAACGGCAACGGCCGCAGGTCATCAGGCTGGCGCTCCTCCACCGCCGTGCGCAAGCGCTCCAGTGGCCGCAACGCCGCACTCACGGCAAACCACACCAGCAACAACGCGCCAACGGCGAGCATGCCCAGGCGCAGCAAGGTGTCCGCCATAAGGCTGCGGGCCATGCTCACGCGCGCTTCGTCGGTTTCGGCTACGCGAATTTCCGCCATGCCGTTCATGTTCGGTTCGGAGACGGCCTTGAGCAGGCTGACCACGCGCACCGGCTGTCCCTGGTACACCGCGTCATAGAAGCGCGCCAACGCGGGATAGTCATCGGTGCGTGGCGTGCCGGGCGGTGGACCGGGCAGGTTTTCATAGCCGGAGATCAACTTCTGGTCGATGTCATTGACCTGGTAATAAATACGCCCGGCACTGTCATAGGCGAAGGTGTCCAGCGCCACATAGGGCACATTGGCACTCAGGGTGCCGTCCACCTGGGTCAAGCCGGCGGCGATGGTGCGCGCCGAGGCCAACAGTGTGCGGTCGTAGGCAGTGTCTGCTGCCTCGCGACCATTCCAGTAGGCGCTCATGCCACTGGCAAACATCAGCAGCACCAGCAACAGCGCCAGGTTCCACAGCAGACGCCAGCGCAGGCTGCTGGGCTTATGCATCGCGGGCTTCCAACAGATAACCGAGGCCGCGAAAGGTCACGATGGCGATGGGCTGGCCATCGAGTTTCTTGCGCAGGCGGTGCACGTAGATTTCGATGGCGTCGGGGCTCGCTTCTTCGTCCAGGCCGAATACCTGGGAGGCCAACTGCTCTTTGCTCATCACCCGGCCCGGACGGGCGATCAGCGCTTCCAGCACCGCTTGCTCGCGGGAGGTGAGCGTCATCAGCTCGCCGCCCACGGTAAAACGGCGGGTATCGAGGTCATAGACCAACACGCCGCAGGTCTGCTGCCGTTCCCCGCCCAACACGCTGCGCCGCAACAACGCCTTGACCCGCGCTTCCAGCTCCGTGAGCTCGAAAGGTTTGGCAAGGTAGTCGTCCGCTCCCAGGTTCAGGCCGTGCACGCGGTCTTTGACATCACTGCGCGCGGTCAGCATCAGCACCGGAAGATTTTTCCCACGGGCCCGCAGACGCGCGAGCACCTCGAAACCATCCATGCGTGGCAGCCCCACATCAAGAATCGCCGCGGCGTACTCCTCGCTGCTCAGGGCCAGGTCCGCCGCCACGCCATCGTGCAGCACGTCAACGGTCAAACCTGTGCTCTTGAGCGCCTGGGCGACACTTTCAGCGAGTTGCAGATGGTCTTCAACCAGCAAGACACGCATGGATTTCTACCTCAGTCAGGGGTGGTTGGCACCACGCTTTGCCGGGCAGTTTACAGGCGCCGCCTGCCCTGTGAAGCCCGAAAACATTGAAAGGCAACTGAAAGGTTAGTGAAAGCTTCGCCCTTTAGCATCCAGCCAAGGTGGTCTGTGCCCACCGAGCTGCCTGAAGCGCAGCGCCCGAAAAACGCCTCGAAGCGTTTTCGCCAAAATAAGAACAATAACGGAGTACACAACGATGCTGTCGACACAGCCCCAGGCTCCCTCGCCTGTTCGTTTTTCTCGCCTGACCCAGACCGCCCTTGCCAGTGCTGCTACCCTTGCCGGCTTTTCGCCGCTTAGCCAGGCTGCCTTCTTCGAAGACAGTAGCGCGACCCTGGAAACCCGCAACATGTATTTCAACCGCGACTTTCGCGACGGCACCAGCGCCCAGCAATCCAAGCGCGACGAGTGGGCCCAGGGCTTCATGCTCAACCTGCAATCGGGCTACACCGACGGCACCGTTGGCTTCGGCGTGGATGCACTGGGCATGCTCGGGGTCAAGCTCGACTCCAGCCCCGACCGCACTGGCACCGGCCTGCTGCCCACCCACGACGATGGCCGCGCCGCCGACGAGTACTCCAAGCTGGGCCTGACCGGCAAAGTGAAAATATCGGCCACCGAGCTGAAAATCGGCTCGCTGATCCCCGAACTGCCGATCCTCAAGCCCAACGACGGCCGCATCCTGCCGCAGACCTTCAACGGCGGCCTGATCACCTCCAAGGAGTTCAAGAACCTGGTGTTCACCGGCGGACGCCTGGACAAAGCCAAGGACCGTGACGACAGCAACTACGAAGACATCGCCCTCAACAACAAGAACAGTCGCTTCCTCAGCGGCGCCACCGGCAAGCACTTCAACTTCGGCGGCGTCGACTACAAATTCGCCGACAAAATCACCGGCAGCTACCACTTCGCCCAACTCGACGACGTGTACCGCCAGCACTTCCTCGGCCTGGTGGCTTCACGCCCGATGGGCCCCGGCACGTTCGGCACCGACCTGCGCCTGGCCATCAGCGATGACACAGGCAGTGCCCGTGGCGGCAAGATCGACAATACCTCCCTCAACGGCCTGTTCAGCTATGCGCTCAATGGCCATAAGCTCAGCGCCGGTTACCAGCACATGTCCGGCGACAGCGCGTTCCCGTATGTGGATGGCAGCGACCCGTACCTGGTCAACTTCGTGCAGATCAACGACTTCGCCGGCGCCGAAGAGCGCTCCTGGCAGGCGCGCTACGACTTCGACTTCGCCAAGCTGGGGATTCCCGGCCTGAGTTTCATGAGCCGTTACCTCTCAGGTGACAACATCAAGCTCAAGAACGGCGAGACCGGCAAGGAGTGGGAACGCAACAGCGAGATCAAGTACGTGGTGCAAAGCGGCACGTTCAAGGACGTGGCCGTGCGCCTGCGTAACGCCACCTACCGCTCCAACTATTCAGCCCGTGATGCGGATGAAATGCGCCTGCTGGTCAGCTACAGCGTCGCGCTTTGGTAGTAGCCACTCATAACAACAAAGACGGAGAAACCCATGACCCTTTCACTGCGTAAATTGGCCCTCGCCGCCGGCTGCATGCTGTTCGCCGGCCAACTGCTGGCCGCCGACGAACCCAAGCGCCCGGAATGCATCGCCCCGGCCTCGCCTGGCGGTGGTTTTGACCTGACCTGCAAACTGGCGCAAAGCGCGCTGGTCAACGAGAAACTGCTGAGCAAGCCGATGCGCGTGACCTACATGCCTGGCGGCGTAGGCGCGGTGGCCTACAACGCCGTGGTCGCCCAGCGCCCTGCCGACGCCGGCACGCTGGTGGCCTGGTCCAGCGGTTCGCTGTTGAACCTGGCCCAGGGCAAGTTCGGTCGCTTCGATGAAAGCGCCGTGCGTTGGTTGGCAGCCGTCGGCACCAGCTACGGGGCTATCGCCGTGAAAGCCGATTCGCCCTACAAGAGCCTCGACGATCTCGTCAAAGCCCTGAAGAAAGATCCGGGCAGCGTAGTGATCGGGTCCGGCGGCACCGTTGGCAGCCAGGACTGGATGCAAACCGCCCTGATCGCCAAGGCCGCTGGGATCAACCCACGCGAACTGCGTTACGTGGCCCTCGAAGGCGGCGGTGAAATTGCCACGGCCTTGCTCGGCGGCCACATCCAGGTGGGCAGTACCGACATCTCCGACTCCATGCCGCACATCTTGAGCGGCGATATGCGCCTGCTGGCGGTGTTCTCCGAGCAGCGCCTGGACGAGCCGGAAATGAAGAATATTCCGACCGCCAAAGAGCAAGGCTACGACATCGTCTGGCCAGTGGTGCGCGGCTTCTACCTCGGGCCGAAAGTCAGCGACGCCGACTATGCCTGGTGGAAAGATGCCTTCGACAAACTGCTGGCCTCCGACGAGTTCGCCAAGCTGCGTGACCAGCGCGAGCTGTTCCCGTTTGCCATGACCGGCCCGGAACTGGACACCTACGTGAAGAAACAGGTGGCTGACTACAAAGTGCTGGCCAAAGAGTTCGGCCTGATCCAGTAATCGCCCCTCTGTGGGAGCGGGCTTGCTTGCGAAAAACATCAACGATGACGCGTGCTGCCTGGATACACGCGACGTCCTCGTTCTTCATGAGCAATCTCGCGCCAACAGGCGTCTCCAAGGAGTTTCCTATGCTCTTACAACGCATTTTCGCCGCCGCGCTGTTGCTGGCCTGCGCCGGCCTGGCGCTGATGGCCTGGCCGTATCAGGCGTCATTTTCCTACGAGCCGGTGGGGCCTCGTGCCTACCCGCTGTTGATGCTCGGGCTGATGAGCCTGGCACTGATCTACATGCTGTTTCGCCCACAGCCCACCAAACACACCGTCGAGGAACCCGCGCTGGACCGCGAGACCCTGATCAAGATCAGCGTCTGCGTCGCGCTGTTGATCGTGTTCGCCGGCACCTTCGAACCCCTGGGTTTCATCCTCAGCAGCATGCTGATCGGCATCCCGATGGCGCGCCTGTATGGCGGCCGCTGGCTGCCCAGCGTGGTGATCGTGAGCCTGATGGCGATCGGTCTTTACCTGCTGTTCGATAAAGCCATGGATGTGCCGCTGCCCCTCGGCCTGCTCGACGTTCTGGAGAACTGATATGGATACTTTCGGCTACTTGGGCCAGGGCTTCGGCGTTGCACTGTCCCCTTACAACCTGGTGACCGCGCTGTGCGGCACCCTGATCGGCACCGTGGTCGGCCTGTTGCCAGGCCTGGGGCCAATCAACGGCGTAGCGCTGTTGATCCCCATCGCCTTCGCCCTGGGCCTGCCGCCGGAATCGGCGCTGATCCTGCTGGCAGCCGTGTACCTGGGCTGCGAATACGGCGGCCGTATCAGCTCGATCCTGCTGAACATCCCGGGCGAAGCCTCCACCGTGATGACCACCCTCGACGGCTACCCCATGGCCCGCAAAGGCCTGGCCGGTGTGGCCTTGTCGTTGTCGGCGTGGAGTTCGTTCATCGGCGCGTTTATCGCCACCTGCGGCATGGTGCTGTTTGCGCCGCTGCTGGCCAAATGGGCGATTGCCTTCGGCCCGGCGGAATATTTCGTCCTGATGGTGTTCGCGATTGTCTGCCTGGGCGGCATGGCCGGTGACAAACCCTTGAAGACGTTCGTGGCGGCGCTGATCGGTTTGTTCCTGTCGGCAGTAGGCATCGACGCCAACAGCGGCGTGTACCGTTTTACCGGCGATAACATCCACCTCACCGACGGCATCCAGTTTGTGGTGTTGGTATTGGGCCTGTTCTCCATCAGCGAGATCCTGTTGCTGCTGGAAAAAACCCACCGTGGCCAGGAAGCCGTGAAGGCCACCGGACGGATGATGTTCAACCTGAAGGAAGCGTCTGCCGTCTTCGTGGTTAACATCCGTTGCGGCCTGCTGGGCTTCATCATGGGCGTGTTGCCGGGTGCCGGTGCGACCTTGGCCTCCGCCGTTGCCTACATGACCGAAAAACGCCTGGCCGGTGCCAGCGGTAAATTCGGCCAGGGCGACATGCGCGGCCTGGCAGCGCCGGAAACCGCCATCGGCGCGTCCGCCTGCGGCGCGCTGGTGCCGATGCTGACCCTCGGCGTACCCGGTTCGGGTACCACGGCGGTGATGATCGGCGCGTTGTCGCTGTACAACATCACTCCAGGCCCGCTGCTGTTCCAGCAGCAACCGGACATCGTCTGGGGCCTGATCGCCTCGTTGTTCATCGCCAACATCATGCTGGTGATCCTCAACATTCCGATGATCCGCATCTTCACGCGCATCCTGGCTGTGCCGAACTGGGCGCTGGTGCCGGTGATCGCCATCATCACCGCGATTGGCGTCTACGCGGTTCACGCCACCACCTTCGACCTGTTCCTGATGGTCGGTATCGGCATCTTCGGTTACATCCTGCGCAAGCTCGACTTCCCGCTGTCGCCGGTGTTGCTGGGCTTTATCCTCGGTGGCCTGATGGAGCAGAACCTGCGCCGTGCGCTGTCGATCTCCAACGGTGACCTGCAAATCCTCTGGTCGAGCCCGATCACCTTTGGTGTGTGGGTGCTGACCGCGCTGATGCTGGCCTTCCCGCTGATCCGCATCTACCGCAAACGTGCCTTGCAGCGTCGTGCCGTGGCCGATGTCTGAGGTCACCTTCAGACATTGGTGGGGAACACCGCTGGTCGGCCTGGCCGGCGGTTACCTGGCCAGCCTGGTGGGCTGGCCTTTGCCGTACATGGTCGGCTCGTTGCTGGCGATCATCCTGGTGCGTTGCCTCACGCCCTGGCAGTTGGCGGAGATACCCGGCGGGCGCAAATGCGGCCAATGGGTGGTGGGCATCGGTATTGGCCTGCACTTCACCCCGGTGGTGATCGAGCAGGTGATGAGCCACTTCGGCCTGATCTTCTTCGGCGCACTGGTCACCAGCCTGTCGAGCGTGGTTGGCGTGTGGTTGATGCGCCGCAGCGGTGAAGACCGCGCCACCGCGTTTTTCTCCAGCATGCCAGGCGGTTCCGGTGAGATGGTCAACCTCGGCGCACGCAATGGTGCCGTGTTGAGCCGTGTCGCGGCGGGGCAGAGTTTGCGCGTGCTGGTGGTGGTGCTGTGTGTGCCGGCGATCTTCAAGTATTGGCTCGAAGGCGGTACACCGCAGTTTCATCCGGCGCCGGTGAACTGGGCCTGGCTGGCGGCGCTGTTCCCTATCGGTGCGCTGGTGGCCTGGGGCTGGCAGCGCTTGCGTCAGCCTAACCCTTGGCTGTTCGGGCCATTGCTGGTCAGCGCTACTGCCAGTGTTGCCTGGGACCTGCACATCGGGTTGCCCAACGGCGGCAGCCAGATTGGCCAGTGGTTGATCGGCAGCGGCCTGGGCTGCCATTTCAACCGCCAGTTCTTTCGACGCGCGCCTTCGTTCATGGGCCGCACCTTGATTGGCACAGTGCTGACCATGGCGCTGGCAACGCTGGCGGCCATGGGCCTGAGCGCACTGACCCACTTGGACCTGCGCTCGCTGACCCTGGGCATGATGCCCGGCGGCATCGCCGAGATGAGCCTCACGGCCGAGACCCTGCAGCTGTCGGTGCCACTGGTGACGGCGATGCAGGTGATGCGGTTGTTGTTTGTGTTGTTTTTGGCCGAACCGTTGTTCAGGTATTGGAACCGCCAGCCGTGAGCCCCTCCTTAAAGACGCCTACGCTGGGCCACTGCCGTTTGTCGGTAGATTCGTTTTCACCGGCCTCTTGATAAAGGCGCTTGAGGCTAAACGCCCAAGGCAGCTCGGTCTTGGCCAGCAGAACTTAGAGTTCACCCACTGAATGCAAAATGCCCCGTACTTGTTCAGTACAGGGCATTTTTTATTGAGCACTTGCCTTAAAAATCGTACCGCACCCCCACATTCACACCCCACGGCTGGTCTATGCGCTTGCCCATGCTGCGCTCCACATCCGCATGCACCTTCCAGTTCTTCGACACCGCCATCGCGACACCCGCCGCCATTTCAACCCGGGTACCCGACAGCTCGTTGTTGAAGCTGTTGCCGTTGACCGAGACCTTGTTGCTCCGGTTGAACTCATGGGCCACTGCCGTACGCAGGTAAGGCTGCAACACACTGCCACCGTCCAACTGGATATCAACCCCGGCCGTCACGCCCGCCTTGCCGACTACCGAAGCGGTACGCGCGCCCTTGGCTTGCAGGCCGTTGTCCAGCTCGTAGCTCTGCTTCTGGATGAACGCCGTGGCCAACTGGCCATAAGGTTCAACGAAGAAACCGTCCTCCAGCTTGATGTGGCGACCCACTTCAGCCGACGCGGTGACCGCATTTTGTGCGTAGCTGCCCTTGGCTTTCTTGCCGTCGCTCATGGCGACATCGGAATCGTTGTGCAAGCGGTTGAACTTGAGCACGCCATCGAAGTAAAGGCCACTTTCAGCGTCCATCCAGGTTGCGTAACCACCCAGGTAGTAGCTGTCGACGGTGGCTTTACTACCACGGCTCAGGTCCAGGTCCGAGGTGCTGTGGCCGGCCATGAAGCCTGCCAACCATTGGCCGTCGCCACCGGACAGTGGCGCGTCTGCACCCAACGTGAAGCCGCGCTGATTCTGTTTGTACTGCACGCCTATGTCGCCGTTGTTCACTTCAAATTTGTTGCCATAGGCACGCGTCCACAGGCCGCTCGATTGGCCATCGCTGTGGCGCAGTTCGCCCATGCGCGTACGCAGGCTGGTCATCTCACCGTACAACGCGCTCGGGGCCGCATTGGCCAGGGCCAGCACCGCGTTGGTGCTGGGGCTGATCACCCTGCTGTCCGCGTCCAGCAGCCAGTCCTGGCCTTCGTTTTCGTTGATCAGGCTGTAGGAGTAGGTGCCCACGTCCACGCGGTCGCCCACCAGGCTGAACGTGGCAACGCCGTCTTCGGTGTGAACCACATGCAGGCGGTCCTCGCCCAACGGATCGGCACCGGTGCTGGCGATCAGCAGCTTGTGGTCGCCGGACGACGTCCCGGTGACGTTGAGGAAGTCACCGGTCAACGTGGCGAAATCCGCGCTCATGATAAAGGTGCCGTTGCCCGACAGGTTCTCCACGTCCAGTTGGTAGAACACGCCCGGGTCGCCGAACCGGACGTTGCCGCCGCTCAGGGACAGGTCGCCCACTGTCTGGTTGTCGACCATCACCCAGGTGGCGTCGCTGTTGATCGCCAGCGCGTCGACGTTCTCCAGGCGACCGGTGAGGATCGAGCCGTTGCTCAGGCCAACGCTGGCGCTGCCGCCATTGTTGATGATGTCGCCGTTCATGATGGCGCGGTCAAGGCTAAGGTCCAGGGCGCTGCCGGTACCGACCAGGATGTTGCCGGTCAGCGCACTGTTGTTGACGCGCATGTTCGCGTTGCCACTATTGGCCAGCTCGACCATCGTGCCGTCGCTGCCAATCAACGTGGAGCCGTTGTTCACATCGATTTCAGCAGTGATGGGTGTATCGACCCTGATCGCGGCGCCTGCCAGCCCTTCTACGCGTGTGCCCTCCAGCCGCAGTTCGGGGGAGTCGGGCACGGTGCTGTGTTCGCGTGTCATGCGGATGCCGTTGTTAGCACCAATGATCTCGCTGTTGAACGCCTCAGCCCTACCGCCGCGCAAGATCAGGCCAGCCTCGCTGCCACCGATCAGTTTCGAGTCGTTGAGGTACAGCGTGCTGTGCGAAGTCACATTGGCGCCGTGTGTGGCACCCCGTACTTCACTGGCGTTCAGGTACGCTTCACTGCCCGTATCACTCGTCGGGTTGCGCACGACATCCAGGCCGCCCGCCACGGTGCTGGTGATCAGCGAGTTGTTGATCTGCGCCGTGCTATTAGTCAACACGACCGCAGTGCCGGTGGTGTTCGACATAACGCTCGCGCCGTCCATGTTCAACGTCGAGTTGGCCGCCATGACACCACGTGCCATTGCGCCTTCATGGAGATTCAGCGTGGCATCGTTTCGCAGCGTGAAAGAGTCGAAAAAATCGCCGGCGTAGACGTCTTTGGTCCGACCATCAATTTCCTCCAGCGCCATGGCTTGGGCGCTCATGAAATAGAGGGGGGCAACGGCGATCAGCTTTATGGCTGTCGATAAACGAGAATATTTAAAACGAGAAGAGTCAGTCGTATGCATTTCCAGTCAACCTCAGAATAGGTACCAGTTCGAAACCGGAGGCCATACCGACAAGGCTTCCGTTTTCCACGGCGCGAAGACTAAAGACTGGAGTTACCGCTTTATGTAGGACTTTCCTTAACTCATCCCTGTCAATCTGGATGGCACTGATACCGGTTGCCGGCACTCAATAAAAAACCCTGTGGCTGCCGAGGCAGACCACAGGGTCAATGGGTCGATCAAAGCGTGCCGGCTCGCGACGCACCGGGTACACAGGAGTTCTCAGGTGGCGCCGAGATACGGAAATCCCACTGGATTTGCACTTCGTCCGAGGTGCCTCGGTCTCCGGTGCTTGGCCGGTAAATGCTCCAAGTGACACCGACCCACCCGCGCCCCCCACTGGCAGAGTGAGCCCGGAACCACTCACCAAGGTCGAGCGTTACGGTGAAGCCATTCTGGACATCGTTGAACATGACCTCTCGCGCCGACGACTCGATGGGATCGCCTATCGGTGCGTCTGGATCGGTAAAGGCATAGCGGGCGGCATGGACAGTGACCATGTCCCCCGTTTCCAGTGTGGCGGTATCTTTGATAAAGACAGGGACCCCCTCCCAGGGTCTCGGGCTCAGCCCCGCTTCACAATTGAGCGTCCCGCGTGAGCTTGTGACTGTGAACTGCGCATCCGCCAGGCCATCCAGGCTGTAGGTGCTGACTGCCACGTTTTGACTCGGTGAATGCTTGTAATTGGTCGCATTGCGGATCCGGTAATAGCAGGGGATATCTCCATTGCCGTAGAACTCGATAATCGACCAAGCGATCTCCAGTTCAACCAGGAAATCCGCAGCTTCAGTGCCCGTTACCATATAAGTGGCACCCTGCGTCCCTCCCATGAAGCCGTAGAAAATGTCTATGAAATCGCCCGACACCAGGCTTTCCGGAATCGTGAAACTAGCGATGGCATTCTCGTTCCGATCCTCTTCTACCACCTGGTTTTCGAGCATTTCAACGCCACCACGCACAACCGGTCTGTCAAGACGCTCATCCACCGGACCCGGGCCCGGGTTGCCAATGCCGGGCTCGGTCAGGTCCACGTCCACGGTCGTGGTGGCGGGAGCCAATGCACGGCTTACCGTACACTCAATATTGGCTGTATACAGCTCACCGGGCAAAGCAATCTGATCGTAGAAAACAGGGAAATCGAAAGGAAAAATCGGCATGACTCCAACCGACCGTTCAGCGACCTGCGAGCCGTTCCAAAACAACCGAACAACATCCTCCGGCAGGTAATCTGTAATCGTCAAAAGGCTAACCGTCACGCCATTACGCGCTTCTTCCTTATCCACCGTGGGCGCTTCCAAGACGGACAGCGTACCGAGTATCGGCGGCTCGCTGACGCGGACGGTAACCGTCCGGGGAAAGGAGAACTTCGAAGAATTACCCGCACGGTCAGTCGCGATGTACCTGATAGCGTAATCGCCAGGCCCGGCGGCCATGATCGCCGCGGTGGTGAACGTGACGCTGGCAATACCAGTGTCCGGAAATTCACCGCTGACGCCCGTTTCATCTGCATCGCCGAAAAAAGCCTGCCAAGTGTCTCCCGGCCTAGAGTCGTCCATCCGTGGAATGGAGCACTCCAGCCCGAGCTTATCTGCCAGATACGCTGGCGTAATGTCCCCCGTCAAATCGGCAGGCAGGGTAATCGCAGGTGGCTGGTTGTTGTAGTTGGGATCGGTAGCGTCGACAAACACCGTCGTGATTTCTGAGAGCGAGGTGTTGCCGCTGGGATGCTCAATCCTGTACGTGATCTCCTTGCTCCCGTGAGATTGTAACGGCGCCACGGACGTAAGCGAGATCTCGACCGGATCAGGAGGCTCAGGATCATCCCCGTTATAGACGTAGAAGCCGATCAACGTGGCACCGGCGTAAATGAAAACGGTATCCTCCTCACCCTCATCCGCGAGAGGAAACCACCGCGCTATCGATAACTGCAACCCCGATAGCTGAACGGCTCTGGAAATCACATTGCGTTGATCGTCTCCTTCGACATCAGGGAGAGCATTCATCATCACCGGCGCGGGAGCCAACGGGTCGTCGGTGACTCTACGGGAATGCAGACGCCGAACCTGGTTGGCTAGCGATTTGGCACTCTTTGAAGGCTGTTTGCTTGACATGATCCTAAGCTCCTTGCATCGATGGACGGATCAGGACCGGACAACGGCATTTCACCCACAGACCTGCGACCCTGTTAATGGAGATAGCGTTTTTCATCCCGGGTATCACTGCCACGTGACAACGGTCAGCTCATTAAACCGCGGCCTCATTCACGGCGTAACTGTCAATACTCACAACTTGTCAAAGGCCGAAAAGTATGCCTTTCGGCACTCTATGGCTAAAGACCGGTGAATCGCCCTTTTTCACTGCCCGCGCGCATTTACCAGGCGTTGAAAGCGCGAATGGTTCTATTGGAAAGTGCGTGCCAACAAGGGGGAAGGGCGTTGCGCCCTTCCGCTTTGAACGTTGACTCAGGAAGGTTCGGTGCAGGGCGGTGCACCATTGGGGCGAATCAACGTGACCAACACCAGGCTCCGATTCGACTCGCCGACGGGCACCCCACTTCGAATCACCTCGTAACGCGTAGTGGCCGAGCCGTGGGAAGGCTTATGGGCGTAGTCGTCTGGTTTGACCAACCCAGGCAACAGCACATAGGGCTCGAATGGCACGGTGAACGGGTAACCGTTTTGCACCCAGTCCAGGGTCAAGGACGGTGACACCCACACGCCTTCAGACTCGCTGATTACATGACTGAGGTTGCCATTGGGGCTGGCATAGCCCACCCAGGTCAATCGCAACACATCGCCGACTTGCAGGCGCGTATCGTCCCCCGGGACTAATACCTGAACACCGAAGGAAGGATGAGGATCGAGCCTGCAACCGATAAACCCGGAGTCGGGCCCTGGGGCATAGTTAACGTCCGGGTATCGGCTGGCCTTCAGCCCCACAATCGGCGAAACCGCTACGGTCACCACTTTGTTGTTTGAACGCTGGCGGTTCACGCCATTGAACGTGCGGTAGAAGAGGTTGACCGGCCCATTGCCAATCGGCTCGATGAGCGCCCAGGGAATCTGGAACCGGATCAAATCCCCCGGATTCTCACCGATAGCGACAGCGTGGGTACCCACCGGCGTGGGGTTGTCATTCCAGATCAGCTCCAGCAAATCCCCCACAGTGAAGTCAATGCCCAACGCCAACACCACATTCGCGGGCTGATCTCGGTCGAGAAGGGTCAGCACATCATCGCCCGTCACACCCTTGACGGTTGGAAGCAGAAGTCGGGGGTTGATGTAATTGGGGTTATCCGGGTTGAGTTCGCCTGCCGCGGTGAGGTCCACGGGGACGAACCTGTCAACGGATGACCGCGCAATACCGGTTTCTCGTTGCCAGGTGTAGCTGGCCCGGATGCTCCCGTCCACCAGCTCGAAACCGCCTCGGGCCAGGACCGGCCAAGGGATCTCGACACGAACTGGCCAGGCCTGAATGGGCCCCACGATGATCCGTGGAAGGACAATCAAGTCCCACGAAGGCGTCACCACGTCACCCTCCAGTGCGCCAGTGATTTCGAGGATATTCATGTAGACGCCGCCGATTTCGCGGGCATCCTCCAGGTCAATCCGCCCGTTCGCGCCCACACCGAACGCTTGTGGCACCTCAGGCGCACGAAACTCAATCGGCGAGGGTGTGAGGGCATTCAGTATTACGAACGTACGCGACGCTGGCCCCTGCCAACCGGCGCGATCAGTCAAGAAGTACTGGGCGGAATACTCTCGATTGCTGAGCAGAGAGCGAAACGTTTCGCCTTCAAATACCAGTTCGATGGGATCACCGTCTTTGTGAGCCTGGGTGATTTGCACCGATGCCACGATATCGTCGCTGCGCAAGTGTGGGCGTCGGAGCGCCGGCAACAGCGTCAACTTACCGTCAACGCGATCCTCCAGGCGCATATCCGGCCATGGCGGCACAATTGCCACGACTTGGTCATTGTTGGCGGGGTCGGCCAAGTAATCATCCGTCACGCCGTTACTTTCAATATAAGCGTCAAATATCAACTTGTTGGTTTGCTGCCCTTGATTGGGCGCAACCTTGTCCACGTCGATCTGGATCGGAAAGGACGGCTCCGTAGGGTTACCCTCCACCAGCTCAACGATGTATTGCAAAGAGTGCAGGCCGGGCACCGCCAGAAGGATGTCCGGTATGACGCCTGCCACATCCGATAGATCGCTTTCTCCATAGGGGGCAACCAACTCCTTCACGTCATCGACCTGCTCGCCATCCCACAGCCAGGTCACACGTGTCACCTCACCGGGATCGAGCAGTTCCCCACCTGACCACAGCGTAGGGACTTGCACGGCCAACGGGGCGAGTTGGTCCAACCGGTGTATCTTGTAGGCCACTTCATCGGCCAGCAATGGCAGCGCCACTGGGACCCATGGCTGGTCCAGCATGCGAGGAATAGGGGTCGAGGGTTTGTATTTGGGCATGTCCACTCTCCTTGGGCAATCGATCAATGACCGGCCATTGACCACCGATGGGAGTGCACCCAACCGACAAGGCCAGGTGAATCATTTAATGCGCAAGTAGACCCTCTGGATACTGTCGGATATAACAGGTATCCCGCTGATTAGACGGGCGGCAACCGCCACTCGATCGGCGTTTCGCCATTCTGCTCGAGAAACTTGTTGGTGCGGCTGAAGTGCCCGCAGCCCAGGAACCCGCGATACGCCGACAGCGGCGACGGGTGCACCGACGTCAGCACCAAATGCTTGGTCGCATCGATCAATTTCTGCTTGCCTTGGGCATGCGCGCCCCACAGCAAAAACACCAGGTGCGGCTGATGCTCGCTGACCACCTCGATAATCCGGTCGGTAAAGAACTGCCAGCCCTTGCCCGCATGGGCGTTGGCGTTGGCACGCTCGACGGTCATGGTGGTGTTGAGCATCAGCACGCCCTGATCGGCCCAGCTTTGCAGGTAGCCGTGGTTGGGGATGTCGATGTTCAGGTCGCGCTTGAGCTCTTTGTAGATATTGACCAGCGACGGAGGCGCCGGCACGCCGGGTTGCACCGAGAAGCACAGGCCGTGAGCCTGGCCGGGGCCGTGGTAAGGGTCCTGGCCGAGGATCACCACTTTGACCTTGTCCAGCGGCGTGGAATTGAGCGCGTTGAAAATCAGTGGGCCGGGCGGGTAGATCTCTTTGCCGGCGGCATGTTCCTGGCGCAGGAACTCACGCAACTGCGCCATGTACGGCAGCTCGAACTGATCCCGCAGTGCGTGTTTCCAGCTGGGTTCGAGTTTGATACGGTCGTCTTCGGTCATGGTTCAATTGTCTTGTCAAAAAGAGTGAGGCGAACCCTAGGAAAGCCGACCCCGCTTGTCAATTGATCTGACACACCACCGCCGCTTTCCTGTGAAGCGATCATACTCATCCTTCACCTTCTCGATTGGGGTCACGATGAACTTGCACTTCGAAGAGTTGACCGGCAGCGACGGTGCCCGCATCGGCATCGCCAGCCTCGACGCCGAAAAATCCCTCAATGCCCTCTCCTTGCCGATGATCCTCGCCCTGGGCGAACGCCTGGACACCTGGGCCAAGGATCCGAACATCGTCTGTGTGCTGCTGCGCGGCAACGGCGCCAAGGCCTTTTGCGCCGGGGGCGAAGTGCGCAGCCTGGCGCAAGCGTGCCGGGAAACCCCCGGCGTGGCACCGCCCTTGGCTGCGCAGTTCTTTGCGGCGGAATACCGCCTTGATTATCGCCTGCACACCTACCCAAAACCGCTGATTTGCTGGGGCCACGGCTACGTGCTGGGGGGTGGCATGGGTTTGCTGCAAAGTGCCGCGGTACGCATCGTCACACCCAGCAGCCGGTTGGCCATGCCCGAGATCAGCATCGGCCTGTATCCGGACGTCGGCGCCAGCGGGTTCCTGTCGCGTCTACCCGGCAAGCTCGGGTTGTTCCTGGGCCTGACCGGTGCCCATATCAACGGCCGTGACGCCCTGGACCTGGGCCTTGCAGACCGCTTCCTGCGCGACGATCAGCAGGACGCACTGCTCGATGGCCTGCTGCAGCTGAACTGGCAGGAACAGACCTCGATGCAACTCAATAGCCTGCTCAAGGCGCTGGCCCAGGAAGCCGTCGACCAGCAACCGGCGGCACAATGGCTGCCACGCCGGGCACAGATCGACGAATGGCTGGACGTGGGCGATGTGCGCTGTGCCTGGCGCGCGTTGAGCCAATTGCGTGAGCACGCCGACCCGCTGTTCAGCCGGGCCGGCAAGACACTCAGCGAAGGCTGCCCGTTGACCGCGCACCTGGTGTGGGAACAGCTCCAGCGTAGCCGCCATCTGTCCCTGGCCCAGGTGTTCCAGATGGAATACACCATGAGCCTCAATTGCTGCCGTCATCCGGAATTCAGCGAAGGCGTGCGCGCGCGGTTGATCGACAAGGACCAGACGCCGCATTGGCATTGGCCGGATATCAATTCGATTCCGGATGCGGTGGTGCAGGCGCATTTCAATAAAGCGTGGGAGGGTCGCCATCCCCTGGCCGACCTGTCCGATTACTGAAGGTTGCCCATAAAAAAGCGGCGCTTCATGCGCCGCTTGCCTGCAGGCCTGTCAGCGATGACCGCCGCGGCCACCTCCATGGTCGGCACCGCGACCGTGACCACCATTGCCCCAACGGTTGCCGCCCCCCCAACCCTGGTTAGGGTAAGGCCGGTAACCCGCGCGCGGACCGTAGTAACGCGGCGCCGGCTGATAGTAACGCGGTGCCGAGTAGTAACGCGGTTGTGGTGCGTAATAGCGCGGTGCAGGGTAGTAGTCACGGCGGTACTGATACGCCGTGCCACCGCCGTAGTAATACACCGGCGCCGGTGAGGTGTAGACCTCGGACCGATAGTAGCTCTGGCCTCCATCGTAGTAAGGCACACACGCGGAAAGGGTCAGACCGAGTAAAGCGCTGAGCAGCAGTCGTCGATACATGGCGGCCTCCTGGACCGCGGAAGAGCGCCTCCAGCGACGCGGGAGGGCGGCATTCAGCTTTCACTGAATGACGAGACATCTGACATCAAAAACGGAATCTGGTGCATTTTCGCAACAGCTTGATACATCTGCGCCAGCTTTATCGATTCAGTAAATTCACCAGGCTCGCAACTTTGTCGATTACGATGATGTCACTATGGCATCGCATAGTGCCAGGGAGGCCCTAGCGTGCACTCTTCGCTACCCTGCCCGGACTTGACTGATGAAAATTTCAACCAAACTGCTGCTCTCGTTTCTGTTGTGTGCGCTGGTCACCCTCGGGGTCGGCCTGCTGGGGATCAAAGGGGTGGTTCGCCTCTCTACGGCGCTGGAACTAACGTTCTCCAACAACTTGGTGTCCGTCAGCAATACGGCCGCCACCCTCAACGGCCTGGTGGCCCATAACCGCGGCCTGTACCGCTTGATGGATGCCAGCAAGGGCGACGTCTCCCCTCAGGATCGCGACCGCGTGCGCCAGGACATCACCCAGGAACTCAAGCGCAGCCAGGCGTCCTACGCGACCTATCGCGCAACCCCACTGGAAGATGACGAACGGGCGGCGGGCGACAAACTCGACCAGATCTGGCCCACCTATATCAGCAGTTCCGAACGCATCATGGCGCTGCTCGACAGTGGCCAGGGCGATCAGGCCCGCACCCTGCTCAACACCACCAACAATGAACTCTTCCGCCAGGCGCGCGAGCTGATCCGCGTGATGATCGAGTCCAATAACCGCCAGATCAAGGAAGGCACGATCGCCGCCGAGGAGCTGCGTAACAGCGCCTTGACGTGGATGATCAGCGGCATTGTGCTGGCCTTCCTCATTGCGATCATCATTGGCGTGTTGATCACCCGCTTGATCACCCGCCCCATTGCTCAGGCAGTCGAAAGCGCACAGCGCATTGCCAAGGGTGACCTGACCCAGGCCATCATCACCGAACGCACCGACGAAGCCGGGCAATTGCTGATGGCGCTGTCGGATATGCAGGGCGGCCTGAAAAGCACCCTGCTGGAAATCGCCAACGCCTCCGACCAACTCGCGTCGGCGGCCGAAGAACTGAGCGCGGTCACCGATGAAAGCAGCCGTGGCCTGACGCGCCAGAATGATGAGATCCAACAAGCGGCCACCGCCGTCAACCAGATGACCGCCGCCGTGGACGAGGTGGCCAGCAACGCGGTCTCGACCTCTGAAGCCTCGCGCCAGGCCACCACTGAGGCCGAAGATGGCCGCCAACAGGTGGAACAGGCCGTGTCCGGCATGAGTTCGATGGTGGTCGAGATCAACGACTCCACACAATCGGTTGCAGACCTCGCCGGCCAAGTGCGCGAGATCGGCAAGGTTATCGATGTGATCCGTGGCATCGCCGACCAGACCAACCTGCTGGCCCTCAACGCGGCCATTGAAGCCGCCCGTGCGGGCGAGCAAGGGCGTGGTTTTGCGGTGGTCGCCGATGAAGTGCGGGCGCTGGCCCACCGTACGCAGATATCCACGGTGGATATCGAGAAGATGATCGGTGAGGTGCAGACCGGCGCCGACGATGCGGTCGCAGCCATGAACAAGAGCCTGAGCTGGGCCAACAATACCCAGGCGCTGGCACAGAATGCCGGCGAGGCGTTGCAACGGATCACCGCCAGCGTGGCGAAGATCAATGAACGCAACCTGGTGATCGCCTCCGCCTCGGAAGAACAGGCCCAGGTGGCCCGCGAAGTCGACCGCAATCTGTTGAACATCCAGGACCTGTCCACTCAAACGGCCGCCGGCGCCCATCAGACCAACGCGTCCAGTCAGGACCTGTCGCGCCTGGCCACGTCATTTAACGTACTGGTCAGCAAGTTCCAGCTCTAAGTAGCCTGGGCAGGGTCGGCCCTGTATCGTACACGGCACACCGGGACTCTCCGGGAACTTGTCCGATCCAGCCCGAACCTGCCCATGACCACGCCAACACTCTGCCCCGCCTGCGGGGCCCGCAACGACTGCGCCCTGGCTGACCCACGTACGGCCGACCAGGCCTGCTGGTGTTACAGCGTCACCCTCGACCCGGCAGTGCTGCAGGCCCTGCCCGACGCGTTGCGTAACAAGGCCTGCCTGTGCCCCCGTTGTGCCCACGTCGATGCACAGTTGCGCGGGGTTGAGCCGACGTAATGCGGGTTGATCGTTTCCTCAGCAACCTGCCGCGTTTTAATCGCAAGCAAGTGCGCCTGTTGCTGGTTGAGCGGCGTGTGTCGGTCGATGGCGTGGCGGTCAGCGATCCCCATCACGAGGTGCGGGCTTTCAGCCGCGTGTGCGTTGACGATGAGGTGCTGCAGGCGGGCAAACCGGCGCGCTACTTCATGCTGCACAAGCCCAAGGGTTGTGTGAGCGCCACAGCGGACCCACAGCACCCGACCGTGCTGGATTTTCTCGATGAGCCGGACAAAGATGAATTGCACATTGCCGGTCGCCTGGACTTCAACACCACCGGCCTGATACTGATCACCAACGACGGCCAATGGTCGCGGCGCCTGACGCAGCCGCAGACCAAATTGCCCAAGGTCTACCGCGTGGAGACCGAACAGGACATCGGCGCGGATTACGCCGCGACGTTCGCGCAGGGCCTGTATTTCGCCTTCGAAGACCTCACCACCCAACCCGCCGAGCTGGTGTTGCTGGGGGCGAGAACCGCACGGTTGAGCATTATCGAAGGGCGCTATCACCAGGTGAAGCGCATGTTCGGGCACTTTGATAACAAGGTGATTGGCCTGCACCGCGAACGCATGGGTTCCTTGGTGCTGGATGCGGCCCTCGCGCCGGGCCAGTATCGGGCATTGACGGACGACGAAATCGGCCAGGTCTGACGACCGTTCGGCCGGTGATGGCAAAAAACCGCTTCATCGCCTTGCGGGGTGCCCGCTCTGCTGCTTGAATCAGGATCACCAGTTTAAATATGACTGGCGAGTCGCCTATAACCTCCAAGAAACACCTTGCCCCGCCCGCGCTTGATCCTCGGGCCTCCCCGGCAAACAGCCCGCCATAACAACACCCGTCGGCCAGCCGTCATCGGATCGACATGGGCCTCCATTTCCAGGCGTATGCCTACCTGTCACAAAGCTCGTGCAGAGTGATCTGCGCGCCCTACCCGCTTGCCAGGAGTCTTACGACATGAGGCCAGAAATCGCTGTGTTGGATATACAGGGTCAATATCGGGTTTACACGGAGTTCTATCGCGCGGACGCTGCTGCAAAGACCATCATCCTGGTCAACGGCTCCATGGCCACCACGGCGTCTTTCGCCCAAACCGTGAAAAGCCTGTACCCGCAGTTCAATGTGGTTTTGTACGACCAGCCCTACGCGGGCCGTTCCAAAATCCATAACCGCCATGAGCAGATGCTGACGAAGGAAGTCGAAGGCCAGCTCCTGCTGGAGCTCATCGACCACTTCGCCGCCGAACATGTACTGTCCTTTTCCTGGGGCGGCGCCGCGGCTCTGGTCGCCCTCGCCCACCGCCCTCGTCGTGTGGAAAAAGCGGTGATCAGCTCCTTCTCCCCGGTGATCAACGCACCGATGCGCGACTACCTGGAACGCGGCGTCGACTACCTCGGCAACCTCGATCGCGACCGCGTCGGCCATCTGGTCAACAGCACCCTCGGCAAACACCTGCCGTCGCTGTTCAAGCGGTTCAACTACAAGCACGTGAGCAGCCTGGCCGAGCATGAGTATGGGCAGATGCACTTTCACATCAGCCATGTGCTGAACAGTGATCGCTTGTGCTACCTGAAGGCGGCGAGGCAGATCGACATTCCGGTGTTGTTCCTGAACGGCGAATGGGACGAGTACACCAGCGCCCAGGATGCCAAGCTGTTTGGCCAGCATGTGGCCAACAGCAGCTTCAGCACGATCCAGGCCACCGGGCATTTCCTGGACATGGAGCACAAGGCAGCATGCCGGGACAGTCGGGAGGCAGTGGTGGGTTTCTTGAAACCGGAGCGGCACGTCAGCCGATTGCGTTATCACCATGGCCAGACGCAGCATGCCTTTGCAATCTAAAGTGCACGCTCGTGTAGGAGCGGTCTTGCCTGCGACAGCCTCACTGACATGTGAGGGACACACCGAGGTGTCGAAATCGCAGGCAAGCCCGCTCCCACACTCACTTTTTTGAAGAAAAACTTCAAATCCCGGCGAACATCTGGTACAAAGTCAGCCGCTCTGAGCGGGTATAGTTTAATGGTAGAACAGTAGCTTCCCAAGCTTCCGACGAGGGTTCGATTCCCTCTACCCGCTCCACTCAAATTCACGTTTCGCGTCAGGTTGGTTTTTGACGAGGGATGCATAAAAGACCGGTCCTTTGAGGCCGGTTTTTTTATGGCTGCGATTTGCGGTAGCAGCCATTCTTTTCGCACATACCTGTACAAATCAATATTTTTGTACAACTATCATTGCAACGCGCTGAGGCACGATCAAGGAGCCGAGCAATGACACGTCTACTGGTTTCAGTGTTGCTGATGTTGAGCTTGAGCAGTTGCGCCAACGTAGGCGTCGAGCACTACGCTGACCAGCAACCACAACTGGACCTGGAGCGATTCTTCAGCAAGCCCGTCAAGGCCTGGGGGATTTTCCAGAAGCGTTCGGGCGAAGTGGCCAAGCGCTTTGAAGTGAACATCGCCAGCCGACGCGAGGGTAATGCGTTGATTCTCGACGAACGCTTCCTGTACAGCGATGGCACACGCCAACAACGGGTGTGGACGCTGACACCCGATGGCCCTGGACGTTGGCGCGGTCGGGCGGGTGATGTGGTCGGCGAGGCCATCGGCGAGGTGGCGGGTAACGCATTGCGTTGGCGCTACCGACTCAACCTGCCGGTAGACGGTTCGGTCTACGAAGTGAGCTTTGACGACTGGATGTACCTGATGGACGAAGACACCTTGATCAACCGCTCCAGCATGACCAAGTTCGGCGTCGAATGGGGTCAGGTCACGTTGTTCTTTCGTCGCCAGTGAATGACCTGCAACGGAGGTGAATCATGAATCTGCACATGCTGACTGAATTGGCGGTAAAAGGAGAAATTCGCGAGCTGCAGCTGCTGTCGCTGGAGGGTGGATTCTATATCGCGCGTGTCAGGCTGGATCATGTCGAAATGACGTTGCTGGGCGATGACAACCAGCCGCTGCGCATCCGCTCCACCACGCACTTACGCGACTTGTTGCAACGGGTTCCGCCGTTTCCGTGTGTGCTTGTGCAGCAGTGCGTGCACGATGAAATGTGCGGAGCCCGGGAAGGCCCCATTGGCGCAATGCGGATTCCGTTTACGCTGGATTCGTCATTTTAAGGCTCAGCCTGTTCGGATCCCCTCCCCACTCCGCGCAACCACCGGCAAACGCACCTTAAAGAGGTAAATCCAAGGCGCACAACCCAGACGACTCTGATGGTTGTGTAGGCAATGCCGCACCGTCGAGACAGTTGATATGGCTGTCCGACGGTGACAATGAAGCGTTTCATCGCGCCATTGGCTATGTGGCTAAAGCCCGAGGAATGACAAAGGTTACCGTTGATGCGGGCATGGGTCGTGAGAGCCTCTAGAAGGCCTTTGCTCCCGGGGCAAGACCTCGCGTTGAAACCGTACTGGAAGTACTCCACTCCCTGGGTATTGATCTATTCGCCCGAGCTGGACACTTTGCCCATCACTCAATCATTTGAGCGTCCCCCGCTGCACCCCCCACGCCAACGGCAACGTCACCAACAACACCCCCGCCAATACCATCACCGCCACCGGCACGCCCAGCGCATCCCCTACCCCGCCAAACACCATTGGGGCCAGCGCCCCGCCACCAATCGTGCCGGTATAGAACATCGCAAAGGCCTGCTCCCGCTTCCCCGCGCCCGCCAGGTCGGGCACGGCGCCGTACAACACCGAAGACGTGCCATTGAGCACCAGGCCTAGCAACGGCAGCATCACCATCAACGCGGTGAGCGGCATATACACGGCGGCGACGATCAGCAAGGCCGTGCTGCTTTCCGTCAACCACACCGTCCTCATCATGCCGATTCGCGCGCCCAGGTAGCCGCACACTAATTTGCCGAAAGCGCCACCGATAAACAGCAGCGTCAGGGCCAGGCCAATACCGGCGGTGCCAGCCCCCTTGGCTTGCAGCAGAAACGGCAGGAAGGTCAGAAACCCCATGCGCACAGCGCTGTCGAGGGTGCCGGTGAGGATCAGTGCACGAAGGCCGGTGACGGAGCCGGTGCCTGTAGCCGACTTGGTTTTTTTGGGCATCGCAACGGCGTGCGACTGGCTGGGAATCAACCACCACAACAGCCCCGCGGCTGCCAAACCCAGCAACCCCAGAAGCGTGGCACTGGCGCGCCAACTGATGACCGTGAGCAACAGGCCGACCAGCCCAGGGACCAGGGTCTTGCCAATGTCGCCGGAGAAGTTGTACTGGGACAAGGCCTGCTTGATGCCACCACCGTCTTCGTAGGCATCACTGATCATCGAGGACGCCAGTGGGTGTTGGGCACTGGCGCCCAACCCACCCAGCAGCAGCGCCAGCAATACCATCACCAGCCCAGTGGCTTGGCCCACCACAAGATAAGCCGCACCGGCGAGCGCGGTTCCGCCTACCAGCATCGGTACACGGCCCCAGTGTTTTGCGGCGCGACTGGCCATGAGCTGGAACACCGCCATCATCCCCGAATAGGCCCCGCGCAACAGTCCAACCTGGGCGTAGGACAGGGCGAATTGCGTCTGCCAGATCGGCAGCAGCACGTAGATAACGTCGGTCAGGCCATCATGCACGGCATGGGCGCTACAGCCGGCGATCAGCGTACGGCGGCGGGTTGATGATGCGGGTGCGGGCACGGCGACGGTGTCGTTCATGGTGTCGGGATCAATTCAGGTTTAAGGGGCTTCCAGCCAGTCAGCGCGATCAGCAAGGTCAGTACCTGGAAGGCGATAATCAGCGCCACGCACCCGGCCCAGCCCCAGCGCTCCCAGATCAACGCCGGGGCAATCGCACCGCAACTGCCGCCCAGGTAATAACAGGTGAGGTACACGCCCACGGCGCCGGCTTTGTCATCGCCGGCGCTGGCGGTGGTGAAGGCGTTGGCCGCCGCCTGGGCGAGGAACACGCCGGTGGAACTGAGGGCCAGGCCCACCACGATGCACCACAACGCGGGCACCAGCGTCAGTGCTGAGCCGCTGATACCCAGCACCGCAGCAACGCTCAACAGTTCGGCGTGCGGCCGCGACTTACTGAGGCGACCGGCAATGGGAATCACGATCAGCGCCAACAGGAACACCATATAAAGCGTACCCAACGCCGCTGGCCCCAGGCTGAACGGCGGTAATCCGAGGTACAAACCTGCGTAGGTAAACGCCGCGACCTGGGAGAACAGCACGCAAAAACCCACAGCGTAGGCAGCCAGCAAGGGCTTGCGAAAAACAGCCGGGGACAAAGACCGAATCTTCGCCGGACGCACGCGACTGACAGGCAACAGGAACTGGATAAACCCGGCCACCATCAGGCTCATCACCGCCAGCCATTCAAAGGCTTCGCGCCAGCCAACGTATTCGGTCATCACCCCCGTGACAAAGCGCCCGGCAAACCCACCCAGTACCGTGCCCGCCACGTACAGGCTGGTGACCTCCGTCACCGTGCCGCCGCGCCAGCGGTCGCCGATATACGCCACGCTGGTGGCAAACACCACCGGGATCACCATTCCTTCAACGAACCGCCACACCAGCACTTCGGCAAAGCTCTCGGCATAGGCGGTCATCAGCGCCGGCACCGCCAGCAACAAGGCTGCCACGCTGATCACCGTGCGCTGCTCGAAGCGTCCGGTCAGCCGGCTGACAAACGGCGCAGTGATCGCCACGGCCAGCGTCGTCACAGTGATACTCCACCCCGCCGCCTTGGGGCTGATGTGAAACTGCGCGGCAAAGACCTGGAGAATGCTTTGGGTGGCATACAGGTTGAGGAACGCCGCGCAGCCGCACAGGAACAGGGCAAGACGGGCACAATGCAGGCGCGGTTTCATAAAACCTCTCGTTTTATTTTGTGAGGTCTTTATAGAATGGCCGCAGGGTCTTAAACCAATACCGATTTCGGACCGATCAATACCCAAGGACCAGGATGCTCGACCTACGCAAGCTGCGTTACTTTCTGACCGTCGCCGAAGAACTGCACTTCGGCCGCGCGGCCATTCGCCTGCACCTGGCGCAGCCGCCACTGACGCGACAGATCTCGGCGCTGGAGACCGAGCTGGGCTTCAAGCTATTTGATCGCACCAGCCGCGCGGTCACCCTCACCGCTCAAGGTCGGTCCTTCCTGCCTTATGCACGCGGCGTGCTGGATCAGGTGGAATTGGCGCAGGTCATCGCCGGCAAGCTGGCGGCGGGCACGGCGGGACAGCTGGCGTTGGGGTATGTCAGCTCGATCGCTCTGTCGGACTTGTTCAGCCAGGCGATCCAGGCGTTTGCCCAACGGTTTCCTGATGTGCAGTTGACCCTCGTGGAGTGCGCCTCGGGCAGCCTGGGTGCGCAAGTCGCGGACGGGCGGCTGGATATCGGGCTGAGTCGCTTGTTACCGCAGGGTGAAGAGGTGCACGCGCGGTCCCTCGGAGAAGAGCGCTTGGTGGCCGCCGTGGCCAGCGACAGCCCGCTGGCCAGTCAGCCTAGCGTCAACCTGGCGCAGCTCAGTGCCTACCCGTTGATTCTGTTTCCAGCCGATTATGGCTCAGGGCTCAACCAATCCATCGAACAGCTTTACCGACATCACGGCCAGCCCCTTCGACCCGGGCCGACCGGGCGGCAGATCACCTCGATCATTGCACTGGTGGCCGCCGGGCAAGGCGTGGCGCTGGTGCCGGCGTGTACGCAAAGCCTGATGAATAAAGGCGTGACGTACCGGCCGTTGGAGGAAGCGGATGCCTGTGCGCAACTGTTGGTGCTGACCCAGACTGAAACAAAAAGTGTGCTGGTTGATGCGTTTCTCGCCGTGATTGCACAGACGCCCGGTCCACAGGGCTCATCAACCATGAATTCGACCGCAAGAAACGTAGTTTGCCCCTAAGCTCGCCGCTCTAGACTTCAGCCACACCCCGCCTCAGGAGCCCGCCCATGCCTTACGAATACAAGCTCATGCCCTCCCCCGTCGGCCAGCTCACGCTGGTGGCGCGTCACGGCAAACTTGGCGCCGTCCTGTGGGAAACCGAGCGCGCCAATCGCGTCCGACTGGGTGAGTTGCACGAGGCCAACGACAGCCCGGTACTGCTGGAAACCGAACGCCAGTTGAAGGAGTACTTCGCCGGTACCCGCGACCAATTCGAGCTGGAACTGGACTTCTCCGGCACCGACTTTCAAAAGCAGGTCTGGCAGGCGCTGCTGACCATTCCCTTCGGCGAAACCCGCAGCTACAGCCAGATCGCGCAACAGATCGGCAACCCGAAAGCCGTCCGCGCAGTGGGTGCCGCCAACGGGCGCAACCCGATATCAATCATTGCGCCGTGCCATCGGGTCATTGGTGCGTCGGGCGGGTTGACCGGGTTTGCCGGAGGGCTGGAAGCCAAGCAATATCTACTCGCACTGGAAGGCGCGGGCCAGGCGGTACTGGCCTTTTGAGGTCGCCGACGACAAAAACGTACACCTTCGTTTATCCGCGCAAATGTAAAAAGAAATTTCAAAGAACCCCTGCGGTCCATTATTTCATCACCCCCCCCCCAAAGGAAAAAGGTCATGAAATTCTCCGCAGTCTCCCAATCCCTGTCCCGTTGGGCGGGCAGCCCGCGCACGTTCTATGCGGCGGTGGCATTGATCCTGGCGTGGAGCTTGAGCGGGCCCTATTTCCACTACAACGACACCTGGCAACTGATCATCAATACCTCGACCACCATCATCACGTTCTTGATGGTGTTCCTGATCCAGAACACGCAGAACCGCGACAACGACATCCTGCACATCAAGATCGATGAGCTGCTGCGCGTGTCCAAGGATGCGCAAAATGCCGTGCTGAGCCTGGACGGACTCGACCGTAAAGAATTGGAGAAACTGCGCAAGGAATACCGCAGTATTGGCGCGATGGGCAGCGTCAGTCTCAACAGCAGTTGCGGCGAGCACGCCGACGATTCGGCGCCGATCAAAACCGATCTGAACAAGGCATGAAAAAACGGCGGTTGGAGAAGATCCAACCGCCGTTTTTCAGTGCACGTGACGGACTCAACCGTCGCCTTGGTGACCTTTGCCGTAGGTCGATGCCAATGCGCGGGCCTTCTGCAGACGCTCTTCCAACTTGGGCAGTGTCTCATCCACCAGGGCTTTTATTTCAGGCACATCCGACGCCGCACCTTCCTTTTTGAACAGGGCGATCGCGTCTTCGTTTTCCTTCACTTGTTGCGCCGTGTAGGCCGCATCAAAGGAGTCGCCGTCCTTGAGTTCGGGCATCAAGGTTTCGGCTTTGTCGACGATCTTCTCGCGGGGTGCCACAGGCAGGTCCAGCTTCTTGGCGATGGCCGCCAGATGCTGGTTGGCCAGGGTGCGTTCGTTGATCACCTCGATGGTGTAGTCCTTGATTTCCTGGGACGAGGTCTTGGCGTGGGCCATGCGACTGGTTTCGATATCGGCCATGCCTTTGGCCGAAGCCTGCTCGATGAATTCAGCAGGCGACTGGGCGAAAGCATTGCTGGCGCCGAGGCCCAGCAGCATCGCGAAACTGGCGGTGCGTAACCGGATAGCCATGCGGCTCATGATGGGTTCCTCCAGGGTAAAAATAGGTGCGGGGGAATACACCCCGCCCTGAATTCGAATTTTCAGGGCGGCAAAGGTTTAGAAAAAACTCGCCAGTGCGACGAACGGTCATCGACGAGTCAGGCGGGTTTGCTGCCAAACAGGCCCGGCAACGCGTGCGCCAGAGCGTTGATGGCGAAACCGATGAACATCACGCCGCAGAGTCTGGTGATCAGGATTTCATGGCGTTGATACACCGTGCGCACCCGCTGTGCGCCGACCACACCGATCAGAATCGCATACGCCAGCAGGCCGCCAACGAAACTGAGGACGATCAGCGAAGGCAGCATCGACCAGGTCAGCAATTCGGCGCGGCTGGACAGCAACGCCGTGAACGTCGCCACCGCCACCGGATACGCCTTGGGGTTGGTCAGGCCGAACAGAATGCCATGCCAGAACGGATGCCGTGCGGCCCCCTGAGGCGTATCGCTGCTGCGACACTGGGTACGAATCGCGCGCCAGCCCAGCCAGAACAAATACAGGCCGCTGAGCACACCGAGCACATCAAACGCACTGCTGCCCACTTCCCGCGCGCCAACGATGGCGATCAGCGCCGTCGAGCACCACACCACATCCCCCAGCAAATGCCCGCACAGGAACCCCGCGCCGGCACGACGGCCACGCGCGGCGCCGATGCCAAACACAGCCAGCACCCCCGGCCCCGGGGTAATACCGTAGATGAAACCTGAAGCGAGGACGGCCAGCAGCAAAGATGGGGTCATGGGCACGACTCAAACTGAGGGTTAAGCGGTGGAGGGATTCTGCACGTTCCCGCGCTACGGGTAAAACTTCATTCCGGCGTAAGGCTTGGCGCGACACGCTTGCAGGCGTGAGGCCAGGTCGCCGACATGGGCCTCGAGCTTGTGGCCATCGGGATCGAGAAAATAGAACGAGGCCCCTTCACTGCGATTGTCGCGCCACTCCTGCACCTCGCTCGCTCGCAGGCGAGTGACCAGTGCGCTGAAATCAGCCGCCGCCACTGTAAACGCGTAATGGGTGTAATCGCCCACCGGTTGCGCTTCGCGCAGCGGGTCGAGGGATAAACACAGCCAGAGACCCGGCAGTGAAAGGTAGGCACCGGCCTCCCAGGTGGCATCGAGCTGAAGTTGCAGCAGCTCATGGTAGAAGCGCACGCTGCGGTCTACATCGGTGACGGCGAGGGTGAGGTGATTGAAACCTGAAAGCATGCAAATCCCCTTTTCACGATCCCCCGGACGAACGGGGCAAGTCTTGGATACCTTACAGCGCCAGCCACCCGTCTCGTCGCGGTAAATAGTCAATCATGCAGTACGCCGTGCACCTGCCCGATCAACCACTGCAACCCCGAGTCCCCACCCCGGCGTGCATGCCACGCAAGCTCAAACGCAAACGACGGAATATGAAATGGCGGCAGTACGGCCAGCAAGTGCTGGTGATCAATATTCAGTAAACCTCGTGACGATACGGTGAGGATCAGGTCGGTGCCTTGAATCAACTGCGGCGCCACGCCCCAGTGCGGCAGGCTGATCGCCACGTGTCGACGCTCACGAATGGCCGTCAGCGCCCGCTCGATTTCAGGGGTGCCACTGCCGCGCATTTCCAGCAAAACATGGGGACGCGACAGGTAGGTGGGCAGGTCCAATGTACCACTTGCCGGCAGGCTGTTGCGGTCCACCAGGCAGGTGTAGTGTTCTTCGAACAACGGCGTAGTACGCAGTTCGGCGGGCATGTCGGGGAAGACACCCGCCGCCAGGTCGAGATCGCCATTGAGCACGCCATCCACCATGCCTTCGCGGCTGGCCTGGATGATTTGCAGGTCGATACCCGGCGCGGCGCGGCGCAGCCTACGCACCAGGTCGGGCAAGAAAATCGCCGCGCTGTAGTCAGACATCGCCACACGAAACCTGCGCTTGGCCGAGGCCGGCTCAAACCGATTCGGCGCCAGCAAGGCCTGTACCTGGGCCAGTGCTTCGGCCAGTGGCGCAGCCAACTCCAGTGCGCGAGCCGTCGGCACCAGGCTACCGCCCTGACGCACCAGCAAGGGATCACCGAGCAGGTCACGTAGACGCGCCAGCGCATGGCTGACCGCCGGCTGGCTCAGGTGCAAACGCTCAGCGGCACGGGTGACGTGTTGCTCGCTGAGCAAGGCATCGAGAATCACCAGCAGATTGAGGTCGATGCGGCGAAGATCATTCATCAGCTGCATACACTGCATAAGAACTTGGAATTTAAATTTGCGCGACGAATAGCCTAGAGTCCAGCAAAACCTCTGGGAGATTCGACATGACGACGTTGCATTGGGTGGGTCTATTGGCGCTGGCGGTCATCGCCGGAGCGGTGGTGCCGTTTCAAAGTGCGATCAACGCCAACCTTGGGCGCGGGCTTGGCCACCCGTTGTGGGCCACGCTGGCGTCGCTGCTGGTGAGTATCATCGTGTTGCTGCCGGTCATCATGGCGTTACGGCTGCCGTTGCCGAGCCTGGCCTTTATCAGTAAGGCCCCGTTGTGGATGTGGGCGGGGGGCGCGTTTGGCGTGTGCTTCATTTCACTGGCGTTGATGCTGCTGCCCAAACTGGGCGCGTCGGGGTTTATCGCATTAGCCATGGCCGGGCAGATTCTCGCGTCGCTGGTGCTGGATCACTTCGGCCTGTTCGGTCTGGTGGAGCGTCAACTGACAACGCCCCGGGTCCTGGGGGCGTTGTTGTTGATCGGCGGCGTAGCGTTGATTCAGTTCAGCGCTACACCGGCCCGCGCCTTGGCAACCGCGGGCTGATCAGCCCTTGTCGAGCGTACGCAACTTCTGGGGCAAGCCCCACAACAGCAGCGCCGCCGCCAACAGCGCGCACACGCCGATCACATAGAGCGCCGGGGTGGTGCTGCCGGTGAGGTCCTTGATCCGCCCCACCATCACCGGGCTGACAATGCCACCGAACTGCCCGAGGGTATTGATCACCGCAATCCCGCCGGCCGCGCCTGCACCGGCACCGGCCAGCAACTTGGGAGGCAAGGTCCAGAAGGTCGGGATCGAGGCGATGATGCCCGCCCCCAACATGCCCAGGGCAATGATCAGGAAGGTCGTGTGGTCGGCAAAGATGCCGGCACTGAAGAAGCCCACCGCCCCCAGTACCACCAGGCCGCAGACAAACTTGCGCCGCTCGCCGGTGGCATCCGACAGACGCCCGATCACTACCATGCTGATCGCGCCGCATACATAAGGAATCGCCGTGAGCAGGCCGATCATCACCGGGCTCTGGGTGCCGGCGCTGCGGATCAGTTGCGGCGCCCAGAAGTTGAGTCCGTAGGACGCTACCTGGATCAGGAAGTAGATGAAGCCGAGCATCAAGAAGCCCGGAATGCGCAGTGCCGACAGCAGCGAGCCACCGTGCTGATTCGGCTCATGCTTGGCGATACGGCTCGCCAGCAAGGTTTTCTCCGCCGCCGTCAGCCAATGGGCGTCTTCGATGCGGTCCTTGAGCAAGGTCAGCACCAGGAACCCCAGGCCGATGCACGGCAAGCCGCCGAGCAGGAACAGCCAATGCCAACCGCGCATCTGGAAGACACCGTCGAGGTGCTCCAGCACCAGGCCGGAAAACGGTGCGCCCACCAGGCCCGCGAAGGCCGATGCCAGGAACAGCATCGACGTGATGCGCCCCCGGAAGTGCTGCGGAAACCACAATGTCAGGTAATACAGCACGCCAGGCGCGAAACCCGCCTCCATGGCGCCGATGATGAAGCGCAAGCCGTAGAACTGCCATTCCGCGGTGACAAACACCATGGCCGCCGTCGCCAGCCCCCACGACATCATGATGCGCGCAATCCAGCGCCGCGCGCCGACCTTGTACAGCATCATGTTGCTCGGCACTTCGAAGATCACATACCCCACCACGAACAACCCGGCGCCCAGGCCATAGGCGGTGTCGCTCAGGCTCAGGTCCGCTTGCAGCTGGAACTTGGCGAAGCTGATGTTGATACGGTCAAAAAACGCGAACAGGTAGCACACCATGATCAGCGGCATCAGGCGCCACGCGACCTTGCTGACCAAGGCTTTTTCGGCATCGATTTCAGCGGCCGGGCGCGCGCCGGCCTCCAACGTATTAGTGCTCATGGTTTCTCTCCAGCGGGCTGCTCACAGGCGCCCGTTTGTTTTTGTTGTCTGGTGTGGTGCTACAGCGCGGCGATGTAGGCCGGCGGCGGGTGCAGGTCACAATTGCGCCCGGCCTTGGCTACTTGACCGGGCAGTTCGTGGCCCAACAGGGCCGGCAGGCGGCGGGACATGTGCAGCAGGTGCGGCAGGTCGATACCGGTGTGAATCCCGACCTCCTCGCACAGGTTGACCAAATCTTCGGTGCAGATATTGCCCGATGCCCCCGGCGCAAACGGACAACCGCCCACCCCCCCGAGCGCCGCGTCAAAACGACGGGCACCGGCCTCATAGGCGGCCAGCACATTGCACAAGCCCAGGCCGCGGGTATTGTGAAAATGCAGGGTCAGGTCACGGGCGGATACGCGCTGCAGCACGCGCCTGACCAGGCGTCCCACCTGGCGCGGATTGGCCATGCCGGTGGTGTCGGCCAGGCTGATGCCCTGGATGCCCAGCGCCTGATACGCCTCGACAATCTGCAGTACGCGGTCTTCGTCGATCTTGCCTTCGAACGGGCAGCCAAAGGTGGTGGCGATGCTGCCGTTGAGCCTCACCGGATGGTCGGCAGCAAAGCTGACAATATCGCCAAACGCCGCCAGCGACGCTTCGCAGCGCATGCGCATATTGGCCAGGTTATGGGTCTGGCTCGCAGACATCACCAGGTTCAATTCATCGGCACGGGACTCGATGGCACGCTGGGCGCCCTTGAGGTTGGGGATCAGCGCCACATAGATAACACCCGCTTTGCGTTGGATGCCCTGGAACACGTGCTCGCCATCACGCAATGCTGGAATCGCCTTGGGGGAGACGAACGACCCCGCTTCGATGCGCGAAAAACCGGCGAGGGACAGCTGATCGATCAAGGCGATCTTGTCCGCCGTCTCGACCCAGGTCGGCTCGATCTGCAGCCCATCGCGCGGGGACACTTCCTGCACGATCAGGGGGTCTGAATAGTCTGCAATCATTGCACCACTCCCGCGGTTTTCAGGCGTTGGATATCGGCGCCGGCCAGGCCCAGGCTACCGAGAATTTCGTCGGTGTGTTGCCCCAGGGTCGGGCCCTGCCAGTTCACGCCACCAGGGGTTTGCGACAGCTTGGGAACGATGCCGGGCATCTTCACCGACACACCGCCAGGCAGCTCGGCCTTGAGCAACATGTCGCGCGCCTGGTAGTGCGGGTCATTGACGATGTCCGCGACGGAGTAGATGCGCCCGGCAGGAACTTCAGCGGCTTCAAGGGCGCTGAGCACCTGGTCGATAGGCAGGCTGCTGGTCCAGTGGGTGATCGCCGCGTCGAGCAGGCCGCTCTTGGCCGCGCGTCCATCGTTGTGGGCAAACTCGGGCGCCTCGGCCAGGTCGGCGCGGCCGATGGTGTGCATCAGGCGCTTGTAGATCGGGTCGCTGTTGCCCGCGATCACCACATACGCACCGTCGGCTGTCAGGTAGGTGTTGGAGGGCGCTATGCCTGGCAAGGCACCGCCGCTGCGTTCGCGCACATGGCCGAGCATGTCGTATTCCGGCACCAGGCTTTCCATCAGGTTGAACACGCTTTCAACCAGCGACACATCGACAATCTGCCCATCGCCCTGCCCTGTCTTGACCCGCAGCAGCGACATCAGCGCGCCGATCACGCCATGCAACGACGCCAGGGAGTCCCCCAAGCTCACACCAACTCGCGCCGGCGGCGAATCCGGGTTGCCGGTGGTGTAGCGGATGCCGCCCATGGCCTCGCCGATGGCACCAAAACCTGGGCGGTCGCGATAGGGGCCGGTCTGGCCGTAGCCAGAGATGCGCACCAGGGTCAGCTTGGGGTTGAGGGCGTGCAACACGTCCCAGCCGAGGCCGAGTTTTTCCAGGCCACCGGGGCGCAGGTTTTCGATCAGCACATCGGCGTCGCCGAGTAATTGCTTGATCAGCTCCAGGCCTTCGGGCGACTTGAGATCCAGCGCCAGGGATTTCTTGTTGCGCGATTGCAGGTACCACCACAGCGACGTGCCTTCGTGCAGCTTTCGCCATTTGCGAAGCGGGTCGCCCTGGCCCATGGCCTCGATCTTGATCACCTCGGCGCCAAACTCGGCCATCAGCCGGGCGGCGAACGGCGCGGCAATCAGAGTGCCGATCTCGATCACCTTGATGCCGCTCAGGGGAGCCGTCATGGGGTGCACCTCTTATTCTTGGAATATGACGCAAAGACTAGAGGGCCGGTGCACAGAAAATCCAACCGTCAGTTGGCAAGAAGCGTTCGCCAAACGCGAACGCACTGGTAGGAACCGGCAAGGCGGCCGCCTACAGGGGGCCGCTGAGGTAGTCGAACAGCAGGCGACTTACCGGGGATAACTGCGCTTCATCGCGCACGACCAGGATCAGGCTGCGATCCGACCAGTCGTCCGTCAGCGGCACGGCATGCAAACCCAATGCGCGACCAAACAACTCATAGGCTTTCTGCGGCAAGATCCCGATGCCCATGTTGGCCTGGACCATGCGGCACATCGCATCGAACCCCGGCACATGAATGCGCAGGCGCAGCATCTTGCCCGCCTCGCGTGCGGCGGCGTGGGTGCGCATGTTGATGGAGCTGGCGGCGTGCAGGCCGACGTAATCGCTGCCCAGGGTTTCAGCAAACGCCAGGGTTCTAAGTGCCGCCAACGGGTGATCTGCCGGCATCAGCACCACCAGTTTGTCGTGACGATAGGTCACGCTGGGCAGGCCTTTGGTGTCGGTGTCACTGGAGCAGATGCCGAGGTCCGCCACGCCATCCAGTACCCCCTGCACCACGCCCTTGCTGGGACGTTCTTCCAGGTCGGTCTTCACTTCGGGGTGCCGTTCGGAAAAGTCCCGCAGGTCTTCCGGAAGAAACTGAATGATCGCCGACAGATTGGCCAGCATCCGCACATAACCGCGCACGCCATGGCTGTGTTCGCCCAGCTCCAGGCCCATCTTCTCGACGTTGAACAGCATCTGCCGCGCATGGTGCAGCAAGGTTTCGCCGGCCGCCGTCAGGTCCATGCCCTTGGCGCGCCGCACGAACAGGCTGACGCCCAGCACCTGCTCCAACTCCATCAGGCGCTTGCTGGCAGCCGACACGGCAATGGCTTCACGGTTGGCGGCCCGGGTCAGCGTGCCCTCCTCGAACACCGCCACAAACAACTGCAGCGTGATCAGATCCAAGCGACGCACCAGGCTCTTGTGCAACATCAGCGACGCTCGCTGGCCAGCCGGTTGATCTCGGCCTGCTCCACCACGGGCTGCGGCGCGCCGTGGCTGGCCGCCTGCAACATCGCCCGGCCCACCGTCTCGGTACTCACCACCCAGCCCGGTTTCAACCGGCGCACGAACGACAGCAACGGCCCGAGTACCGAATAAAACGACTGGTACAACGGTGTCTTGGACCGCACGCCATGCAACGGCTGGATCACCCCCGGCCGAAACAGGTACACGGCCTTGAACGGTAGGCGCAGCAAGGCATTCTCGGTCTTGCCCTTGACCCGCGCCCACATCGATTTGCCCGCCTCGGAACTGTCTGTACCGGCGCCGGAGACATAGATAAACGTCATCTGTGGATTGAGCCGCGCCAGCGTGCTCGCGGCGACCAGCGTCAGGTCGTAGGTGAGGTGCGTGTACTGGGCTTCCTTCATCCCCGCCGATGAGACGCCAAGGCAAAAGAAGCACGCATCAAACCCTTGCAACAGGTTTTCCAGGGGCTGGAAATCCAGCATGTCACCGTGCAACACCTGGTGCAGCTTGCCGTGCTCCTGGGTCAATGCCGTGCGGCCAACGGCGACGACTTCCTGGACGTCGGCCGCCAACAGGCACTCACGCAGGACGCCCTGGCCGACCATGCCGGTGGCGCCGAATAACAGAACTCTCATGGGTTGGTTCCTTGGTTACAAACGATTAGCCGCACGTTGGAGACAAACACACTAGCAGCTTGTAGCTTACCGCTGAAAAAGGAAAAGACTGCCCTTGAACAATACCACCACACTCGCCCTGGCCTGCAGCGCCGCCTTCCTCGCCCAGGTCGGCATCAGCAGCTACCTGCCTGCTGTGCCCGCCATCGCCCGTGCCCTTCCTGCTGCCGAAGACCACGTCGCGCTGGCCCTGGCGGTCTACTTGGTCGGCATGGCATTGCCGATGCTGCTGTGGGGCAGCCTGGGCGAGCGTTTTGGGCGTAAGCCTGTGCTGTCAGCGGCGCTGGCCGTATATGCCCTGGCAAGTGCGGCGATCCCTTTGGCGTTCAGCATTGAAGCCTTCCTGTCTTTACGGCTGATTCAAGGGCTGGGCGCGGGCGGTGTCTCGGTGATGGCGCGGGTATTGGTGCGTGACAGTTTCAGCGGTGCCCTGCTGGCTAAGGGTTTGTCGTGGCTGGGCATGACCTTTGTGATCGCCTTGGGTATCGGCCAATTCGCAGGTTCGTTGTTGCAGGTGATCTTCGGTTGGGAGGCGATTTTCTACGGGTTGGCGATAGGCGCGGTCGGGTTGATGCTGGTGTTGCAGCGGGTGACGTTCCCGGCACTGGTGAAGGCTGAGGCGTCTCTATCCGCCTGGCGCATCTACGCCAAGATTGTGCGGCATCCGCCGTTTCTGCACGCAGCCTTGGCCGGTGGTCTGGGTTATGGGGTGATCATCGCGTTCAACACCTGCGCACCGTTGATTCTGCAAGGGCGTTTCGAGTGGAGCGCGGCGCAATATGGCTGGCTGGGTTGGCCAATCAGCGCGGCGTATCTGGCGGGGGCATTGATGGTCAATCGCTTCGTGGCTCGCACGGGGCGACTGAAGATGATGGGCTGGGGCGTGGCCCTGGTTCTAGTGGGAACAGCCATGATGATGCTGGGCAGCGTGTTTGCTGGCGGGCTTGCCCTATTGCTGTGGCTGCCGTATTGCCTGGCAGTGCTGGGGCAGTCGATGAGTTACCCGATCAGTTTGTCGGTCGCCAACGATGAGTCGCCCGTAAGCGGCTCCTACGCCATGGCGTTGAGTGGTTTTATGCATCAGTTGATGGCAGCGCTGGTCGGCGGCGTGGCGAGCCTACTGGTGAGTCAGCAGGCATGGCCGTTGGCGGTTTTGTGTGTGGCATTGGCGGGCGCCGCATCGGTGTGCGTCGCCCGCTGCCGCGCCGATCAGAACGCGCTGCGAAAGATCTCCTCGATCTGACGCTGATCCGCCCGCCGTGGGTTGGTCAGGCCACACGCATCCTTCAGCGCATTGGTCGCCAGCAAGGGAATGTCCTGCAACTTGGCGCCCAGCTCACGCAATCCGGCGGGGATTTCAACGTCGTGGGCCAGGCTGCGAATCGCCGCGATGGCGGCCTGGGCACCTTCTTCGTCGGTGATGCCCTTGATGTCGGCGCCCAGCGCACGACCGACGTCGCTCAAGCGTTTGGCGCTGACGCTGGCGTTGAAGCTTTGCACATGGGGCAGCAACACCGCGTTGCAAACACCGTGGGGCAGGTCGTAGAAACCACCCAGTTGGTGGGCCATGGCGTGCACGAAGCCCAGCGACGCATTGTTGAACGCCATGCCGGCGAGGAACTGCGCGTAGGCCATGTTTTCCCGCGCGACCTTGTCGCTGCCGTCGCGGACCGCCAGGCGCAGGTTGGCGCTGATCAGTTCGATGGCCTTGATGGCGCAGGCATCGGTGATCGGCGTGGCGGCGGTGGACACATAGGCTTCAATGGCGTGGGTCAGCGCGTCCATGCCGGTGGCAGCGGTGAGGCCCTTGGGCATGCCGACCATCAGCGCCGGGTCGTTGACCGACAGCAGCGGCGTGACGTTGCGGTCGACGATGGCCATTTTCACGTGGCGGGTTTCGTCGGTGATGATGCAGAAGCGCGTCATCTCGCTGGCAGTGCCGGCGGTGGTGTTGATCGCCACCAGCGGCAGTTGCGGCTTACTCGACTGGTCGACGCCTTCGTAGTCGCCGATATGCCCGCCGTTGGTGGCGCACAAAGCGATGCCCTTGGCGCAGTCATGGGGCGAACCGCCGCCGAGGGACACCACGAAGTCGCAGGCGCTCTGTTGCAGCAGGGCCAGGCCTTTCTCGACGTTTTCCACATTGGGGTTAGGCTTGGCGCCGTCGTAGATCACCGAGTCGATGTCCTGCATCGCCAGCTTCTCAGCGATCATGCTCGCGACGCCCGCCTTGGCCAGGCCGGCGTCGGTGACGATCAGCGCCTTGCGAAAACCATAGTTGCGGATGGCGTTCATGGCTTCGTCAAGGCAGTCAGTGCCCATGATGTTGACGGCGGGGATAAAGAAGGTGCTGCTCATGGCGAATCCTCAGAGGCTTTATGCCTACAGCATCAACCTGCGCCAGCGGCCGCATCTTGATCAGGATCAACACCAAGCCGTGATAAAGTCACCGTCCAGCCGATTTCGAGTAGACCCGCCGCAATGAAGGATTTCCAGGATATTGACGCCCACCTTGAAGACTGGAGCGCGCTGCGCGCGACCCTCGACTTCAGCGGGATTCTGATCGGCAACGGCGCAAGCCGCACGATTTGGGAAGACTTTGCCTACGACTCGCTGTTCGAAAACGCCCGCACCGTCGAAGAAAAGCCCCTGAGCCAATCCGAACTCAGCGTGTTCGATGCCCTGCAAACCCGTAGCTTCGAGCAGGCGCTGGGGGCATTGAAGACCACCAGCCGGGTCAACAAGGCCCTGGCGGTCAGCTCGGCCGCGCCGCGCAATCGCTACTACGCAATCAAGGAAGCGTTGATCAACACCATCCACGCCGTGCATATCCCCTGGCGCCTGGTGCAACCGTCGACGCTGGCAACAATCAACCATGAGTTGAAGAATTACCCCACGGTATTCACCACCAATTACGACCTGCTCAACTACTGGGCGATCCTGCATGCCCCCGGCATCGATGACCTGTTTCGCAGCGCCGACGCCAGCTTCAACCTGCGCGACGCCCGCACTGATGCCACGCGCATTTTGTATTTGCATGGCGGCCTGCACCTGGTGCGCAACCTCGACGGCACCGCGCGCAAATTGCCGACCACCGACAGCACCTTGCTCAGTAGTTTCGCGATCAACAACACCCTCAAGACCCTCGACGACGTGCCACTGTTCGTCAGCGAGGGCAAGGTGGAGGAGAAGCTCAAGACCATCCGCAGTTCGGATTACCTGTCGTTTTGCTATGAGCAGTTGCTGGTCCATGAGGGCGCGTTGTGCATCTTCGGCCATGACTTGGGGGCGCAGGATAAACACGTGGTGGATGCGATACGCCAGGCCAATGTGACGACACTGGCGATCTCGGTGTCGGGGCGCAGCGATGGGTTTATTCGTCAGCAGAAGCGGCGGTATTCGGAGTTGTTTGAGGGGGCTGGCGTGGAACTGAAATTCTTTGCGGCGCGCACGCATCCATTGGGTCATCCTGCCCTGTCCGTCCCTGTCGAACGCTGATCACAATATGGGAGCGGGCCTGCTCGCTCCCAGACTGGCCCCTATTTCAATCCTGCATCGTGGTCATTCTTCCGCGCTGTGCACCACCACCAGTAACTGTGCCTGCACCGGCCCCACCGAGCGCAAGCGATGCGGCTTCTGCGCATTGAAGTGCAGCGCATCGCCCCGCTCCAGGATCACGCGCTCACTCATGAAGTCCACCTCCACCCGGCCTTCATGCACGAACAGGAATTCTTCCCCCAAGTGCTCCTTGAAGGTCTTGTCGGTGAATTCCGCCGGCGGGTAGATGATGAACGGCAGCAGGCTGCGTTCGCTGACCTGATGGGCCAGCACCGCGTAACCCGGTGACGTGTCGGGCCGCTCATGGCTGCGCACCAGGCTGTAGCTGTCGAGGCTGACACTGTCTTCGCTGAACAGCTCTTCGACCTTCACGTTCAATGCCTTGGCCAGTTTCAACGCGGCGGCAATCGACGGCGTGTTAAGCCCGCGCTCGACCTTGGACAGGTAGCTCTTGGTCATCCCCGACTTTTCGGCCAGCGCCTCCAAGGTAACGCCAAG
This sequence comes from Pseudomonas sp. MYb13, assembly GCF_002980075.1. NCBI lineage: Bacteria > Pseudomonadati > Pseudomonadota > Gammaproteobacteria > Pseudomonadales > Pseudomonadaceae > Pseudomonas > Pseudomonas sp. MYb13. Next base: position 9,597 of record NZ_PCQI01000019.1, on the reverse strand, counting down.
TTTTTTTCTTAATAATTTCAAACGGATAGACATGCGCTGCGATTAATCCAGGCAATAAGCGATGAGCTGTGCTTGCCAATGACACAAAGTGTCATATAGCATCTTTAGTGTCATTTGCAGTGACCCAACGGCCTCGCGAGCAGCGGGAGAGCAGCAAAACAGACGTCCATTGAACCACCCAAGGGACACCGATATGGCCAAGACATTAGCACTCCCAAAAGACCAACTGGTCAAGCAAGCGCTGATCCAGATGCAAAACACCCTGGCGGATAATACGTGGACCGACCGGCAAAAGCTGGCGCTGACCTGCCGCATCCTGTTCGAAAATGGCCACGACTCCGGCCTGGCCGGGCAGATCACCGCGCGCGGACCGGAACAGGGCACGTTCTACACGCAGCAACTGGGCCTGGGTTTTGATGAGATCACCGCCAGCAACCTGCTGCTGGTGAACGAGGATCTTGAAGTCCTCGAGGGCCACGGCATTCCCAACCCGGCCAACCGTTTCCACAGCTGGGTGTACCGTGGCCGTCCGGATGTGAACTGCATCATCCACACGCACCCCACGCACGTCGCCGCGCTGTCGATGCTGGAAGTGCCGCTGCAGGTGTCCCATATGGACCTGTGCCCGCTGTATGAAGACTGCGCATTCCTGGAGGCCTGGCCGGGTGTGCCGGTGGGCAATGAAGAAGGCGAAATCATCACCACGGCGCTGGGAGACAAGCGCGCGATCCTGCTCTCGCACCACGGCCAGCTGTCCACCGGGGCGAGTATCGAGGAAGCCTGCGTGATCGCGCAGTTGATCGAGCGAGCGGCCAAGTTGCAGTTGCTGGCGATGGCGGCCGGCACCATCAAGCCGATCGTGCCGCAGCTGGGTCGCGAGGCCCATGACTGGATCTCCCGGCCCAAGCGCCATGGCGCCGCATTCAACTACTACGCCCGGCAGAACCTGCGTCAACACGCCGATTGCCTGAACTGATTTACCCTTTTCCGACCGGAGACTCTCCATGTCCAGCCCAACCATTCACGGCATCATCGGCTACACCATCACCCCGTTCAGCGCCGACGGCCAACGCATCGACCTCAACGCCCTGGGTCGCTCCATCGACCGCCTGATCGCCAGCGGCGTGCACGCCATCGCGCCGTTGGGCAGCACCGGCGAAGGTGCGTACTTGAGTGACGCCGAGTGGGATGAAGTCAGTGCCTTCAGCCTGGCAAAGATCGCCCGGCGCGTACCGACCATCGTCAGTGTCTCGGACCTGACCACCGCCAAAGCCGTGCGTCGCGCCCGCTACGCCGAAGCCAATGGCGCCGATGCAGTGATGGTGCTGCCGACGTCTTACTGGAAACTCAGCGAAGCGGAGATCCTCGCCCACTACGCCGCGATCGGTGACAGCATCGGCGTGCCGATCATGCTCTACAACAACCCGGCCACCAGCGGTACGGACATGTCGATGGACTTGATTCTGCGCATCATCAAGCGGGTGGCCAACGTGACGATGGTCAAGGAAAGCACTGGGGATATTCAGCGCATGCACCAGTTGCATCGCCAGAGCGACGTGCCGTTCTACAACGGTTGCAACCCACTGGCGCTGGAAGCCTTCGCGGCGGGTGCCAAGGGTTGGTGCACGGCGGCACCGAACCTGATCCCACAGCTCAACCTGGATTTGTATGACGCGGTATTGGGCAATGACCTGGCCAAGGCGCGAGACCTGTTTTATCGCCAGTTGCCGTTGCTGGAGTTCATCCTCAAGGGCGGGTTGCCCGCGACGATCAAGGCCGGGCTACGTTTGACCGGGCTGGATGTGGGCGACCCGCGTTTGCCGGTTTTTCCTTTGAGTGAAACCGGGATCGAGCAACTTCAGGCATTGCTGCGCTAAAACAAAAGCGCTAGGTGGGAGCTGGTTTTGGGGTCGATGCATCGCCGCGACGGCGTCCCCTCATGCAATTGGCCAACCGGGGGGCTTGCATCGCAGGCAGGCCAGCGCCCACATTTTGACCGAATACCTCTTTTACCCAGAGACAAATGACAATAATTCTCGATATCATTCGCGACTTTTCTACGTCGTGCTTCGCCAAGAAGGATATCCATGTCTCGTCCCAAGCCCGACCCGTTGTCGGCCGATGCCTTTCGCGGGTTTTATACAGACATCCTGTATTTCCTGCGCAAACGCACGGACAACGCCAGCGACGCGGCGGACATGACCCAGGATGTCTTTACTCAGTGGCTGGACTACCGCGACCGGGCCAAGGTCGAGCAGCCACGGGCGTTTCTGTTCCAGATGGCGCGCAACCTGCTGCGCGATCACTGGCGCAAACAGAAGGTACGACAGACCGCCCACTTTGATCCGGCCGAAATGGACGCCGAGCCGATCGCCGACGAGCAAAACGATCCCATGGCCGCCGCTCAACGCTTGCAACGCCTGGAACAGTTGAAAGAAGTCCTCGCCGAACTCTCGCCCCGCAGGCGAGAAGCCCTTATGCTGCACCGCTTCGAAGGCTTGAGCCAGGCGCAGATCGCCGAGCGCATGGGCATTTCGACCAGCATGGTGGAAAAGCACATCGCGTTTGCCCTGCTGCATTGCAAGCGACGCCTTCAACACGAACCCGGCACGGAGCAGCCAGAATGAACCGCCTGAGCGACACCGACGTCCTGGACATCGAAGACAGTGACGCTATCGATGCCCAAGCCGCCCGTTGGTTTGCCCTCAATCGCAATGAGGCCGGGCGCGCCGAGCGCAAGGCCTTTGCTGCCTGGCAGGCCGAGCCTGCCCATGCGCGCGCCTATGCCGAATTCGAGCAACTGTGGGCGGACCTGGCCCAGTTGCAGCAATTGAACAAACCCGTGGCGCTGCCCAAGCGCAAACCGTCGGCATGGCGCCCTGCCCTGGCCGTGGCCGCCGCCTTGCTGTGTGCGGTGCTCGCCACTCACATCGGTGCTCCCCGCGAGCTCTATCACACCCAGCTGGCGGCCCATGCCAAAGGCATGCGCACCCTGGACCTGCCCGATGGCAGCACCTTGTACGTGAACGCCAACACCCGCGTGCGGGTTGATTTCACCGCGTACCAACGCATCGTGCACCTGGACAAAGGGCAGGTGTATATCGACGTCGCCGCCGACAAGGAGCGGCCACTGTTCGTGCAAGCAGGTGAAGCCAGTGTGCGCGTGGTCGGCACCGGCTTCGATGTGCGCCGCAGCCCACAACAACTGGTGGTCAGCGTCGCCCATGGCCAGGTCGCCTTCGAGCCAGACGCAAAAAGCCCGGTCAGCTTGCTGGGTACACAGCAACGTGCGATCTACAGCTATGCCAAGGGCACCTTGCAACAGCAAACCCTCACCGCTGAAGAAGTCGCCGACTGGCGCAGCGGGCACTTGTCGTTTCGCAACCGCGAACTGGCCAGCCTGATCGACGAGTTGAGCCTGTATCGTCCCCAGGCACCGCTGCAGGTGAGCAACGCCGTGGCGCACCTGAAGGTTTCAGGCAACCTGGATGTGAATGACCCAGACGCCCTGCTCAATGCCCTGCCCGCGCTGTTGCCAGTGAAAACCGTGGCCTCGGCCGACGGCATTGTCAGAATCGAACCGAGCAAATAATCCCACCCGCTTCTTATTTGAGAATATTTTTCATTCGCAGGTGTGGATTCTTTTACCTGCCCCGTCTTCCTCCGGACTGCATCTGATACGCACACCTTTTGGCCATTTGGCCGCACCGGGGGATTTCATGTTTCGCGCGCCTTGCCACGCTTCGCACCTGTTTCTTCGACCGAGCCTCATCGCCACCTGCCTGGCGTTCAGCCTCAGCGCCCACGCCGAGACTTTCAAACTGCCTGCCCAGGCGCTGGCTACGTCCCTGAGCCAGGTGGCGCAGCAGGCCCAGATCCAGTTGCTGTTTGACGAAGAGTTGCTCAAGCACGTGCATGCACCCTCACTCAACGGTGACTTCACGCCGGAAGTGGCGATTCGCACCTTGTTGAAAAATGGTGAGTTCACCCTGATCAAGGTCGGCAGCACCTATGTGGTAAGGCCCGAAGAGGCCAAGACCACCAGCAGCGGTGCCGTACAACTGGACGCCCTGAGCGTGATCGGCACGGGCAACCAGGTTGACTCCAGTACCGTCGGGCGCTCCACCTTGAGCCAGGCCGATATCGACCGCTACCAGCCCAACAACATCCCTTCGCTGCTGCAAACCCTGCCCGGTGTGTTCATGGGTGGCTCGCCCAAACCGGGTGGCCAGACGATGAACATTCGCGGCATGGGCGAGGCCGAAGACATACCAATGACCGTGGATGGCGCGACCAAGAGCGGCTTCGAGCGTTACCAGCAAGGCACCGTGTTCATCGAGCCTGAACTGATCAAGCGCATCGAAGTGGAAAAAGGCCCGTATTCGGCCTTTACCGGCAACGGCGGCTTCGGTGGCACGGTGCACATGGAAACCAAGGACGCTCCGGACTTGCTCGAAGACGGTCGCAATGCCGGCGCCATGCTCAAATATGGCTATTCCAGCAACGATCACGAACAGGTCTACAGTTCGGCCATCTACGGCCGTACCGACGACGCTCGCTTCGACGGCCTGGCCTACATCACCCAACGCGACGGCGGCGACATGAAGCTGGCGGCCACCCCGCCAGACACGCGCAACGAGTACCCGATCAATCCTAAGCGCTTGCCCAACAGCGCGCAGAATGTCGACGGCGCCTTGTTCAAATTCAATGCGCACTTCACCGACGAACACAGCATGGGGCTGTCTTATTCGCGCTCGAGAAGCCAGCGCTGGACGCCTTTCTCGGCCAAGAGCTACCCAACCCCGCCGCTGCAATCGGCCATTGATCGCTACGGCTACGAAGGCGCCCTCAAACGCTTCCTGGCGGATCGCGAGACCATCGACACCACTTACTCGGGCAAGTACGAATACAAGCCACTGGACAACCCCTGGGTGGACTTGAAACTCAGCTACTCCGTGTCCAATACCGACCAGACCGATGAGCGCAACGAAGACGCCTCGTTCTCCCTGGCCACCGGCGGACGCAAGATGGATACCTCGTACAACGACAAGATCCTGGAAGCACGCAACATCAGCCTGTTCACCACCGGGCCGCTGGAACACGCCGTGACCAGTGGTGTACAGATTCGCAAGCACATCCGTGAAACCGAAAGCTGGATGCCCGGCGCCACCTACAACACGCCTCGCTATAACTACGGGCACTTCCAGCCGTATTTCATGCCCCACGGCAAAGTCGACACTCAGTCGTTCTACCTTCAGGATGCCGTGACCATTGGCGCCGTGACCATCACCCCATCCCTGCGCTACGACCACGTGCGCAACCGTGGCGAAGCCAACGATGCGCCGTACTACAGCAACCCGAACCCGTCGTTCGGGCATGACTACAGCAACCGCACCTACACCGGCTGGTCGCCGCGCCTGGCGGCCTATTGGAACATCACGCCGGACGTGGCGATGTTCGCCAGCTGGAACAAAACCTGGCGCGCTCCGGTGATCGACGAACAGTACGAGGTGCAAGGCGTGGGCAGCCGAACCGCCACCAGCGTCGACCTTGACCCCGAACGCATCACCGCGATCACCGCGGGCAACGTCACCAACTTCTCCGGCGTCTTCAGCCGCGAAGACAACCTGCAACTGCGCACCACGCTGTTCCACAACCGTATCGAGGACGAAATTTTCAAGGCGACCGGTATCGGCTGTGAACGGCAGAACTCGGTCCCGGGCACTATCGACACGGTTTGCGGCGGCGCCATGGCGGCCAAATCCAACTATCGCAACGTCGGAGGCATGACCATCAAGGGCTTCGAGGTTGAGGGCTACTACGACTCGACTTACCTGTTCGGCTCCCTGTCCTATTCCTGGGCCACCGGTAAACGCGACAACCCTTACACAAACCCGTGGGCCACCAGCACCCATGTGTGGGCCCGCGATATTCCACCGGCCAAATGGGTGGTGGTGCTGGGGACCAAGATCCCGAGCTGGGACGCGCAGGTGGGTTGGCAAGGGCAATTCGTGCGCAAGACCGACCGCCTGCCCAGCGATAAATATTCCAGCAGCCTCAACAGCGTGGCCGGTGACAGCTTCTACGACCAGTATGAAAACGCCAGCTACGATACTCAGGGCCTGTTCGCCAGCTGGAAACCGCAGCAGGCGGGGCTCAAAGGTACCGAAGTCAACTTCACCGTCGACAACCTGTTCAACCGCAACTACCGCCCAGCCCTCAGCGGCGACCGCGCCTACAGCGAAGGCCGCAACGCTAAGGTCAGCGTTACCCGCTTCTTCTGAAGAAGGTCACGGCCCATGTGGGAGCCGGGCTTGCCCGCGATGCAGGCGACCCGGTGCTCCCGTGAAACGCCGGTGCCCCCGTCACAGCCTCGCGAACGCTCGGCAGTTCCCTCCCACCGTCAACTGTACGGATAAATCCGCACCCAGCTGTAGGCCCGCAATCGGCGGGGGATGTGGCTAGATGGGCTGACCTTGAAGCCCTCTGAATGTCGGTTACTCCCCATGAGCTCGCGCGAAAACACTGGCATGGCCCTCGGCCTGCTGGGCGTCATCATCTTCAGCCTGACCCTGCCCTTCACCCGTATCGTGGTGCAGGAAATCCACCCGTTGCTCAACGGCCTGGGCCGTGCACTGTTCGCGGCAATCCCGGCTGCGGCGCTGTTGCTGTGGCGGCGCGAGCGCTGGCCCACCTGGCGTCAGGTGCGCGGGCTGTGCCTGGTGATCGCAGGCGTTATTCTCGGCTTCCCGGTGCTGTCGGCCTGGGCCATGCAAACCTTGCCGGCCTCCCACGGCGCGCTGGTCAACGGCCTGCAACCGCTGTGCGTGGCGCTGTATGCGGCGTGGCTGTCCCATGAGCGGCCGTCAAAAGCCTTTTGGGCCTGTGCGGCGCTGGGCAGTGCGTTGGTGTTGAGTTATGCGCTGATCACCGGGGCCGGCAGTGTCCAGGCCGGCGACCTGCTGATGCTGGGTGCGATCGCCGTCGGTGGCCTGGGTTATGCCGAAGGTGGCCGTCTGGCCAAGGAGATGGGCGGCTGGCAGGTCATCTGCTGGGCGCTGGTGCTCTCGACCCCCGTGCTGATCGGCCCGGTGTGGTACCTGGCGGCGCAGCATCAAGGCGCGGTGTCGATGCGCGCGTGGTGGGCGTTTGGCTATGTATCGCTGTTCTCGCAGTTCCTGGGCTTCTTTGCCTGGTATGCGGGCCTGGCCATGGGCGGTATCGCGCGGGTCAGCCAGATCCAGCTGTTGCAGATTTTCTTCACCATCGCGTTTTCGGCGTTGTTCTTTGGTGAACATATCGAGCCGATCACTTGGCTGTTCGCGTGTGGGGTGATCGTGACGGTGATGCTGGGGCGCAAGACGGCCGTGCAGCCTGCGCCGGCCCCCAAGGCTAGCGCTATTTGAATGTGGGAGCTGGCTTGCCTGCGATGGCGGTGGTGACTGACACACCGCTATCGCAGGCAAGCCAGCTCCCACAGAGGACCGTGTTCACTTCAATTCAGGTAGCCATCCGCGCGCAGCAGGGTTTCCAGGCAGTGTTCGGTGATGTGGTAGAACGCCTTCAGCTCCTGGATTTTCTCCAGCAACTGCGCATTGTCCAAGGGTTCGGCGCGCTTGACCGCAAGAATCATCTTGTTCTTGTTGGTGTGCTCCAGCGAGATGAACTCGAACACCTTGGTCTCATAACCACAGGCCTCGAGGAACAATGCACGCAGACTGTCAGTGACCATTTCCGCCTGCTGGCCAAGGTGCAGGCCGTATTGCAGCATCGGTTTGAGCAGCACCGGGCTCTGGATCTGCAGGCGGATCTGCTTGTGGCAGCACGGCGAACACATGATGATCGACGCGCCGGAGCGGATGCCGGTGTGGATCGCATAGTCCGTGGCAATGTCACACGCATGCAAGGCGATCATCACGTCCAGCTCGCTGGGTGCGACGCTGCGCACGTCGCCACATTTGAACACCAGCCCCGGGTGCTCCAGGCGCGCGGCGGCGGTGTTGCACAGGGTCACCATGTCTTCACGCAATTCGACGCCCGTCACCTCGCCCTCGGCCTTGAGGGTGTTGCGCAGGTAGTCGTGAATCGCAAACGTCAGGTAGCCCTTGCCCGAGCCGAAGTCGGCAACACGCACCGGCTGGTCCAGTTTCAAGGGTGACGAGGTCAGCGCATGGCTGAACACCTCGATGAATTTGTTGATCTGCTTCCATTTGCGCGACATCGACGGGATCAGCGCCTGCTTAGCGTCCGTCACACCCAGGTCGGCGAGGAACGGCCGGCTCAGGTCGAGGAAGCGGTTCTTCTCGCGGTTATGCTCAGCCGAAGGCGCTTCACGCAGTTGCTGCGGCTTGCTTTTGAACAGCGAGCTTTTGTTCTTCTTACTGTATTCCAGCTGGGCTTCGTCGGTCAGTGACAGCAGGTGCGCGTTCTTGAACTGGGCCGGCAGCAGCTCGGCGATCGCCGCCACGCCGTCTGCCAAAGGAAAGTTCTTGGTGATATCGCGGGTCTTGTAGCGATAGACGAAGGACAGGCACGCCTGCTCCTTGACGGTGACCGGCTTGATGATCAGCCGCTGCAACTCGGCTTCCTCACCGACGTACTTGGCCAGCACCAGCTTGATAAAGGCGTTCTGCGCGAGGCTTGCGCTGAGCAGTTCGATGAACTGGGCGTGATGATCCGGTTGAGCAGTGACAGACATGAACAAAAACGCCTCGGGCAGGGAATGCCGGGCATTTTAGGGGGGATGGCGCTTCAGGGCACGGAGTTATTTGATCAACGGTCAATCAGCTGCCCCCTCAAATGTGAACACTGGGTGAGGTGGGAGCTGGCTTGCCTGCGATGGCATCACCCTGGTTTGCCTGTTGGACCGAGGCGCCCGCATCGCAGGCAAGCCAGCGCCCACAGGAATGGGCGTTCACACAGGGGTTCGGTGTTGCCCGGGTTATTCGAGTACGACCAGGCGATTGGGCAACTCGTTGCGAGGCTGGGTCACCGGCACATGCACCTTGAGCAACTCGCCACAGGCTTCAATGCAACTGATAAACCCCGCCAGCGTCTGCCCCTGCTTCACCTGCTGGGTAAACGCCTTGACGATCGCATCCCAGCTGCTGTCATCCAGATGCCTGGAGATACCGTCATCCACCAGGATCTCCACGTACCGCTCGGCCTCACTGACAAAAATAAGCACGCCGGTACTGCCAAGGGTGTGGTGCAGGTTCTGCTCCAGGAACTGCCGTCGCGCCAGGTTGGACGCACGCCAATGGCGTACCGAGCGCGGGATCAAGTGGGTGGTCACCTTCGGCAGGCGAAACACCAGGCACAACACGATGAACGTCGCCCATTGCGCCAGCAGCAAGGTGTACATGGTCAGGTAGCCCGACACGTAGTGCACCACACCGGGCACCACCAACGCGATCAGGCTGGCCCACAACAGCGGAATGTAGGCGTAGTCATCGGCGCGGGCAGCCAGTACGGTCACCAGTTCTGCGTCGGTGGTTTTTTCCACGCGGGCAATCGCCTCGGCGACCTGGCGCTGCTCATGTTCAGTCAGTAATGCCATGGTTGTAGTTGCTCTCTCATTATTGTCATCACCAGCCG
>NZ_PCQI01000018.1:0-108456 GCF_002980075.1 Pseudomonas sp. MYb13 | reverse complement strand
ACAGCCGACCGCAATCTACCGGTAAGGCCACGATCCAACTGTGGGAGCGGGCTTGCCCGCGAAGGCGGCCTGACAGCGGGCCGCAATCTACCGGTAAGGCCACGATCCAACTGTGGGAGCGGGCTTGCCCGCGAAGGCGACCTGACAGCGGGCCGCAATCTACCGGTAAGGCCACGATCCAAATGCGGGAGCGGGCTTGCCTGCGAAGGCGGCCTGACAGCCGACCGCAATCTACCGGTAAGGCCACGATCCAACTGTGGGAGCGGGCTTGCCCGCGAAGGCGGCCTGACAGCGGGCCGCAATCTACCGGTAAGGCCACGATCCAACTGTGGGAGCGGGCTTGCCCGCGAAGGCGACCTGACAGCGGGCCGCAATCTACCGTTAAGGCCACGATCCAAATGCGGGAGCGGGCTTGCCTGCGAAGGCGGCTTGACAGCCGACCGCAATCTACCGGTAAGGCCACGATCCAACTGTGGGAGCGGGCTTGCCCGCGAAGGCGGCCTGACAGCCGACCTGAATGTTGGATCAGGCCGGGTACATATCCGTTATTTAGGTAACGGCTACGAAGGGTTCCGCTCTTACAGCGGGTCACTTTGGAAAAGAGCCCCAAAGTAACCAAAGGGCTCTTGCCCCAACACTCGGCACCTCGCTCACGCTCGGTGTGCCCGTAATCCGACAGTGATTTGGGGGGCCGCCGCCACGCGCCCTCCATGGCGCGGGGCGGCTAAACCGGCATCCCTGCCGGTTTACCCCCCAAATCCCTGTCGAATTCCGGCCAGCGTGTTTGATGGGGCGCCTCAGATCAAAGGCAAGATCAAAAGCCAGATCAACGGCGGCTCGCTTCGCATCGTGGTTACGTTGGATGCTACGAAGTTGTGCAGATACCTATGTTCATCGGAGCCGGCTTGCCCGGGGGGAGCGGATTTCAGGTCACCACTGTGGCCGGTGTGAACCCAATTCCCCAGCCGCTAGATCCCACTGCAACGGCGTGCCGCTGATCGTCAGCGGGGCCAGCAACCGATGGGCTTGGCCCCAGGCTGTTTGCTCTACTACCAAACCTTGGTCCCCCGGCTCTTCAGCGCGCAACGCCGGCTGCTCCGGCACCTGTCCCGCCTCCACCAGCAACTTCGCCGTGCGCGCCAGTGACAACCGAGCCGAACCACCGCGTCCGGATTTCAAGCGTTCGCTCAAGGCTTGAATCGCACTGGCGGCCATCAAGTACCCGGTCGCGTGATCCAATGCCTGCAACGGCAGCGGCACGGGTTTGTCAGCTTGTTTCCAGGCCATGCCCGCGTCGGCAATCCCGCTGCTCATCTGCACCAGGCTGTCGAAACCTCGCCGATTACGCCACGGGCCGCTCCAGCCGTAAGCGTTGAGGCTCACGTCGATCAGTCCGGGGGCCAGGGTTTGCAGGGCGCTGGTGGTGTAGCCCAGCTGTTCCAGGGCGTCGGCGCGGTAGCCGTGGAACAGGATGTCGGCGTCCTTGAGCAGGCTTTCGAATAGCTGCCGGCCTTCGGGGCTCTTCAGGTCCAGGCGGGCGCAGCGTTTGCCCAGGGTCATTTCCGGCACTACGCCGGGTTCGTTCCAGGTCGGGGAGTCGATGCGCAGCACATCGGCGCCGAGGCCCGCGAGAAAGCGACTGGCCACGGGACCAGCCAGTACGCGGGTCAGGTCCAGCACTTTGAGGCCCGCCAGCGGCCGCGCGGCCGAGCCAAGCCAGGGGGTGTCGAGGGTGTTTTCATAGGTCTGGCGCTGCACCAAGGCCTCGGCGTTCACCGCCAAGCCTTGCGGATGCGATTGCCAAGCCTGCCAGGAGCGCATCTGCGCTGCACAGCCACCTTCGTCGACAATGGCCTGCTCCAGCTCAGCGGCCTTCCATTTAGCTACGTTGACTGCCATTTCGCTGCGGTCGACTACTGTGCCCAGCACCCGTTCGGCGGCGGCACGGTGGTGAGGCGCGTTGGTGTGCAGGCGAATCCAGCCATCGGCGCTGGCGTAGTCGCCGGCCACCGGGTCCCACAACGGTGGGACGTCCCAACCGATCGGGCGAATCGAGGAGGAGAACCAGAAAGACGCCAGACGCCGGTCCACACTGATGCTGGGCAGGCGCCCGGTCTGCTGCTGGATAAGCTGAGCCACGGCCTGGCCGGCGGCGCCGATACTGGCGCTGGCCAGGTCGGTGACAGCGAAGGTCGAGGGCAGGGCGCCGGCTTCGGTAAAGGTCAGTGGCGTGTGCGGTAGATCGAGTGCGGCTTGGATGGGGGTCAGCAGGTCAGTCATCAAAGGCCCTCCGTAAGAGAAGGGCCACTATAGAAGATCATCAGGCCGCTGTGGCAACCCCCGGCTCCAACGGTAACTCGATGCTGGCAACGAAACCGCCGTCAGGATGGTTGGCCAGGATCAGGCTGCCGCCATGGCGTTCGGCCGCGCGTCGGGCAATCGCCAGGCCCAGGCCGTGGCCTTGTGCTGTCTGTCCGGGGGCGCGGTAGAACGGTTCGCCCAATTGGCTCAAGTGTTCGGCGTCAACGCCTGGGCCGTGGTCGCGCACGCTGATCAGGATGCGCTCGCCCTGGCGCTGGGCGTGCAGCTCAATCGCCTGGCCTTGTGGATTGAAGCGCTGGGCATTGCGTAGCAGGTTGTCCACGGCGCGTTCGATCATGGTTGGCCAGCCTTTGAGGTGCAGGTCGGTGTCGGCGTTCAGTTGCACCACCTGGTCCGGCGCGCCCAATTGAGCGTCCTTTTGCAACGTCTTGAGCAGTGGGATGAGGTCGACATCTTCGGCGCTGGCGTTATCGGCATCCACGCGCGCCAATACCAGGATTTCGCTGATCAACGCTTCCAGGCGATCACATTCGCGGGTCAGGCGTGGCCAGAGTTTTTCCCGCTCTTCGGGGCTGGCGCGTTCGGCCAGGGCCAGGGCAATGCGCAGGCGGGCCAGGGGTGAGCGCAGTTCGTGGGAAACGTCGCGCAGCAATTGGCGCTGGCTGCCGATCAGGCTTTGCAGGCGGGCGCCCATGCGGTTGAAGTCGTTGGCGAGCACGCCGAATTCATCGCGACGGTTGGCCAGTTGCGCCAGGCTGTTCTGTTGGTAGGTGGTCTGGCCGAGGTCATGCACCGCACCGCGCAGTCGGCTGAGCGGGCGGGTGATGGAAAGGGTGACCAACAGGCTGAACAGGGTCAGCACCACCAGCGCAATCGCCAGTGCACTCAGCGGCCATAGCAAACTGTTGCGGTGCCAGGCGTCGAGTTCCGGGTGGGGAATGCGGTAGATCAGCAGGTAAGTGTCGCCGGTCTTCTCGCTGGTGTATTCGGCGGTCAGGCGACGCCAGGGCAGGTGGCTGTCCTGGCTGTCGCTCTGCCGGGCCTCCAAGGCGGCGGCCCGGCGTGGGAAGGTACCACGCACCACGGGCTCGCCGCTTTCATTAAGTACTTGCACGTCGATGTGATACTGGCGCTTGCGCTGTTGCAGCAATTCCTGGGCGGCGTCCTCGCCCTGTGCTTCGTAGAGTTGGGTCCACTCTTCGGGCAAGTTGCTGAGACCGGGATGGCGGCTGAGAATCCAGGCATCCTGGTTAAGCATGTGCCCAAGCAGGATCGACAACCCGGCAACCAAGGCGATGGCCAGCCAGAAACTGGCCAGGATGCGCCAGAACAATGAACGCACAGGAAACCCTCAAACAGGAAAAGCCCAGCGGCGCGAGCCACTGGGCTGTGGGAGTGACGCTAACGCATTATTGCGCTTTTTGCGGCTGTTGCGCTTTCCAGGCCTGGAATTCCTTCCACTCGGCGCGGCGTTGTTCCTGCTTCTTGACGATCTCGTCGAATTTCTTCTGCTGATCGGGTTTCAACACGGCACGGATGTCAGCCTGGGTTTTCTGCTTGCCGGCGGCGATTTCGTCTTGCATGGCTTTCTGGTCAGCGGCCGGGAGTTTGTCCAGGTACTTTTTGACCAGGTCTTTGCGAGCGTGCCATTGGTCGCCCATCAGTTTGCCGATCTGCTCGCGCTGTTCTTTGCTCAGGTCCAACTGGCTGAAGGGGCCGCCTTTGCCACGCGGACCGTGTTCACCGCCGTGGCCCGGGCCGCCCATCATGTGGCCTTCAGGGCCGCCCATCGGGCCTGGGCCTTCGGGCATTGCAGCCATGGCAACGGTTGGCAGGGCAGCGGCGAACATCAAAGCGATAAGGGTCTTGCGCATGGTGATTCTCCTGTCTCTATTCCGGTGAGTCCGGATGTGAGTAGATTACGGAGATCAAGGTCAGCCGCCGTCAGGGGAGGGTAAAGGTTTGGTAAGGGCGGCAGTTGCACGTTTCCAACGGCAAGCGGCAAGTCAGCGCGTTTCACTTGCCGCGTGTAGCTTGCAACTTGAAGCCTCCTCAGAGGCTGTAGTAGTAACCACGGCTACGCAACGCCACGATCCGTGGCCGGCCATCCGGGTGTGGGCCGATCTTTTTGCGCAGGTTGCTCACGTGCATGTCCAGGCTGCGGTCGTACAGGGTCAGCTTGCGGCCCAGGGCGATCTGCGCCAGCTCCTGTTTGTCCAATGGCTCGCCGGGCTGGCGCAGCAGGGCTTCCAGCAGGCGGCTCTCGGAGACGGTGAGGGCGAACTCCTGTTCATCGATGCTGACCACGCCGCGCACCGGGCTGAAGCACAGGTCGCCCAGCTCAAGCTGGGTGGACACGGCGGCAGGGTGGCTGCGGCGTAGCACGGCACGCAGGCGGGCAGTCAGCTCGCGTGGGTCGCAGGGCTTGGCCAGGTAATCATCGGCGCCCAATTCCAGGCCGAGGATGCGGTCCAGCGGTTCGCCGCGGGCCGATAGCATCAGCACCGGCAGCTCCGGGTGATCGTTGCGCAATTGCTTGAGCAGCTCAAGCCCGCTACCGTCAGGCAACATCACGTCGAGCACCACGGCGGCCGGGGCACTGTCGGCCAAGGCTTTGCGGGCGCTCAAGCCATCATGGCAGGCGCGCACCTGGAAGCCTTCCTGGCTCAACCAACTGGTCAGCAGCTCGCAGAGCTCCTGGTCATCATCTATCAGTAACAGCTCGCTCATGACTCACTCAATTTAGCCATTGTCGACGGCGACGGTGCCCACCGCTGGCGAAGATCCCGCACAGCAGGGCGATCAGTGCGACGGCCCCGCCGGTGACGAACCACTGTTGTTGTTCGGTCAGCCATCGGGTCAAGGCGCCGCCCTGTGTCTCTTTGAGTTGCTGGGCCAAGCGTTGGTTCTCTTGGCGAAGGCGACTCAATTGGGCGCTTTCGCGGGCAGCGTCGGCACTTTGCAGTTGCTTGCCCAGTTCTTCACGCTGGCGCTCGCTTTCCTTCAAACGTTGCTGCAACTCGGTGATCTGGGCGCCGGCACTCAAGGACAGGGGCGTGGAACTGCCGGTGCTCGAGGTTTCTTCGGCGTGGGCCGTAGCCCCGATCATTACCACTGCCAACAGACACAACTGACGTAAGCGCATCGGAACTCCTGATTCCACACGAATATTCAGAACGTTGTCGGCAGGTTACCCAGAATAATGAGCAATTAGGAGTACGCCGAACCGATTAGGTTCGGCGCGGCCGGAATCAAGGCAGGACTTGCTTGAACGGCTTGATCACGACGTCGGCGTAAACGCCGGCAGCAACATAAGGATCCGCCTTGGCCCAGGCCTGGGCATCGGCCAGCGAGGCAAACTCGGCGACGATGAGGCTACCGGTGAAACCGGCATCGCCCGGGTCATTGCTGTCCACCGCAGGATGCGGGCCGGCCAGTACGATACGACCTTCGGCCTGCAGCTGTTTGAGGCGTTCGACATGGGCCGGGCGCACGCTCAGGCGTTTTTCCAGCGAGTTCGCAACGTCGGTGGCAATGATGGCGTAGAGCATGTCAGTCCTCGGTTTTTGGCGTGGTAGGGGCGGCGTCATGCAGGTGGCGCGACAGGTAGATACCCTGGCCGACCAGGAACAACACGGTCATGCCCAGGCTGCCGAATACTTTGAAGTCGACCCAGTAGTCCTGGAAGGTAAAGGCCACGAACAGGTTGGCGGCGCCGCAGAACAGGAAGAACACGATCCAGGCCACGTTCAAGCGTGTCCACACGGGCTCCGGCAGGGTCAGCGCATGGCCCATGATCCGCTTGATGAGCAGGCGGTCACCGATGAAGTGGCTGCCGATAAAGACCAGGGCGAACAGCCAGTTGACCACCGGCGCTTTCCATTTGAGGAACGTTTCGCTGTGGAAGGCCAGGGTAAGGCCGCCGAATACCAGGCACGCGACCAGGGTGAGCCATTGGCTTTTTTCCAGCTTGCGCTGGGAGATGAAGATGGCGCCGTAGACGACGATAGAGCTGATGATCAGCACGGCGGTGGCGCTGTAGATGCCTCCGAACGACAGCTCGTGGCCGGCGATTTCGATGACCCTGGGGTCGAGTTTGGTAACGATGAAAAACAGCAACAGCGGGATGAAGTCGATGAATTGTTTCACAGTAAGAGCCAGAAGCTGGATGTGGCGGCATAATAACAAACATCCTAGGTAGCGAAAGCGCCAGCTGACTTGAGGTTACACATCCCCGTGAATGTTGATTTGCACTGCCATAGCACGGCCTCCGACGGCGCCCTGGCGCCTGCGGTGCTGGTTGCGCGTGCGTTTGAAAAAGGCGTGCGAGTCCTGGCGTTGACCGACCATGACACCCTCGAAGGCCTCGACGAGGCCCGCGAAGCTGCGCAGGCACTTGGCATGCAACTGGTCAATGGCGTGGAATTGTCCTGCACCTGGGGCGGCGCCACCATTCATGTGCTCGGCTATGGTTTCGACCAGCTAGCCCCGCCGTTGGTCGCGGCCATCGCCCAATTGCACGATGGCCGCTGGCTGCGGTCCGAAGAAATAAGCCGCAAGCTCAGCCTTAAAGGCATGCCCGGGGCGCTGGAAGGCGCCCGCGCCATCCAGCAGGAACTGGGCGACAGCGGCAATGCACCGGCCCGACCGCATTTTGCCGACTGGATGGTGCGTGAAGGTTTCGTCAAGGACCGCGCCGAAGCCTTTCGCAAATGGTTGGGCGCTGGCAAGTTGGGGGATGTGAAGCAACACTGGCCGACCCTGGAAGACACCGTCGAGACGTTGCGAGCCTCCGGTGCCTGGGTCAGCCTGGCCCACCCCTGGCATTACGATTTCACCCGCAGCAAGCGCCGCAAGCTGATTGCCGACTATATTGGAGCGGGCGGCCACGCAATTGAAGTGGTCAACGGGCATCAACCTGCCGAACAGGTGGGTAGCCTGGCGATACTTGCTCGCGAATTTGGTCTGCTGGTCAGTGCCGGCAGTGATTTTCATGGCCCAGGCGGCTGGTCCGAGATCGGCGAGTACCGCGCGGTCCCGGAAGATTTGCCGCTCTTGTGGGGGCGATTCAAGCATGACCCCATTATTGCCACCGTCTGAACAGGTAGAACACGTGAGTCAATTCTTCCAGATTCATCCGGAAAACCCCCAGGCGCGCCTGATCAAACAGGCCGTCGAGATTATTCGCGCCGGCGGCGTGGTGATCTACCCAACGGATTCGTCCTACGCCATTGGTTGCCAGATCGGCGACAAGGGCGCGGTCGAGCGCGTACGACGCTTGCGTCAGCTGGACGACAAGCACAACTTCGCGCTGATCTGCAGCGACCTGTCCCAGTTGGGGCTGTTCGCCAAGGTCGACACGGGGACCTTCCGCCTGCTCAAGGCCCATACGCCGGGGCCCTACACCTTTATTCTCAACGCCACCCGCGAGGTGCCGCGCCTGCTGCTGCACCCCAAGAAGCGCACCATCGGCCTGCGGGTGCCGGAACATCCCATCGCGTTGGCGTTGCTGGCCGAACTGGGTGAGCCACTGATGAGCGTGTCGCTGATCATGCCCGGCGACACCGAGCCGCTCGAAGACCCCTACGAAATGCGCCAACTGCTGGAGAAGCAGGTCGATCTCATCATCGACGGCGGTTTTGGTGGTGGCAAGGCCTCCACCGTGATCAACCTGGCGGACGGCGAACCCGAAGTGATCCGTGTGGGTTGCGGCGACCCGGCTCCGTTCATGGTCGAGGCCTGAATGTCGGCCGTGGAGACCGTCGACAGCCAGGCGGGCGCGCAGCAGGAACTGCCGTTTGCCATGGTGTATGGCCAGGCGGTCATGGAAATGCCCCTGGATTTGTACATCCCGCCGGACGCGCTGGAAGTCTTCCTTGAAGCCTTCGAAGGCCCGCTGGACCTGCTGCTGTACCTGATCCGCAAGCAGAACATCAACATCCTCGACATTCCGGTGGCGGAAATTACCCGTCAATACATGGGCTATGTCGAGCTGATGCAGTCGGTGCGCCTGGAGTTGGCCGCCGAGTACCTGGTGATGGCCGCCATGCTTGCCGAGATCAAGTCACGCATGCTGCTGCCGCGCTCGGAGACGGTAGAAGCCGAGGAAGACGACCCGCGCGCCGAACTGATCCGCCGCCTGCAAGAGTATGAACGCTTCAAGGCCGCCGCCGAGGGCATCGACGGCTTGAGTCGCGTGGGCCGCGACGTGGTGGTGCCCAAGCTCGACGCGCCGGAAGCCCGCGCGCGCAAGCTGCTGCCGGACGTGAGCCTGGAAGAGTTGCTGATGTCCATGGCCGAGGTGCTGCGCCGTGGCGACATGTTTGAAAGCCATCAGGTCAGCCGTGAGGCGCTGTCGACCCGCGAGCGCATGAGCGATGTGCTGGAGCGTCTCAAGGGCGGCGGCTTCGTGCCGTTTGTCGAGCTGTTCACCGCCGAAGAAGGGCGCCTGGGGGTGGTGGTGACCTTTATGGCGATCCTGGAGTTGGTGAAGGAGTCCTTGGTCGAGTTGGTCCAGAATGAGCCTTTTGCGGCTATCCACGTGCGGGCGCGAGCCGAATAAAGGGCTGAATCGATGAATCTGACTGAACCCCGCGAACTGGCGCCGCTGCTGGAGGCCTTCCTACTGGCCTCGGGTAAGCCGCAATCCTTGGAGCGCCTGTTCGAACTGTTTGAGGAAGCCGAGCGGCCGGAGCCGCCGGTGTTCAAGAAAGCGTTGGAAATCCTGCGCAAATCCTGCGAAGGCCGTGCCTTTGAACTGCGTGAAGTAGCGTCGGGTTATCGCCTGCAGATCCGTGAGAAGTTTTCCCCTTGGGTCGGCCGTTTGTGGGAAGAACGCCCGCAGCGTTATTCACGGGCGATGCTGGAAACCATGGCGCTCATTGCCTATCGCCAGCCGATCACCCGGGGCGAGATCGAAGACGTGCGTGGCGTGGCGGTCAACAGCCATATCGTCAAGACGCTGCTGGAGCGCGAGTGGATTCGTATCGTCGGCTACCGCGACGTGCCCGGCAAACCGGCGATGTTTGCGACCACGAAGGTGTTCCTCGACCACTTCAACCTGAAGAACCTCGACGACTTGCCGCCGCTGGCCGAACTGCGCGAAATGGAGGCCGAGCCGGTGCTCGACTTCGATGACGCCCCCGTCCCGGCCAGCCTGCAGGAACTGGCCGACGCCAGCGCCGAGCCGGAAGAACCGAAGGACGAGACCAGCTTCCATACGTTGTTGCTGGAACTGGACGACATGGAGCAGGGCATCAAGACTGACTTCGACGACTTGTTGCGTGATGGCGCGGCGGAGCCGCAAACCCAAGTGAACGTTGAGGTTGAGCCGCAAGTCGAAGCAGAACCAGAGCCCGAGGAGGACATTCTCGGCGTGGCCGAAGCCCGCGAAAAACTCCTGGCCGCCGTCGCCGCCCTCGACCAGCCACCGCTGAGCGATGAGGAAGACGAGGCCCGGGCGCTGGCCGAAGCGATCGAGGCCGAGCGGCGCCAGTTCGAGGACTGACCCGTTCGGGCAAACACCACCGAACTCTTGTGGGAGCGGGCTTGCCCGCGAATACGGTGTATCAGTGTGCACATGCATTGACTGTACCGGCGCATTCGCGAGCAAGCCCGCTCCCACATTTGAATCTCCAGTGTCAGGGACAAAACATGAGCTCCACCAAGGACCCCTGCATCAGCATCTGCAAATTCAGCGACGACATCTGCGTCGGCTGTGGCCGTAGCAAGCGTGAGATCCGCGCCTGGAAGAAGCTCGACAAAGCCGACAAGCGCACGGTTCTGGCCGAAGCCGAGCTGCGCCTGCTGGCCCTGGGGGCCACCGGTCGGCGGAAAAGCAAATGACTGGGTGCTTATCGACTAGTCTCTGATGCGCAATGCGCGCCATGCGCGTATGATTCGCGACCCTTTGCCGATCTATTCGGCCAAAGCCCCGCTTTCAATACTCTTCAGGCCACGCCTGAATCGACCCACCGGGAGGTGCTTACGATGAACGACAAAGACCAGAACGACAGCCAGGAAATCGGCCCAGCAGGCGAAAAACTGCAAAAGGTGCTGGCGCGTATCGGCGTGGGCTCGCGCCGCGACGTCGAAGCCTGGATCACCCAGAAGCGCATCAAGGTCAACGGCGTCGAGGCTACCCTCGGCCAGCGCGTCGACCTGCACGATGCAATCACCATTGATGGCAAGGTCATCAAGCGTGAAGAGGCCGCCGAATCGGTGCGCCGCGTGATCATGTACAACAAGCCCGACGGCGAGATCTGCACCCGTGACGACCCGGAAGGCCGTCCGACCGTGTTCGACAAGATGCCAAAGCCCAAAGAAGGCCGCTGGATCAACATCGGTCGTCTCGACATCAATACCACCGGCTTGCTGATGTTCACCACCGACGGTGAACTGGCCAACCGCCTGATGCACCCATCCTACGAGATGGACCGCGAATACGCGGTGCGTGTGCGTGGCGAAGTCGATGACGAGATGATCGAGCGCTTGAAAGCAGGCGTCGTCCTCGAAGACGGCCCGGCCAAGTTCACTGACATCAAGCAAGCGCCCGGTGGTGAAGGTTTCAACCACTGGTACCACTGCGTGGTGATGGAAGGCCGTAACCGTGAAGTACGTCGTTTGTGGGAATCCCAGGGCCTGGTGGTCAGCCGCCTGAAGCGCGTGCGTTTCGGCCCGGTGTTCCTCAACTCCGACCTGCCGATGGGCCGCTGGCGCGAGATGAGCCAGTACGAAGTCGACATCCTCAGCGCCGAAGTCGGCCTGACGCCGGTCGCGATGCCGCAGATGAATGCCAAGAGCAAAGACAAGCTTGAGCGTATGCAGCGTAAATCGTCGCGCCCTGTGGCCCGCACCGAACGTGTGGCCCGCACCCTGCGCCCAGCGTTGAATGCGCCCGCTACGGGCGGTCGTATCTCCCGTGAACCGCAGATCGAAGGTGAACGCCGCCCAACCGCACCGTCGCGTCAGGAAGGCGAGCGCGCTCCACGCACGCCGCGTCCTGCCCCTGCGGGTGGTCGCAGCAACCGTGGTGAAGCCGATCGCCCAGCCGACAACGCCAGCACCAAGCGTCCAGCCAAGCCGGCAGCGAACAAGCGCCCCGGCCCGAAACTGGTCGCGGACGAGCCGTCGGGCAAGCGCCGTGGTGCGCCGGCCGGTTCGGGTCAGCGTCCGGGTTTTGGTCGCAAGAAGCCGCAGTGATGCTTAAAAAGCCTTAAAGGTAGTGAGATACCGTTAAGGTTTCGTAAAGATGTGCCACTGATACAGAACCAACAACATCGTAATGACAGTGAGATGTTGTTGGTTCTTTTTAGGGGGCGGGACGCCACCGTTATCGGGCGTGTTCGACGCGAAAAGACGAGCGTGTTTGAGTTAGCACGAAGATGTCTTTAGCACACCATCACAGTTTTGAAGTCTCTGCACATTGCTGAGGGTGGTGGTTATTTCATTGATTTTAGAATGAGTTGACACTAAGTTGTTGTTGGCTTTGCCAGTGCTCCAAAGTGTCGATTGTGATGGATTTGCTTCAGGGCAGGAGACGGTGGACAGTGTGCATAAATTGTCGCCGGCACTTTTGATATCGATGGGGTTGACCTGGCAGCTGTGATAAGCCCCGCTTTCTTTCCAGGCCTTTACACAGGGCGTGTCTTCGACAACTTTTGGTTGAGTGTAAAAACTGTCGTTATATTCTTTTCGTGCTCTTTCCCTTTCAGCCTGCTCGGCTTTTAATCTTTCTATCAATGCGTCATTTTCTGCGTCGGCTACTACTATCTCTTTCTGATCTATCGCCTGTGCCATTACCGGGTGTGAAAGTAAGAGGGTGGACAGCAAAGTTGCAGATAACACACGGATAAATAGTCTCATTTTGCAGGCCTCTAGGGTAGGGGGAGCGTGCCGCTCGGGCCCCCCAGTCTGGAGGCCGATGCAGTACGACCGCTAATGAGAAAATAGAGTGGATGGTCATGTTTGGCATCTGTGAGAGTTGACAGGTAATAAGACTGATTTTGCATAAAAGGCTATGCTTTTTAAGGAAAGATGTCTCGTTCAGGTATCTATACTTGTTCGTCGAGCCAGCGATGCTGCGCGTCAAGTGCTGCATCGCTGAGCTAAGCGAATGGTTAGGCCGTTAAGGGTTTTATAAAGGCAATACAGGCTGCCATTTAATAAAGCTCGTTCAGCTTTGGCTGGGATATAGAGTGGGAACAGACCCTTAGAGTGTGCAGGCCCCATCAACCATTATTGGCTTGTCGTCCAGCGCCAACACCCCACTGGCAAAGATCAGATCCAGGTGATGGCTGCCTTTCTGCCCGCCACCCAGGCCCAGGTGCAACCCGCAATGGCGTTCTTCAAACCCGGCATTGCGCGCATACAGATCCTTCACGCCTTCGTTGGTCCCAATCCCCAACTCCTCGACGCGCCGATTCGACGGGTTGGCATTCAGGTACTTATTGAAATCATCCGCCAACCCCGGCACCTCGCTGGCCACGCTGCAGATCGTCGAGTTCTCGATCCACAGCTCCAGCGGTGACTCCAGCACGCCATATTTGCGCGCGAACGGGATGGTACTCAGAAAGGTGCCGACGAACCGCACCTGGCCGTTGATGGCCTCACTGTGGGTGGCGATCTCGCCAGGGGCGAGGTCGTGGTTACCGACGCCGTTGATATTGGTCCACTTCTTGATGCTGCTCATCGGCGCTTCCAGCCGCGAGCCGTGCTTGTCGGTGAAGCTCAGGACCGTGGCCTGGGACATGCGCCGGATCAGCGTGGCGTTGAGGTCGGCAATGCGCTGGGGCTCGACACTGAAGGTGTCGTAGAAATAGTCGCCATAGTCCTTGAACAGCAGGGATTTCTTCCAGTGTTCGGCCATCACGCCTTGCAGGGCACGGATAAAGTCCGGGCCTTCGGCGCGTGGGTTGGGCAAGGTCGAGGAATCGTAGAGGAACAGGTACAGGTCGCAGGCCTCAATGGCCTCGGCCAGGGTCTCGCTGACGGCCAGGTCCAGGCGCTGCAACTGAACATTGAAGCGGGCGGCGCTGCTGTGGGTGATCGCCTGGGCGATGGCGTCGTAGCGCTCGGTATGGCCGAGCAAAACGGTGGGGCAGCTCAAGCCGCTGAGCGCCGGGTGGTGCGCGAGGTAGTAGAGAAAGTGTTCGACGGCGCGGGCCTTGTCCATGACGTACTTCCTTCTGTGCCTTGGGTAAGGGGGCAGGTGCCGTGCACAGCACCTGCCGAATGCCTGCCGGTTTTTAGAATGGCCACATCGCGGTGCCAAATGGCACAACGGCATCGGCTTGCATCATTTCAACGGCGGCCTCATGGGTCGGCGCTTCAAACCAATCGTCGAGTTGCAGTTCGGTTTCCAGGTCGTTTTCCAGTGCTTGCATGGTGTATCTCCTAGAGGACGTTGTTTGAGAACGGCTTGCCAACGGGCTTCGCTGGCAAGTGGGAAGAACCTAGGAGAGAGTGTTTCAAAATGCAAAATTTTTATTGACACGGTCTCATTTGGATTTTTTCTTCTGTTTTTCGCCGCTGGATGTTTCTTGAATAAATACAGGCAACTGGCGCGACTAATCTTTCGGAAATTTCCTACCGCCAATTTTTATTCAGATTACAGCTGTAACGTTAATTTTCCGTGCTGTAACGATTAATTTACGCGTAGATGCCGACAATATTGGCTGATCCTGTCCTGTAAGGATTAGCTGACAGATCGTCGCACGCGCTTTTCGAAGGCGGCCCGAAGCTTGCGAGCGGTGTACAATGCGCCGCGTTTTACTGTGACCCCCTTGCGTAACCACGCAACAGGCCAAGACCTCAGGGTTTACCTACCCTGATCACTCCGCCTGGCCACGAGCCGGACGGGTTCGATTTCGTCACAGATAAAAACAAACAGGTGACGCATGACCGTTAGAAAGACGCTGTACTCCTGGTGCCTGCGCTGGGGTTTGAGCGGCGCTGCTTGAGTCGGTAATTCAAGGCAGCAACCTGCAGTCAACATCCTCAAACCTTGCGTGAGACCCTTTTCATGAGTGGACCCCATTCCTCTTCAGGCGAGCTGAAACGCGGCCTGAAAAACCGCCATATCCAGTTGATCGCCCTTGGTGGCGCCATTGGCACCGGCCTGTTCCTCGGTTCGGCCGGGGTGCTCAAGTCCGCCGGCCCGTCGATGATCCTGGGCTATGCCATCTGCGGCTTCATTGCCTTCATGATCATGCGCCAGCTCGGCGAAATGATCGTCGAAGAGCCCGTTGCCGGTTCCTTCAGCCATTTTGCCCACAAATACTGGGGCGGGTTCGCCGGCTTCCTGTCGGGCTGGAATTGCTGGATCCTGTACATCCTGGTGGGCATGTCGGAGCTGACGGCTGTCGGCAAGTACGTGCACTACTGGTGGCCGGAGATCCCGACCTGGGTCTCGGCGGCGGCGTTCTTCGTGCTGATCAACCTGATCAACCTGGCCAACGTCAAAGTCTTCGGTGAGGCCGAATTCTGGTTTGCGATCATCAAGGTAGTGGCCATTGTCGGCATGATCGCCCTGGGCAGCTACCTGCTGGTCAGCGGCAGCGGCGGGCCACAAGCCTCGGTGAGCAACCTGTGGGACCACGGTGGCTTCTTCCCCCACGGTGTCGGCGGATTGGTGATGGCCATGGCGATCATCATGTTCTCCTTCGGCGGCCTGGAAATGCTTGGTTTCACCGCAGCCGAAGCCGACCAGCCACGCACCGTGATCCCGAAAGCGATCAACCAGGTGATCTACCGCATCCTGATCTTCTACATCGGCGCCCTCGTGGTACTGCTGTCGCTGACACCCTGGGACAGCTTGCTGGCGACCCTCAACGCCTCCGGCGACGCCTACAGCGGCAGCCCGTTCGTGCAGGTGTTCTCGATGCTGGGCAGCAACACCGCCGCGCATATCCTCAACTTCGTGGTCCTGACCGCGGCGCTGTCGGTGTACAACAGCGGCACTTACTGCAACAGCCGCATGCTGCTGGGCATGGCCGAGCAGGGCGATGCGCCTAAAGCCCTGGCGAAGATCGACAAACGCGGCGTACCGGTGCGCTCCATCCTTGCCTCGGCGGCAATCACCCTGGTCGCGGTGCTGATGAACTACCTGATCCCGCAACACGCACTGGAACTGCTGATGTCACTGGTCGTGGCCACGCTGGTGATCAACTGGGCGATGATCAGCTTCTCCCACTTCAAGTTCCGCCAGCACATGAACCGCACCGGCCAGGTGCCGTTGTTCAAGGCCCTGTGGTACCCGTACGGCAACTATGTGTGCCTGGCGTTCGTGGTGTTCATCCTGGTGATCATGCTGATGATCCCGGGGATTCAAGTGTCGGTATACGCGATCCCGGTGTGGGTGGCGTTCATGTGGGTGTGTTACGGCATCAAGAACAAGCGCAGTGCGCAGCGAGCCTTGGAGGTGGCTGCTCCAGCCGTGAAGTGAGGCGTGCGTGAGGTAAACCAAACCCGGCCATGCGCCGGGTTTGTTGTTTCAGGAATAGGCGCGAGCGCATTCGCGTATCCTTGGCTACCCCCACAGAGGATCCCGCTGCCCATGCTGGTGATTTCCAACAACGTCCACCTGCCCGATGCCGAGATCGAGCTGACCGCCATTCGTGCCCAAGGCGCCGGTGGGCAGAACGTCAACAAGGTGTCGAGCGCGGTGCACCTGCGCTTTGATATCCCGGCGTCGTCGCTGCCCGACTTCTACAAGGAGCGGTTGCTGGCGTTGCGCGACAGCCGTATCACCAGCGAAGGCGTGCTGGTGCTCAAGGCCCAGCAGTACCGGACCCAGGAGCAAAACCGTGCGGATGCGCTGGAACGTCTGGTGGAGTTGATCCTCAGCGCCACCAAGGTGGAGAAGAAGCGCCGCCCGACCAAGCCGACCCTGGGCTCGAAAAAACGTCGCCTCGAATCCAAGACCAAGCGCGGCAGCATCAAGGCTGGGCGCGGCAAGGTCGACTTCTAGTCGCCGCGTGCTTCACGGGCCTTGGGTGCCTGGCGGTACAGGTACACGCTCAGCAGCAGGCCACCGAGGGCGGCGAGGGCGGCGAACAGGAAGATCGACGCAAAGCCGAAGCCTGCTGCCACAGCCCCGGCGAGGGGGCCGGTGATGCCCAGCGACAGGTCAATGAACAGCGAATAAGCCCCCACCGCCGAGCCACGGCTGGAGGCCGGCACCAGGTTGACGGCCTCCACGCCCAAGGCCGGAAACACCAGGGAAAAACCGAAGCCGCTCAATGCTGCGCCGGCCAGGGCCAGGTTCGCGTCCGGTGCCAGCCACAGCAATAGCAGGCCGAGAATCTCCACCGACAGGCAGGCAATCGCCACGCGAAACCCGCCGATGCGGTTGATCAAATTGCCAAACAGCAGGCGTGCCCCGATAAAACTGGCGCCGAACAGGCTCAGGGCCCACACCGCGTTGTCCCAATGCTGGGTGGTGTAATACAGGGTGATGAATGTCGCGATGGTGCCAAAGCCAATGGACCCCAGGGCCAGCGCGCACCCGTGGGGCAATACCCGGCCCAGTACATTCATGAAGGGTAGGCGCACGCCAGCGAGGATGGGGGCGGCGACTTTGTTCCAGGCCAGCAACACGCCGACGATCGCCAGCAAGATGATGCTGACGCCCATGCTCCACAGCCCGAAGTTTCTCACCAGCAACACGCCCAACGGTGCGCCGATGGCCAACGCGCCGTAGCTGGCGATGCCGTTCCAGGAGATGACTTTGGCGGTGTTCGCCGCACCGACCCGGCCGATGCCCCAGCCGATGGCGCCCGAGCCCACCAGGCTTTCAGCGCTGCCCAGCACCAGGCGGCCGATCAGCAGGCTGCCCAGGCTCAGCGCCGGCAGGCTCGAGAACCACGCCGCGAGCAGCATGAACACACCGCTCAGGCCACACCCGACCAAGCCAATGAGTACAGCGCGCTTGCTGCCCAGGTTATCGATGATTTTGCCCGCATAGGGGCGACTCAGCAGGGTGGCGAGGTATTGCACGCTGATCACCAGGCCGGCAATGACCGCGCCGTAGCCCAGTTCACTGTGGACATAGCCCGGCAACACGGCCAGGGGAATACCGATATTCAGGTAGCCAATGAAGGTGAACAAGACGATGGAAACAACTTGCAGCGTGACCGCCATGGGGCGCTGGGTATCGGGCATGGGAGAGGTCCACTGTCGCAGCAGGTAAAGATAGGCTGCTAATGATACCGGCGCTTTAGCCGGGCGTGCGGCTAAAACTAAAAAAACTGTCGATCAAGCACCCATCAGGGCTGTGACGGGGCCAGTAATCGCGTAGTGACCAGGGCGGCCAGGGCGTTTTCCTGAGTACCGAAGCGCTTGAGCAGTGCGGCTTGTTTGTCCGCGCTGAGGCGGTTCCAGATCTCGACCATTTGCAGGGCGGCGTCGAGTACGGCGGTATCCGGGTTGTCGGGAAGTGTATCGGTCATGGGGGCGTCTCGATTGATTCAGGCAGTGTGGAAAGCGCTCAATGTCGCGCTTTCCACACGGTCTGGTACGGCGTCAGTCCCGGCTTTCGCTGTCGACTGGTTTTGCTTCTTTGGCCTCAGGCTGTTTGTCGCTGGCCTGCTGCGGTGTTGGCTGCTCTGTAGGGTGCAGGCTTGGGAAGGGGAGATTAGGTATCTCGTGCATCGTCGTCGCTCCTCGCAAAGTCTGTTTTTTCAATCGCAGGTGATTCCGCGCTCTCAAAAAGCCTTGGCAGGATACAGCACTGCAAATGACAAAAAGATTTTTATGTCGACGGATGTATGAACTTTCATCGTTTAAACGGTCGTCGTCCTAAAAAGGCACCTTGCCCAGAATCATGTCGCGATACATCACAAAATCCCCCAGCAGGCTGTAGAGCGGGTGCTGAAAGGTGGCCGGGCGGTTCTTTTCGAAGAAGAAGTGGCCGATCCAGGCAAAGCTGTAGCCGGCAATCGGCAAGGCAATCAGCAAGCCCAGCGAACCTTTGCCGATGGCATAGGCCAGGATGCCGATGACCAGTGTGGTGCCGATAAAATGCAGGCGACGGCACGTGCTGTTGGCGTGCTCGGCCAGATAATAGGGGTAGAACTCAGCAAAGCTATTGAATCGCTTGACGTTTTCCACGGTGAACGGCCCTTTGATTGTTATGCCGCCTAACAGATGTTCGGCGGGGAGCTTATTTGAGTCTAGAGTGATCAGTGGTAACAGCCAGTGACAATAGATGCCACTTTAGTATCCTTGGCTTCCTGGCTGCCATTTGAGCCTGCTTTTATAAGAAGACGCCATGAGCGAACGAACAACTTCTGCAAGCTGGGCGATGGGGATAGTCAAGGCATTGGAAATGGACGGCCTGGATTGCCGCGCCTTGTTCAAGCAGCTCGGCCTGGACTATGCCGCCCTGGATGACCCCGATGCGCGTTTCCCGCAAGACGCCATGACGCGATTGTGGCAACGGGCGGTCGAGGTGTCCGGCAACCCGGCAATTGGCTTGAACATGGGCAAGGTGGTGCGCCCCGCGTCGTTTCATGTGGCCGGTTATGCGCTGATGTCCAGCAACACGCTGGCTGAAGGTTTCATGCGCCTGGTGCGCTACCAGCGGATCATTGCCGAAAGTGCCGACCTGAGTTTCCGACGGGTCCCCGAAGGTTACGCGCTGATTCTGACGGTGCACGGTGATCATCTACCCCCCACGCGGCAAAGTGCCGAAGCGTCGCTGGCCAGTGCCCTGGCCCTCTGCGGCTGGCTGACCGGTCGGACCCTGCAGCCGCGCAAGGTGGTGTTGCAAGGTGAGCAACCGGCAGACCTGGCCCCCTACAAACAAGCGTTCCATGCGCCGCTGGAATTCAACGCGCCCTATGACGCGCTGATTTTTGAACCGGCCGATATGGACGCGCCACTGCCCACGGCCAACGAGGCCATGGCACTGCTGCATGATCGATTTGCCGGCGAGTACCTGGCGCGTTTTTCGGAAAGCCGCGTGACCCACAAGGCACGGCAGGTGTTGTGCCGCCTATTGCCCCAGGGCGAGCCCAAGCGTGAAGTGGTGGCCCAGACGTTGCACCTGTCCCAGCGCACCTTGCAACGGCGTCTGCAGGAAGAGGGCACCAGCTTCCAGACCCTGCTCGATGATACCCGTCGTGAATTGGCCGAGCAGTACCTGGCGCAGCCAAGCATGACCCTGCTGGAAATTGCCTACCTGCTGGGCTTTGCCGACCCGAGCAACTTCTTCCGTGCGTTTCGTCGCTGGTTCGATGCCACGCCCGGCGAATATCGGGCGCGGTTGCAGGAAGCGTCGACGGTCAGTGGCGCCAAAATGCAGGGATGCACAGAACAAAGACTGTAATGATCTCCAGCCGGCCCAGCAGCATGCCGAGCGACAGAATCCATTTTGCCGCGTCCGGCAGGCTGGCGAAGTTGCCCGCCGGGCCAATGGTTTCCCCCAGCCCGGGACCTACGCCGGACACGGTACTCGCGGCGCCGGTCAGGGCGGTCATCCAGTCCAGGCCCAGCAGCGACAAGGCCAGGGCGATGGCGCAAATGGTGATGGCGAAGAAAAACGAAAAGGTCAGGATCGAACGCACGATCTCTTCGTCGAGACGGTGGCCGTTGTACTTCTGCTTGATCACCGCGCGTGGGTGAATCAGCTGGTTCAAGTTGGCCTTGAGCAGGATATAGGCGACCTGGAAGCGGAAGATCTTGATGCCGCCTGCCGTAGAACCCGAGCAGCCACCGATAAAGCCCAGGTAGAAGAACAGCATCAGTGAGAAGTTGCCCCACAGACTGTAGTCCCCCAGCGCGAAACCCGTGGTAGTGACCACCGACGTCACGTTCAGCGCCACATGCCGCAGGGCGTCCAGCCAATGCAGGTTGGTGGTCCACCAGTACCACGTGCCGAGTACCAGCCAAGTCACCAGCAGCAACCCGAGCAAACCCTGTACTTGCTGATCCTTGATCAGTGCCTTGCGGTTGCCGCGCAAAGTGGCCACATACAGGGTGAACGGCAAGCTGCCGAGGATCATCACCACCACGGCCACCCAGTGCACGGCGGGTTGTTTCCAGTGCGCCAGGGATTCATCGGAGGTGGAGAACCCACCCGTGGAAATCGCCGACATCGCATGGTTGATTGCATCGAACAGGCCCATGCCCGCCCACCAGAACGCCAGGCTGCCGATGATAGTGATGCCCACATACGCCGCCACGATCAGCCGCGCCACCATGTGTGAGCGGGGCATGACCTTTTCCGAGCGGTCCGAGGATTCCGTCTGGAACAGGCGCATGCCACCGATGCGCAGCAACGGCAGGATCGCCACGGCCATGCCGATAAAGCCGATGCCGCCGAGCCAGTGCAGCAGCGAGCGCCACATCAGGATGCCCGGCGACATGGTGTCCAGGCCGCTCAACACGGTGGAGCCGGTGGCGGTGATGCCCGACATGCTTTCGAAGAACGAGTCGGTGTAGCTGATGTGCTGGGTCAACAGGAACGGTAGCGCGGCGAAGATGCACACCACTACCCAGCTGCTGACGGTCAGCAGGTACATGTCCCGCGGGCGCAGGTGCACGTGCTCGGGGCGGCCAGGGATCACCAGGGCCAGGCCCGCGAGGAAGGTGATCATGCTGGCCCATAGGAAGGAGGGCAGGTCACTGGTGCGTTCGAAGATCACCAGGGTCGCCATGGGCACGACCATGGCGATTGCGAGGGTGATCAGGAAGATGCCGATGATGAAACCGATGATGCGTAGGGTCGGCAACGCCATGAAGTGAGCTCGGGTGTTGAGGGGTGGCGCCATTCTACCTGCGGTGCAGGTGTTGTAAACCGGGCCGTCCGAGGCGACAGGGTACAAAGGTGGAACTGGCTTGCCTGCGATAGCGGTGTATCCGTTGGAACCGGTATCACTGACCCTCCGCTATCGCAGGCAAACCAGCGCCCACAGGGGATAGAGATGGCCAGATAGGTGGCACAAAAAAGGCGACCCGAAGGTCGCCTTTTTCAACAGCGTACTGATCAGAATTCGTGCTCAGCGTTGTCCGGGTTCAGGTCGCTGATACCCAGCTTGCCCGCAGCCGCTTCGATCGAACCGGTCTGCTTGACCAGTGCAGCGATAGCATCGCGCACGATCTGGTTGCCTGCGTCGTTACCGGCGGCGATCAGTTGGTCGTAGTGCTCACCCTTGTTGGCGTGGTCAACCATGACCTGGATCTTCGCTTCGGTCGCTGCCAAGTCTGCCTTCAAGGCGCTGTCGGCAGCGGGGTCGGCCTTGGCCACCAGGGACGACAGGCTGGCGCCGGTCAGCTTGGTGCCATCAACGCGGGTGTACTCGCCCAAGTAGACGTTGCGGATGCCCTTGGCGTCGTAGAACTGCGAGTTGTGGGTGTTATCGCTGAAGCAATCGTGTTCGTCTTCCGGCGAGTTGGCTTCCAGGGAAACCTTCATACGCTCACCGGCCAGCTCGCCGAGGGACAGGCTGCCCATGCCGAACAACATTTTGCGCAGGCCGTCGGTGGCAGGCTCTGCCTCCAGGGTGGCGCGGTAGTTGTCTTCGACGTTGGGTTTCCAGTTGCCGACCATTTCTTCAAGGTCACTGACCAGCAGTTGGGTCACGGCGCTCAGGTAGGCACGACGACGCTCGTTGTGGCCGCCCGTGGCGCCGTCGCCGGTCAGGTAGTCTGACGCAGGACGGTTGCCGGCACCTGGGCCTGTGCCGTTGAGGTCTTGGCCCCACAGCAGGAATTCGATGGCGTGGTAGCCGGTGGCAACGTTGGCCTCGGAACCGCCCAGCTCATTGAGGCTGGCGAGTTTTTCCGGGGTGATGTCCTTCACGTCGATCTTGTCTTCGCCGACCTGGATCTCGGTGTTGGCGATGATGTTGGCAGTGGCGCCCGGGTTACCCAGGGCGTGTTCGTAGGACTTGTCGACATAGTCGATCAGGCCTTCGTCCAGCGGCCATGCGTTCACCTGGCCTTCCCAGTCGTCGATGATGGTGTTGCCGAAGCGGAACACTTCGCTCTGCAGGTACGGAACGCGCGAGGCGATCCAGGCATCACGCGCGGCTTTCAGGGTGTCGGCGTTCGGCTTGGCCAGGAACGCATCGACCGCGGTTTGCAGTTTTTTTGCAGTGGACTCGGCATCGCTGTACACCGCGAACACCATATCAGCGTAATGCGCGACCACGGCCTTGGCGGCCGCTTCGTCGACCTTGCCGGCAGGCGTGGCAGCCGCTGGAGCGGTAGTGCTGGCAGCCGGGGTCGGCGCCTGGGGCGCTGCGGCCTTGTCTTTACCTTCGCCGCAACCGGCGAGAGAAATGGCAATGGCCAGCAGACTGGCGGTGGCCAGGGGCATACGAATCATGGCGAACATCCTGCTTCGGTTGTTGATAGGGCGCGCGGGGGAGCGCAAAAACTGCGACATAATGCGAAAGATTTGCATTTTGTGTAAAGAGTTTAAAGCGGGAAATATTCAGTATCGTTTTGACGGGTCAGAGAATCGCCGCGTTATTGCGCTCCGCCTGCTTCAAGAAAGCCGCCAGCTCCCGCGCGGGCAAGGGTTTGCTGTAGTGGTAACCCTGACCTTCATGGCAGCCTTCGGAGATGATGTACGCCTCTTGCTCGGCGGTCTCCACGCCTTCGGCGATCACCTGCATGCCCAGGCTTTTGCCCAGTTGGATGATCGCTCGCACGATGGTGGCATCGTCATCATCATCCAACAGGTCCTGAACGAAGCTCTTGTCGATCTTGATCTTGTCCAGGGGCAGGCTTTTCAGGTAACTGAGGGATGAATAACCGGTGCCGAAGTCATCAATGGCAATCAACGCTCCGGAACGGCGCAGGCTCAACAGGTGCTGGGCAGCGGTGCTGATGTCTTCCATCAGGCCGGTTTCGGTGACTTCCAGTTCCAGGCTGCGCGGCGGCAGGCGGTAGATCTGCATCAGGTTGTTGACCACCCGCGGCAACTCGGTGTGGTGCAATTGCACGGTGGACAGGTTGACCGCCATGCGCAGGCTGGTGAAACCCAGGTCATGCCATTCGCGTAACTGCCTGCAAGCCTGGTCCAGTACCCATTCGCCAATCGAGATAATCGTCCCGTTCTGTTCCGCCAGGGGGATGAACAAGTCGGGTGGCACCAGGCCGTGTTCAGGATGCTGCCAGCGGATCAGGGCTTCCACGCCGACTACGCGATTGTCGCGGTAGCTGATCTGCGGCTGGTACACCAAGTGGAACTGGTCGCGGCTGAGGGCCTCGCGCAGGTCTTTTTCCAGTTCTCGGCGCCGGCGCATTTCGCTGTCGACGCTGGCGATATAGAACTGATAGCGGTTGCGCGAACGGGTCTTGGCCAGGGTCATGGTCTGTTCGGCTTTCTGCAGGAGCTTTTCGGTGCTGTCGCCGTCTTCCGGGAACAAGGTGATGCCGATGGTGGCGCGCAGGCGGATGCCTTCATGGTCGAGGGCAAACTCTGCTTCCAGGTCGTCAAGGATGCTTTGTGCCAGCTCGGCAGCCTCGTAGGGCTGGTCGATATCGGCTTGTACCAGGGCGAACTGGTCGCCACCCAATCGGGCCAGGGCGCCGAGGCGGCCACTATGGGCCCGCAGGCGATCAGCCAGGGCCAGCAGCAATTTGTCGCCGGCCTGGTAGGTGAACTGCTCGTTGACG
The DNA here is from genome assembly GCF_002980075.1 of Pseudomonas sp. MYb13. Lineage (NCBI taxonomy): Bacteria > Pseudomonadati > Pseudomonadota > Gammaproteobacteria > Pseudomonadales > Pseudomonadaceae > Pseudomonas > Pseudomonas sp. MYb13. The sequence continues at coordinate 84,504 of NZ_PCQI01000018.1, read as the reverse complement.
CTCTTGAAGTCATCCAACCCCACGCACAACACCGCCACGCGCCGTTGCCGGCGACCTGCGTCGATGAGGATCTTGTCCAGTTGCTCCTGCAGTTTCTGGCGGTTCGGCAGGCCGGTCAGGAAGTCATACTGGGCCATGCGCAGCAGGCTGCTTTCGGCTTCATGGCGCAGGTGGGTATTACGCTCGATGGATTCGAGCAATTGGTTGGCGGTATTGATCCACAGCCCCAATTCATTGCGCTCGTGCCCCTTGAGCTGGGGGATCTTGTGTTCGCTGGGCCGGTCGGGGTTGATCGAGGTCAGGTGCTCGATAATCCGCGACAGCGGCTTGGTCAGCAGCCAGTGATAGACCAGGTACAGCACCAGGCCCATGGCCAAGGCCCGCAGCACCCCGGAAATAAAGATGATCACCGAATTGACGATAAAACCCTGGCCATACGTGGCGGTGTCGAGGGTGATACTCAGGTCACCGTAGTACTCGCTGTAGGGGCCTTTGCCGACCAGGGGCGTAGTGAAGGTACGTTCCTGGCCAAGAATCAGGTCGGTCAACCAGCGGCTGGGCGCCTGCTGCAAGGCGCGGCTCTTCTCGGCCAGCATGGTTTCATTGGGATGGCCGATGGACGCCATGCGTACGGCGTCATCCTGGAACAGACCCTCAATGACTTGCATGCCCATTTCGCGGTCCAGGCTGTAGACGGCCTGGGTCGAAGGGTCGCGAAACATGTCGAGGATGCGCTGGGCATCGCCGGCCACGGCCTGGCGCGTCTTGTAGGCATCGAAGACGATCTGCGCCACGCTCAGCGCCACGCCCACGATCAACGCCGACAGCAGCACAACCCGTAGCAACTTCACCGACAAGCTGTTCTTGAGTTCCAGCTTCAAAGGGGCATTCCTTGTCTCATGCGGGTGGCCTTCAATATGCCATGAGTATTGGCAATCTGGGCATGGCAGTCAAAGGAACATTGGGGCAACGGCGGGTTTGGCACGGACAGGGGCGGTTTGCGAGGGGCAGGGCGCGCGCGGCAAGGCGGATTTGTGTCCGCCTGCCTGATAAACGCAACAGGCCCTCAGGTTGCATCAGGGGCGGACGGTTACGCTGACTTGGAAAACGCGTAGGAAATCTTTGTATCGACGGTCTTGGCGAACTCTATTTTCTTCTGATCGTTCTGAGCGGTGGTGTCTGCGGCAAATAGCTTCTTCGCAGCGGCATCGGCGAAGGGCTGGATGAGCGGGGTGATCGCTTTGGTGATCTCTCCGGCGACTTTGGCGAGGTCGCCAATGATGGGCAGTGCTGCGAGTGCTCCAATAGACATGGTTATTTCTCCGACAGGGTGAGGGGCGAATTCCTCTCCTTATCTGGGTGGTAGCTTCACGCCGCTCGGTTCCACCACCGACAAAAAAGCCCGGCATTCGCCGGGCTCTTTTTTACTGCAAACCGTGCTTAGGCAGTGAAGGTCTTGCCTTCGAACTGCTCAGCCACGAACTTCCAGTTGACCAGGTTCCAGAACGCTTCCACATACTTTGGACGCACGTTGCGGTAGTCGATGTAGTAGGCGTGTTCCCATACGTCGCAGGTCAGCAGCGGAGTGTCGCCGCTGGTCAGCGGGTTGCCGGCGCCGATGGTGCTGGCCAGGGCCAGGGAACCGTCGGCTTTTTTCACCAGCCAGCCCCAACCGGAACCGAAGGTGCCGACGGACGTCTTGGTGAACTCTTCCTTGAACTTGTCGAACGAACCGAACGCAGCGTTGATGGCTTCAGCCAGCGCGCCGGTGGGTTGGCCGCCGGCGTTTGGCGCCAGGCAGTTCCAGTAGAAGGTGTGGTTCCAGACCTGAGCGGCGTTGTTGAAGATGCCGCCCGAAGAGGATTTGACGATCTCTTCCAGGGTCTTGCCTTCGAACTCGGTGCCTGGCACCAGGTTGTTCAGGTTCACGACATAGGTGTTGTGGTGCTTGTCGTGGTGATATTCCAAGGTTTCCTTGGAGATGTGCGGCTGCAGGGCATCGTGTGCGTAGGGCAGCGGCGGCAATTCGAAAGCCATGATGATTCTCCTAATCAGGTCAGTTGCGGTGAGCGCAAGGCCGATCACGGGCGGCCAAACAAGCGCCGGGGAGTTTGTACTCTTTGCGGCGCAGGGTCCGGATCATAGCACCGGGGTTGCGGCAAAACCACGCAACAACTGTGTGGGATAGAGGTTCCAGAGCGTTTTGGAATATTCGTCAGGCGCTGATCAATTGATAGGCCACGCTGAACATCATCACGGCCACCAACAGGTCCAGAAGGCGCCAGGTAGCCGGGCGCGCCAGCCAGGGTGCCAGCCACGCCGCGCCGAGCGCCAGGGTGGCGAACCACAGCAGCGATGCGCTGGCGGCACCGGCCACATAGGCGCCTGGCTCGGTTTGCTGGGCACCGAGTGAGCCAATCAGCAACACGGTGTCCAGGTAAACGTGAGGGTTGAGCAAGGTGACGGCCAAGGCACTCAACAGCACCGCGCGCAGTGAACGCACCTTGAGGTTGTCAGCCTGGTCCAGGCTCTGTTTCGAACAGGCCCGGCGTAGCGCACACGTCCCGTACCAGATCAGGAAAGCCGCCCCGCCCCAGCGTGCAACCGCCAGCAGCACCGGGCTTTGCGCGAGCACCGTCGCCAGGCCGAACACTCCCGCAGCCACCAACAGTGCATCGCACACCACGCACAGCGCCGCCACGGGCAGATGATGTTCACGGCGCAGGCTTTGCGCCAGTACAAAGGCATTCTGGCTCCCGATGGCCATGATCAGGCCGAGGGCTACCAACAGCCCGTTCACATAACTCTGCCACATAGGGTTACTCCGCGTTCGCCGCCAGTTGTTGCAACACCTGCATGGCGCGTCCGGCATCGGCACGGCCGACGAACAGGTGATCGTGGTAATAGCCGGCAATCACGTTGCAACTGATGCCGGCCTGGCCCAGCGCGCTGGCGAAGGCGGCGGTCAGGCCCACGGCTTCGAGCGCCGAGTGCACATTCAAGGTGATCCACGCGGCGACGTAGTCAAAGGCCAGCCCGGCCTGTTGCGCCTGCTGGCGTTCGAGAATCACGGTCAGGCCTTCCTGCTCGCGGAAGCTGCCGATCACTTCGCACCCGGCAGGGATACGATGATCGGGCAGGGTGCAGAACACGTAGTCACCCTCATTGAGGTGGGGGCTCATGCTGCGCAGCAGGGATGCCAGAGCGGTTTCGCCAGCCATGGGAAGTTCCTTATATAAAGAGACGCGATGCTGGCTATTCTCAGGGTGCAGGCTGTATAAGAAAAACCAATATTACTGATCGCTCATTAGAGAAACTGATGTTCGACTATAAATTGCTTTCTGCCCTGGCGGCGGTGGTGGAACAGGCGGGCTTCGAGCGCGCCGCCCAAGTGCTGGGGTTGTCGCAATCGGCGGTGTCCCAGCGCATCAAGCTGCTGGAGGCCCGCATCGGCCAGCCGGTGTTGGTGAGGGCCACGCCACCGCAGCCCACCGATATCGGTCGTCGTCTGCTCAACCATGTGCAACAGGTGCGACTGCTGGAGCGTGACCTGCAAAGCCAGGTGCCGGCGCTGGACGAGGAAGGCATGCCCGAGCGCTTGCGCATCGCGTTGAACGCCGACAGCCTCGCCACCTGGTGGGCCGAGGCCGTCAGCGGTTTTTGCGCCGAGCAGCATCTGCTGCTGGACCTGGTGGTGGAGGACCAGACCGTGGGCCTCAAACGCATGCGCGCCGGTGAGGTGGCGGCCTGTATCTGCGCCAGCGAGCGTCCGGTGGCGGGCGCGCGCAGCCTGTTGCTCGGCGCCATGCGCTATCGCGCACTGGCCAGCCCGGCCTTTATCGCCCGGCACTTTCCGGATGGCGTGCGCGCTGATCAACTGGCGCGCACCCCGGCCCTGGTATTTGGCCCGGATGATTTCCTGCAGCACCGCTACCTGGCATCCCTCGGTGTGGACGGCGGTTTCGAGCACCATTTATGCCCGTCGTCCGAAGGCTTCATCCGCCTGACGGAAGCCGGCCTGGGCTGGGGGCTGGTGCCGGAATTGCAGGTACGCGACCAGCTGGAAAAGGGCATATTGGTCGAATTATTGCCAGATAAGCCGATCGATGTGCCGTTGTACTGGCATCATTGGCGCAGTGGCGGACAACTGCTGGGCTTGTTGACCGATCACCTGGCCCAGGCATGTGGCCAATGGTTGGTGCCCTATCAGCAGTGACAAGCGTCAAGCTGCAAGCAGCAAGAGAAGCGCTTGCAGATCGTATTTTAACTTGCAGCTTATAGCTTGAGGCTTGCAGCTGCGTCCGTAGGAGGCTCCATGAAAGTTCTGGTCACCGGCGCAAGCGGCTTAATTGGCGGGCGCTTTGCGCGTTTCGCCTTGGAGCAGGGCTTGGACGTGCGGGTCAACGGGCGGCGTGCCGAAGGGGTGGAACACCTGGTGCGGCGCGGTGCCGAGTTTATCCAGGGTGATTTGAATGATGCAGACCTGGTGCGTGACCTGTGCCGCGACGTCGAAGCCGTGGTGCATTGCGCGGGCGCGGTCGGGCTGTGGGGCAAGTATCAGGACTTCCATCAAGGCAACGTGCTGGTGACCGAGAACGTCGTCGAAGCCTGCCTCAAGCAGCGTGTCGGCCGGCTGGTGCACCTGTCGTCGCCATCGATCTACTTTGACGGCCGCGATCACCTGGGGCTGACCGAAGAGCAAGTGCCCAAGCGCTTCAAGCACCCTTATGCCGCCACCAAGTACCTGGCCGAGCAGAAGGTGTTCGGCGCCCAGGAGTTCGGCCTCGAAGTGCTGGCCCTGCGCCCGCGCTTCGTGACCGGCGCCGGTGACATGAGCATCTTCCCGCGCCTGCTGAAAATGCAGCGCAAGAACCGACTGGCCATCGTTGGCGACGGCCTGAACAAGGTCGATTTCACCAGCGTGCACAACCTCAACGAAGCGCTGCTCAGCAGTCTGCTCGCCCCTGGTTCAGCGCTGGGCAAGGCCTACAACATCAGCAACGGTACACCGGTGCCGGTGTGGGACGTGGTGAACTACGTGATGCGCCAAATGGAGTTGCCGCAGGTGACGCGGTATCGGTCCTACGGGTTGTCCTACAGCGTGGCGGCGCTCAACGAGGCGTTCTGTGCAATGTGGCCGGGGCGCCCCGAGCCAGCATTGTCGCGCCTTGGCGTCCAAGTGATGAACAAAGATTTCACCCTCGACATCAGCCGCGCCAGGCATTATCTGGACTACGAGCCCAAGGTCAGCCTGTGGACCGCCCTCGACGAGTTCTGCAGTTGGTGGAAGGCCCAGGACCCGGGGTTGAAGTAAGGTCACAACAGGCAACACATCGGGAACCGAATTCGTGGTTCCGGGTCGATCAGTGCGGCGCGACGGCGGTTTATACTCCCGTCGCTCGGCCTTCCAGCTAGCCACTTCACCGATTCAGGGTTGATTCATGCGCAACGATGCCAAAGACGACTTCGACAACGTTCCCAGCCTGCGGGCCGATCTCGGGGATGACGATGATTTCGAACCTTCCCCCGCCACCTCGGTGCGTTCGCGCACGACCAAGGTGGTAAAGGTCAAGAGCGCCAGCACCGGCCCCTTGTGGGCCCTGATCGGCGCGCTGCTGATCGCCTTTGCGGGCCTGGCCTGGTGGAGCTTCCAGCAGATTTCCCTGATGGGCCAGCAGTTGGTTGCCACCCAGGAGAGCTTTGCGCGCATCAGCGAGGAAGCGGCGGGGCGCCTGCAGGATATTTCCGGCAAGGTGGTCGCCAGTGAAGCCAGCGTCAACAATGGCAGCGAAGCGCTGAAACTGCAGATCAAGCAACTCGAAAGCCAGTTGCTGGAGCAGGGCAAGCAGCAAGTCGGCGTGGCCGGCCAAGCCACCGAGCTGGATAAACGCCTGGCCCAGATGACCGCCAGCACCACTGACCTGTCCAACGCCAACAGCAAGCTGCAAGGCCAGGTCCAGGCCTTGACCGACGCTGTGGCGACCCTCAAGGCCGCGCAAGGTGATGCAGGCAAGCGCGATGCCGAGATCAAGGAGCTTTCCGCTGACGTGGCCGCGCTGAAGAAGCAAGGCAACCCGAGCGCTGCCATCGCACGTATCGAACAGGACCTCGTGGTGCTCAAGAGCGCCCAGGACAACCCGGCGACCAACAGTGACGCGCCCACCAACAAAGAGTTTGATGTGTTCCGCATCCAGACCACGCGCAACATCACCACATTGCAGAGCCAGGTGCAGAACCTGAACCAGCGCCTTAATGCGCCGGCGGCAGCGACGCCGCTCGGTCAGTGATCGGGATCGGTTCAAAAATGTGAGAGCGGGCTTGCTCGCCAATGCGGTGTATCGGTGGTGGGTTTACCGACTGATACGCAGTGTTCGCGATCAAGCCCGTTCCCGCCGTGGCATTGAGGTAAGGCGTTGAGTCGCGCTCGACTGTTTGCAATGTCACCACTCGGTGACATTTCCCATCCCCTTCGTTACTTGCCCCTACCTCGCCCTTGTTTAGACTCCGGTCATCCCACAAAAAATAATAAGGGCCACCCATGACCACGCAACCACTGCCTGCGAGCAGTTGGCTGAACGCGCCTGCCCATCACGCCTGGCTCGCCAGCGAAGGCCAGCGCCTGCTGGCATTCGCCAAGGCTTCTCGACTGCCAGAGGGCTTTGGCAACCTGGACGATAAGGGCCAGTTGCCGGCCGACGCCCACGCCGAAACCATGAACACCGCCCGCATGACCCACAGCTTCGCCATGGCCCACACCCTGGGCTTGCCGGGGTATGCCGAGCTGGTAGCGCACGGTGTTGCCGCACTCAGTGGCCCGCTGCGTGACAGTGAGCACGGTGGCTGGTTCGCTGCGCCCCACGCCCTCGACGGTAACCGTGGCAAGGCCGCCTACCTGCACGCGTTTGTCGCTTTGGCGGCCAGCTCTGCGGTCGTGGCCGGCGCTCCCGGTGCGCAAACCCTGCTGAACGACGCCATTCATATCATCGACCAGTTTTTCTGGAGTGAAGAGGAAGGCGTGATGCTTGAGTCCTTTGCCCAGGACTGGAGCGGCGTCGAGGCCTACCGCGGCGCCAACAGCAACATGCACGCCACCGAAGCCTTCCTCGCCCTGGCCGATGTGACCGGCGATACCCGCTGGCTGGACCGCGCGCTGCGGATCGTCGAACGTGTTATCCACACCCACGCCGCTGGCAATCAGTTCATGGTAATCGAGCATTTCGATGGGCATTGGCAGCCCTTGCTCGGCTACAACGAAGACAACCCCGCCGATGGTTTTCGCCCCTACGGCATCACGCCCGGCCACGGCTTTGAATGGGCGCGACTGGTGCTGCACCTGGAAGCCGCGCGCCTGCAAGCCGGTCTGGCCACACCCGAGTGGCTGGTGACTGACGCCAAGGGCTTGTTCGCCAGCGCCTGCGAGTATGCCTGGTCCGTGGACGGTGCCCCCGGCATCGTCTACACCCTGGACTGGCACCACCGCCCGGTAGTGCGCGAACGCCTGCACTGGACCCATGCCGAAGCCAGCGCCGCTGCCCAGGCCCTGCTCAAGCGCACGGGCGAATTGCATTACGAAACCTGGTACCGGCGGTTCTGGGCGTTTTGCGAAAGCCACTTTATCGACCGTATCCACGGCAGTTGGCACCACGAACTCAGCCCGCACAATCAACCGAGCAGCAAGATCTGGGGCGGCAAGCCGGACCTGTACCATGCCTGGCAAGCGGTCGTGCTGCCTGCACTGCCCTTGGCACCCAGCATGGCCAGTGCCATCGGGGCTGGGCGTTGTGTCACCAGATGGTGACATTTGTGCATCCCTTTGTTACCTGCGCCTGAAAAATCCATGTTTAAACTCCGTGCAGCGCAAGCCTAAGACTTGCATGCATAACAACAAGAAAAGGTACTCAGATGAACGCGATTAATCGCCTCGCCGTCGCTATTTCCATTGCCTCGTTGTTTCCCCTCAGTGCATTTGCCGCCGACTCGAAAGGGACGGTTGAAGTTGTGCATTGGTGGACCTCGGGTGGTGAGAAGGCGGCTGTAGATGTCCTGAAGGCCCAAGTTGAGAAAGACGGCTTCACCTGGAAAGACGGTGCCGTCGCTGGGGGTGGTGGCGCCACGGCCATGACCGTGCTGAAAAGCCGCGCCGTGGCTGGCAACCCGCCAGGCGTTGCCCAGATCAAAGGCCCCGACATCCAGGAATGGGCGTCCACTGGCCTGCTCGACACCGACGTGCTCAAAGACGTCGCCAAAGAAGAAAAGTGGGACTCCCTGCTCGACAAGAAAGTCTCCGATACCGTGAAGTACGACGGTGACTACGTCGCCGTACCGGTCAACATCCACCGCGTGAACTGGCTGTGGATCAACCCGCAAGTCTTCAAGAAAGCCGGTATCACCAAGAACCCGACCACCCTCGAAGAATTCTACGCAGCCGGTGACAAGCTCAAGGCCGCGGGCTTCATTCCGCTCGCCCATGGTGGCCAGCCTTGGCAGGACAGCACCGTGTTCGAAGCCGTTGTACTGTCGGTGATGGGTGCCGATGGCTACAAGAAAGCCCTGGTCGACCTGGACAACGGCGCACTGACCGGTCCGCAAATGGTCAAGGCGCTCACTGAGCTGAAGAAAGTCGCGACCTACATGGACGTCGACGGCAAAGGCCAGGACTGGAACCTCGAAGCGGGCAAGGTCATCAACGGCAAGGCCGGCATGCAGATCATGGGTGACTGGGCCAAGTCCGAATGGACTGCCGCCAAGAAAGTCGCCGGTAAAGACTACGAGTGCGTAGCCTTCCCGGGCACCGACAAAGCCTTCACCTACAACATCGACTCCCTGGCGGTGTTCAAGCAGAAAGACAAAGGCACCGCTGCGGGTCAGCAGGACATCGCCAAAGTTGTACTGGGTGAAAACTTCCAGAAAGTGTTCAGCATCAACAAGGGCTCGATCCCTGTGCGTAACGACATGCTGACCAAAATGGACACCTACGGCTTCGACTCCTGCGCCCAGACCGCTGCCAAGGACTTCCTGGCAGACGCCAAGACCGGCGGCCTGCAGCCAAGCATGGCGCACAACATGGCCACCACCCTGGCGGTGCAAGGTGCGTTCTTTGATGTCGTGACCAACTACATCAACGATCCGAAAGCCGACCCGGCCGACACCGCGAAGAAATTGGGCGCTGCGATCAAGTCTGCCAAGTAACCCCTGGTAGCGGCTTATTGTGGGAGACGGGCTTTGTGGCAGCGGGCTTGCTCGCGAAGGCATCACCGCGGTGTAACTGATGCACCGCGCAGCTCGCCTCGCGAGCAAGCCCGCTCCCACATCAGGCCTGCTTCACACCGTTTATTAATTGGTCCTTTTTCCCTGTATTGGATTTCCCCATGAGTTCTGTTGCTGTGTTCAGCAAAGCCTCGCCGTTCGATGCACTGCAGCGCTGGCTACCTAAACTGGTGCTGGCGCCCAGCATGTTCATCGTGTTGGTGGGCTTCTACGGCTACATCCTGTGGACGTTTGTACTCTCGTTCACCAATTCCACGTTCCTGCCAAGCTACAAATGGGCGGGCCTTGCGCAATACGCGCGGTTGTTCGATAACGACCGCTGGTGGGTAGCGAGCAAGAACCTGGCTGTTTTTGGCGGGATGTTCATCGGCATTACCCTGGTTATCGGCGTGACCCTGGCGATTTTCCTCGACCAGAAAATCCGCCGTGAAGGCTTTATCCGCACCATTTACCTGTACCCGATGGCGCTCTCGATGATCGTCACCGGTACCGCCTGGAAATGGCTGCTCAACCCGGGCATGGGCCTGGACAAACTCCTGCGTGACTGGGGCTGGGAAGGCTTCCGTCTCGACTGGCTGATCGACCCGGACCGCGTGGTCTACTGCCTGGTGATCGCTGCCGTCTGGCAAGCCTCGGGCTTCATCATGGCGATGTTCCTGGCGGGCCTGCGCGGTGTTGATCAATCGATCGTGCGCGCCGCGCAGATCGACGGCGCGAGCATGCCGCGCATCTACTGGAGCGTGGTGCTGCCAAGCCTGCGTCCGGTGTTCTTCAGTGCGGTGATGATCCTGGCGCATATTGCGATCAAGAGCTTCGACCTGGTGGCGGCGATGACCGCGGGCGGCCCGGGCTACTCGTCCGACCTGCCGGCGATGTTCATGTACTCGTTCACCTTCAGCCGTGGCCAGATGGGCATGGGCTCGGCCAGTGCAATCCTGATGCTCGGTGCGATCCTCGCGATCATCGTGCCTTACCTCTACTCCGAGCTGAGGACCAAACGTAATGACTAGTCTCGCCTCCAAACCTGTCATCAGCCTGAGTCGCATAGCGATCTATGCGGTGTTGATCCTTGCCGTGCTGCTGTACCTGGTACCGCTGGTGGTGATGCTGCTGACCAGCTTCAAGACCCCGGAAGATATCAGCACCGGCAACCTGCTGAGCTGGCCGACCGTGGTCTCCGGCATCGGCTGGGTCAAGGCCTGGGCCACCGTGGACGGCTATTTCTGGAACTCGATCAAGATCACGGTTCCCGCGGTACTGATCTCCACCGCCATCGGTGCGTTGAACGGCTACGTGCTGTCGTTCTGGCGCTTCCGCGGTTCGCAGCTGTTCTTCGGCCTGCTGCTGTTCGGCTGCTTCCTGCCGTTCCAGACCGTGCTGCTGCCAGCGTCGTTCACCCTGGGCAAGATGGGCCTGGCCAGCACGACCACCGGCCTGGTGTTTGTGCACGTGGTCTACGGCCTGGCGTTCACCACGCTGTTCTTCCGTAACTACTACGTGAGCATCCCGGATGCGCTGATCAAGGCGGCGCGCCTGGACGGTGCCGGTTTCTTCACGATCTTCCGTCAGATCATTCTGCCGATGTCGACGCCGATCATCATGGTCTGCCTGATTTGGCAGTTCACCCAGATCTGGAACGACTTCCTGTTCGGTGTGGTGTTCTCCAGCGGCGACTCCCAGCCCATCACGGTGGCGCTGAACAACCTGGTCAACACCAGCACCGGGGCCAAGGAATATAACGTGGATATGGCAGCGGCGATGATCGCCGGGCTGCCGACCCTGCTGGTCTATGTGATCGCAGGCAAGTATTTCGTGCGCGGCCTCACGGCCGGCGCGGTCAAGGGGTAATCATGGCTACGCTTGAACTTCGCAATGTAAACAAGACCTATGGCGCCGGCCTGCCCGACACCTTGAAGAACATCGAACTGTCGATCAAGGAAGGCGAATTCCTGATCCTGGTCGGCCCTTCGGGTTGCGGTAAATCCACGCTGATGAACTGCATCGCCGGCCTTGAGACCATCACCGGCGGCGCGATCATGATCGGTGACCAGGACGTGAGCGGCATGAGCCCCAAGGACCGCGACATCGCCATGGTGTTCCAGTCCTACGCGCTGTACCCGACCATGAGCGTGCGCGAGAACATCGAGTTCGGCCTCAAGATCCGCAAGATGCCCCAGGCTGATATCGACGCCGAAGTGGCGCGCGTGGCCAAGCTGCTGCAGATCGAACACCTGCTCAACCGCAAGCCGGGCCAGTTGTCCGGCGGCCAGCAACAGCGCGTGGCCATGGGCCGTGCCCTGGCGCGTCGGCCGAAGATCTACCTGTTCGACGAACCGCTGTCCAACCTCGACGCCAAGCTGCGCGTCGAGATGCGCACCGAAATGAAACTGATGCACCAGCGCCTCAAGACCACCACGGTCTACGTGACCCACGACCAGATCGAAGCGATGACCCTGGGCGACAAAGTGGCAGTCATGAAGGATGGCATCATCCAGCAGTTCGGCACGCCGAAAGAGATCTACAACAACCCGGCCAACCAGTTCGTGGCGAGCTTCATTGGTTCGCCGCCAATGAACTTCGTGCCCCTGCGCCTGCAACGCAAGGACGGTCGCCTGGTGGCTCTGCTCGACAGCGGCCAGGCCCGTTGCGAGCTGGCGCTGAACGTGACCGATGCCGGCCTTGAAGACCGTGACGTGATCCTGGGGTTGCGCCCGGAGCAGATCATGCTGGCGGCGGGCGAGGCCAACAGTGCCTCGAGCATTCGTGCCGAAGTCCAGGTAACCGAGCCGACCGGCCCGGACACCCTGGTGTTCGTGCAGCTCAATGACACCAAGGTCTGCTGCCGCCTGGCACCCGACGTGGCACCGCAGGTGGGCGAGACCCTGACCCTGCAATTCGATCCTTCCAAGGTACTGCTGTTCGACGCCAACACGGGCGAGCGACTGGGCACTGCTTCTTCATTGCCCGCACAGGGGCATGCCGACAATGTGGCCCAATTCAAAGGCCGTTGAAGCAGATAAGCTGTTGTTTTAGATAAAAAAAGTAAACCGCGTTAGATAAAAACAGTTTAATAACAATAAAGACGAGGATGTAGGGATGAAAAAGCAACACAACAACACTCGGCTGATCTGCCAAATGTCAGCTGCAGCAGCTCTGGTTTTGTCCGCCAATGCGATGGCGGCCGATGCATTCAGTGCTGATTCGAAGTGGATGACCGGCGACTGGGGTGGTGAGCGTACCAAGCTGATCGAGCAGGGTATCGACATCAAGGCGGATTACGTTGGGGAGATGGGCTACAACGCCAAAGGTGGTTACAACGACGACAAGACCGGTCGCTACTCTGACCAGTTCGGTCTCGGTGTGGCACTGGACCTGCAAAAGCTGTGGGGCTGGGATAACACCCAGGCCAAGATCCAGTTGACCAACCGTAATGGCCAGAACATCTCCAATGACCGCATCGGCGACCCGCGTGCCGGCACGCTGAGTTCGTCCATGGAAGTGTACGGCCGTGGCCACATGGTGCGTCTGACCCAGTTCTGGATCCAGCACCAGATGTTCGACAACAAGTTGGACGTGAAACTCGGTTACTTCGGTGAAGGCGAAGACTTCAACACCTTCCCGTGCGACTTCCAGAACCTGTCGTTCTGCGGCTCGCAAGTGGGTAACTACGTCAACACCTGGTACAACTGGCCAGTCAGCCAGGCGGCGATCCGCGTGAAGTACAACATCACGCCTGAGCTGTACGCGCAGATCGGTGCCTACAACCAGAACCCATCGCAGCTGGAGCACGGCAACGGCTTCAAACTCAGCGGCAGTGGTACCAAGGGCACCGTGATCCCGGTGGAATTGGTCTGGTCGCCTAAGGTCAACAACCTGCCGGGCGAATACCGTGTGGGTTACTACAAAAGTGCTGCCGATGCCTCTGACGTCCGTGAAGACATCAACGGCAACGATGCGGCTACCACGGGCGCTGGCTACCGTACCCGCAGCAGCAAGAAAGGCTACTGGTTCGTTGCCCAACAGCAGCTCACCACGCACAACGGCGACGCTTCGCGCGGCCTGAACATCGCAGCCAACGCCACCTTCCACGACAAGGAAACCAACCTGGTCGACAACTATCAGTCGATCATGCTGGTGTACAAGGGCCCATTCGACGCGCGTCCAAAAGATGACGTCGGCATTGGTGTCGCTCGCCTGCATGTCAACGATGACGTGAAGAAGAACTCTGAACTGCTCAACGTCGCCAATGGCGTCAACGACTACGACAATCCTCTGTACACGCCTATTCGTGAGACTGAGTACAACGTCGAACTCAACTACGGTTTCCACGTCACCAACTGGCTGACCGTGCGTCCCAACCTGCAATACGTCGTGCAGCCTGGCGGCGTGGATAAAGTCGACAACGCGTTGGTGGCGGGCCTGAAAATTCAGTCTACGTTCTAATGCTGTTGCGATAAGCTCCTTCTCTCTGTGCGCATTTTGCGGGTAGCCATGGCTATCCGCTTTTTTTTGGGAGATGGCCTTTATAGGGGCCGGCATGCCGGCCCCTATAAAGGCCAGCGACAATGATATTCAGGACCGTGGCACATGCATGAGCATCCGCTGCAACGCTTTTTCAAATCCCTGCGCGAGCGCCCGGTGTTCGCCTGGGAGCGCTTCCAGATGCGTGACGTTTTGGTGATCGACCATCCCCTGTGCCAGGCGGTGTTCAGTCGCCAGGGCGCGCAGCTGTTGCACTTCCAGCCCCGTGGCCAGAAACCCTGGCTGTGGTGTGCGGCGAAGTGGCCGCAAGTCGGCGCTATCCGTGGTGGCGTGCCGGTGTGCTGGCCGTGGTATGGCCGTCATCCGAGCGAAAATGCCTGGCCGTCCCATGGCTGGGCGCGGTTGATCGACTGGAAGCTGCTCGACAGCAGCACCGACGACGATGGCGTACGCCTGCATTGGCAATTGCAGTTGTGCGACTGGCAGGTCGACCTGCACGCGCACTTGGGTGAAACCCTTGAGCTGCGCCTGAGCACCGAGCATCAGGACGAGCTGCCGTGCCAATTGAGCCATGCTTTGCATGCTTACTGGCGTATTGGCCACGTTGATGAGATAGCGCTGTCTGGGCTCGATGGTGCACAAGGTTACGACCAGCTCAATCGCCAGGTTTGCCAGCAGGAAGGCGAGTTACGCGTGGAGGGCGGATGCCAGCGGGTGTTCCAGCACGAGGGCGAATTGCAGCTCAAGGACCACGCCTGGCAACGCGAACTGTGCATCGACACAGGCGACAGCGCCGACACGGTGGTGTGGCACCCGGGCAGCCGACCGCTGTTGGGCGTGAGCTTCAACGAGGCATCGGGGTTTGTGTGTGTGGAGTCGGCGATGGCCGGGGCCAGTTTGGCGCCGGGGGAGAGGGCGCATTTGAGTTTGCAGGCGCGGGCAGGGGTCTAGCGGTGTAGCTGATGAGGCTATCGCGGGCAATCCCGGCTCCCACACGGAAATGCATTCCAGTGTGGGAGCGGGCTTGCCGCGATTAGGTCGGTAGTGCTACCGCACATTTCTGTTTAGTTGAACTCATCACCCACCGGATACCGGCTGTCATTCAAGCTTTCCTTGATCTTGCGCAGGTGCGGCTGGAAATCCACGCCACGACGCAACGTCATGCCGGTGGCGAGCACATCCAGCACCGTCAGCTGGATAATGCGCGAGGTCATCGGCATGTAGATGTCGGTGTCTTCCGGCAGGGGGATGTTCAGGCTCACCGTACTGGCCTTCGCCAGTGGCGAGTTCTCGGCGGTCACGCCCAGCACTGAGGCGCCGTTTTCACGTGCGATACGCGCCACTTCCACCAGTTCACGAGTACGCCCGGTGTAGGAAATGATCACGAACAGCTCGCCGGTATGCGCCACCGAGGCGATCATGCGCTGCATCAGCACGTCCGCATGCGCGGTCACTGCGAGGTTGAAACGGAAGAACTTGTGCAGCGCGTCCATGGCCACCGGGGCCGAAGCGCCCAGGCCAAAGAAGTGGATCTGCCGCGCCTGGATCAACAGGTCCACGGCTTTGCTGATCAGGGCCGGGTCCAGGGCCTGGCAGGCACTGTCCAGAGAGGCGATGGCACTGCCAAAGATCTTCTGGGTGTAGGCCTCCGGGTTATCATCGGCCTCCACGGCGCGGCTGACATACGCCGCTCCACTGGCCAAACTTTGCGCCAGCTGCAATTTCAGTTCAGGGTAACCGCTGACGCCGAACGAACGGCAGAAACGGTTGACCGTCGGCTCACTGACCGAGGCCGCCTGGGCGAGGGCGGCGATCGAGAAGCGGGTCGCCTGCTGCGGGTTGAGCAGGATGACCTCGGCGACTTTTTTCTCGGCCTTGTTCAATTCTTCGAGGCGGTTCCGGATCTGTTCCAGAAGATTTCGCACGCGGTCCATTCAGTCTTTCCTTCGGGCGACGATGCAAATAAAAGGTGGCAACCAATCGATGAGTGGTCTTTTGCGGTGGCCTATCCTACTGAGGGTAGCTGAACACCACCACTCGGAATGCATATTTCGGGAAAATGTTGTGGTTATTACTACATTTTTCCTTGAGTGATGCCTTGAAAAAAGGTATTTGTAGCTTAACTTGATAAAAGAACAAACATCATGCCTTCGATAACCGTAGAACCCTGCACCTTTGCCCTGTTTGGCGCCTTGGGTGATCTGGCGCTGCGCAAGTTATTTCCTGCCCTCTATCAACTCGATGGCGCCGCGCTCCTGCACGACGATACGCGCATCCTGGCCCTGGCCCGTGAAGCCGGTTCCGAGCAACAGCACCTGGCGCACATCGAACAAGCATTGCGTCAATACGTCGGCAAGGAACTGGACGAAACCATCGCCCAGCGTTTCCTGGCACGCCTGACCTATGTTCACGTCGACTTCATGAAGGCCGATGACTACGTGGCCCTGGCTGAAATCGCCGGCACCGAGCAGCGTCTTATCGCCTACTTCGCCACCCCGGCGGCGGTGTACGGCGCGATCTGCGAGAACCTGTCCAAGGTCGGCCTGGCGGACAACACCCGCGTGGTGCTGGAAAAACCCATCGGTTCGGACCTGGAGTCCTCGCGCAAGGTCAACGACGCCGTGGCGCAGTTTTTCCCGGAAAACCGCACCTACCGTATCGACCACTACCTGGGCAAAGAGACCGTCCAGAACCTGATCGCCCTGCGTTTCGCCAACAGCCTGTTCGAAACCCAGTGGAACCAGAACTACATCTCCCACGTGGAAATCACCGTGGCCGAGCAGGTTGGCATCGAAGGCCGTTGGGGTTACTTCGACAAAGCCGGCCAGCTGCGGGACATGATCCAGAACCACCTGCTGCAACTGCTTTGCCTGATCGCCATGGACCCGCCGGCCGACCTGTCCGCCGACAGCATCCGCGACGAGAAGGTCAAGGTGCTCAAGGCCCTGGCGCCGATCAGCCCGGACGGCCTGACCACCCAAGTGGTGCGCGGCCAGTACATCGCGGGCTACAGCGCCGGCAAGCCAGTGCCGGGTTACCTGGAGGAAGAGAATTCCAACACCCAGAGCGACACCGAGACCTTCGTCGCCCTGCGTGCCGATATCCGCAACTGGCGTTGGGCCGGGGTGCCGTTCTACCTGCGCACCGGCAAGCGCATGCCGCAGAAACTGTCGCAGATCGTCATCCACTTCAAGGAGCCGTCCCACTACATCTTCGCCCCCGAGCAGCGCCTGCAGATCAGCAACAAGCTGATCATCCGCCTGCAGCCGGACGAAGGTATTTCCTTGCGCGTGATGACCAAGGAGCAAGGCTTGGACAAGGGCATGCAACTGCGCAGTGGCCCACTGCAACTGAATTTTTCCGACACCTATCGCAGTGCCCGTATTCCGGATGCCTACGAGCGGTTGTTGCTGGAAGTGATGCGCGGCAATCAGAACCTGTTTGTTCGCAAAGATGAAATCGAAGCCGCGTGGAAGTGGTGTGACCAGCTGATCGCCGGGTGGAAAAAATCCGGTGATGCGCCCAAGCCGTACGCGGCGGGTTCCTGGGGGCCGATGAGCTCGATTGCACTGATCACGCGGGATGGGAGGTCATGGTATGGCGATATCTGAATTGAAACTGCCCGAGGGCGTTACCCCGCACGAGTACCGCACCCCGGTGCTGTTGGCGGAAGGCCTGGCCAACGACGTGGCCGAGCAACTGCGCTCGGCCATCAGCGCCCGTGGCGAAGCGACCCTGGTGGTGTCCGGTGGTCGCAGCCCCGTGGCGTTTTTCCAGCACCTGGCCAAACAGGGGCTGGACTGGTCCAAGGTCACCATTACCCTGGCCGATGAACGCTGGGTGCCGGTGGAACACGCCGACAGCAATGCCGGCCTGTTGAAACAACACCTGCTGCAAGGCCCGGCGGCCAAGGCCAGGTTCCTCAGCCTCTACAGCGCTGCCGCCACGCTTGAAGACGCTGCCGAGCAAGCCGATCGCCTGCTGGCCGAACTGCCAGCCATTGATGTGCTGGTGCTGGGCATGGGCGATGACGGCCACACTGCATCGCTGTTTCCCAACAGCCCGAACCTCGCCGAAGCACTGCAGGTCGACGGTACCCGCCGTTGCTGGCCGATGCTGGCGCCTACCGTGCCACACCAGCGCCTGACCATGAGTCGCGCATTGCTGGCCACGGCCCACTACACCGTCCTGTCGATTTCCGGCAGTTCGAAATTGACCACCTTGAGCGCCGCGCTGGCCAGTGACGACGTTGCTGCCATGCCGATTCGCGCGTTTCTGCAACCTACATTAGAGATTTACTGGTGCCCATGAGCCAAGGATCAGCCGCTATGAATAGCCCCCAACCGACCGTGTCCATGGCGGATAAAGTTGCCCTGATCGACAGCCTCTGCGCCAAGGCGCGGATCCTGCCGGTGATCACCATCGCCCGCGAACAGGACATCCTGCCGCTGGCCGATGCCCTGGCAGCCGGTGGTTTGACCGCATTGGAAGTGACCCTGCGTTCCGAGTTCGGCCTCAAGGCCATCCAGGTATTGCGCGAGCAGCGCCCTGAGCTGTGCACCGGTGCTGGCACCGTGCTCGACCGCCACATGCTCGAAGCGGCCGAAGTGGCTGGCTCGCAATTCATCGTTACCCCGGGCATTACCCGCGATCTTCTGGAAGCCTCGGTGCACAGCCCGATCCCTCTGCTACCGGGCATCAGCAATGCCTCGGGCATCATGGAAGGTTATGGCTTGGGCTACCGTCGCTTCAAGCTGTTCCCGGCCGAAGTCAGCGGTGGCGTGGCTGCGATCAAGGCCCTCGGCGGCCCGTTCGGCGAAGTGAAATTCTGCCCGACTGGCGGCGTTGGCCCGGCCAACATCAAAAACTACATGGCGTTGAAAAACGTGATGTGCGTGGGCGGTAGCTGGATGCTGGACCCTGAGTGGGTCAAGAACGGCGACTGGGCTCGCATCCAGGAAGTCACCGCCGAGGCGCTGGCGCTGCTGGATTGATCTGCTTTTACTGAATCGTTGTTGCTGTGCTTAACGGCATTTTTGCGGTGCACTTGGTCGGTGTACCGCTTTTTTTTGCCTGTAGAAAACCTCGAGCCCACCAAGGAGCCAAATGTGGGAGGTTTAATCTGCGTTTAGTTTATCAATGGCGTTGACCAGCACGTTGATGTCCGCCGCCGACGTCAGTAACCCGGGCGTCACGCGGATACAGGTCCCAAACGCCGCGCCCGTGCGCGTGGTGGTGAACAGGTTGTAGTCCCGGAGCAGCCTGTCCACCATCGCCTGCTGGTCGCGCCCGGTGAACTTGAACGCCGTGATCCCGCAATACAGTCGCGGATCATCTGGCGTCAGCACCTCAACCCCCGCTAACGCCCGCACCTGGCTCACCCACAGGTCGCGTAGGTAGTTCACCCGTGCCCCTTTAGCTGCGGCGCCACCCAGTTGCCGATGTTCTTCAAACACCAACGGCAAGGTCATCAAGGCCGGAAAGTTTGGCGTGCTGTACGGCGTACGGGCACGCACATCGGTGGCGGGGTAATGGAACTCGCCCATGTCGGGGTCGATATCGGCCAGGCGTTCCGGCGCGATGTAAAGGAAGCCCAGGGTCAGCGGTGCGCCGATCCATTTGTGCAGGTTGAAACCGGCGAACTGGATGCCCAGCGCGGCCAGGTTGAATTCAATCTGGCCCAGGGCATGGGCACCATCGAGGATCACGTCCACACCGTGTTCACGCGCAACCTGGGCAATGGCTTCGACGGGCATCACCAGGCCGGTGCGGTGGGTGACATGGGTCAGCGCCATCAGCTTGAGGCGCGGGTACTGAGCGAATGCATCGCGATACGTCTGCACCAGGCTGTCGAAACTGGCCGGATGAGTGTGGGAAAGTTCGATCACCTCCACACCTCGGTAACCGGCCAGCCAACGCATGGCCCCTTTGACCGTGTCGTACTCCAGGTCACTGATCAGCACCTGGTCACCCGGTTGCAGGCGGTTGTAGTTGCGGATCAGTGATTGCAATGCTTCGGTCGCGTTACGGGTAAACGCCACGGACGCCGGGTCGACGTTGATCATCTCGGCCAGTTGCCGGCGAATCTCGACGTTCTCGCCTTGTTCAAATGCCTGACGCACATACAGCGAGTTACTCCGGTTGATAAACGCAACCTGCTCCAGGTAGTGCGCCTGCACCGCGCGGCTCATGCGGCCGAAGTAACCGTTCTCCAGGTTGATCGGGCCGGGCTCCAGGGCGTAGCGCTCGGCGATGGCCCGCCAGTGACCTTCGTTGTCTGCATTGCGTGGCATAGAGGGGCTCTTAATGGCGAGGGGCGGGTTTGCCGTGTTTCGCGCGCAGCGGTTCCAGCAATTCCGATAAACCGTTGTGGTCGATTTCCTGCATCAAGGCCAGCAAACCGCCCAGTTCGCCGTGAGGGAAACCTTCACGGGCGAACCAGTTCAGGTAGGGTCCGGGCAGGTCAGCAATAATTCGTCCCTTGTATTTGCCGAAAGGCATCTCGCGGGTGATCAGTAGTTCGAGTTTTTCCGGATTCATGAGCGTCGCGCGGTGGAGGGCGAAGTCTTGGAAAATACAGGCATTCTGCATGAAGGCCAAATGACAGATCATGCAAATAACGTAGATACAGATGGTTCAATAATTCGTAAGCTATTGAAAATTAATGGAAAGTTTATTTTTTAAAACCTGGCACGGGTGCTGCAATTACTAAGACACGTTTCTTAACCCGCACAAGGAATTGAAAAATGACTGACATCAACAAAGAATCGATCTCCGTACTCAACGACCTGATCGAGACCAGCAAAGACGGCCAGAAAGGCTTCGCGACTTGTGCTGAAGACATCAAGCATCCAGAGCTCAAGGCTCTGTTTGTGAAGCGCTCTGCTGATTGCGCAGCTGCAGCCGCCGAGCTGCAAACCGCTGTTCGTGCCTTGGGTGGCGATCCGGAAGAGTCCGGCAGTGTGGCCGGCGCTTTGCACCGTGGCTGGGTCGACGTGAAGTCGATGGTCACCGGTAAAGATGAAGAGGCTGTCCTGAACGAAGCCGAGCGCGGTGAAGACCACGCCCTCAAGGCTTACAAGGAAGCGATCGAGAAGATCAACAAGCACAACCTGCTGGGCATTCGTGACCTGGTTGAGCGTCAGTTCCACGGCGCACAACGCAACCACGACCAAGTGAAAGCCCTGCGCAACCAGGCTCGCGCCCAGTCGTAAGCTTCGCGCTGTAACTGCTGTAACTAATGTGGGAGCGGGCTTGCTCGCGAATGCGGTTTTTCAGTTTGATCTTTATTGACTGAACTATCGCTTTCGCGGGCAGGCCCGTTCCCACATTTGTATTGTGTAAATTTTTGAGATCGAAATCAGCCGATGGTGATTGCGGGCAGCTCGGTCAAAGTAACAACCTGCTGCTTACGCGGCGCCAAAATCTCCGCCTCGCCGTCCACCACCAACTCATCACGCTGGTTGAACACGCGGGTGGCGATGCGCACGCGAAATTTCGGCAGCTTCTCGAGGATTTCCAGGCGTACGGTCAGTGTGTCACCGATCTTTACCGGCTTCTGGAAGCTCATCTGCTGGCCGATGTAGATCGTGCCCGGCCCAGGCAGCTCGCAGGCCACTGCCGCGCTGATCAGGGCGCCGCTGAACATGCCATGGGCGATACGCTCCTTGAACATGGTCGCCTTGGCGTACTCGGCATCCAGGTGCACCGGGTTGTGGTCACCGGACATCGCGGCGAACAGCTGGATATCGCGCTCTTCCACCAATTTGCTGTAGCTGGCGGTCTGGCCGACTTCAAGGGCTTCGTACGGGGTGTTGGTTACCTGGGTCATCTAAAGGTGCATCCTGTGGCTAAACGGTCATTATCGACCGATTTTAAACGGCTGATTTTAAAAGAAAAGTTATTCGCAGCGGGCGGGCCTGCGCAAGGTCAGGGCCTGGTCGAGCCATGTCAGCACGTCCCCGGTGACCTGGTCACGGTTGGTTTCATTGAACACTTCGTGACGCGCCTGCGGGTAGATATTCAGTTGCAGGTGCTGGCAGCCGGCTTCACGCAGGGCGTCGGCCAGGCTTTTGAGACGCTTGCCTTCACTCACCGGATCACATTCGCCGCCCATTACCAGGACCGGCAGGCCTGGATCGATCTGCGCGAGATTGGACGCTTTACTGATTTGCTGCAAGCCGCCGAGCAGGTCGATCCACAGCTGGTTGGTGCAGCGGAACCCGCACAGTGGGTCGTTGATGTACTTGTCGACCTCGGCCGGGTCGCGGCTGAGCCAGTCGAAAGCGGTGCGATTGGGTGTGAAGGCCTTGTTGAATGATCCAAACGACAGGAATTCGATCAGCGCGCTACGCCCGCGCAAGCCCTGGCGTAGGCGTTCGATCCGGGCGATCACTCGTGCGGCGCGGTACAGCGCCACCGGCTGGAAATTCGAACCGCTGAGAATCGCGCCATTGAGGCTGGCGCTGTGATGCAGCAGGTAAGCCTGGGCGATGTAGCTGCCCATGCTGTGGCCCAGCAGCATGATCGGCAACCCCGGCTGCTGCTGGCCGATATGCTGGTTGAGGCTCGCCAGGTCGCCCACCACTTTGTTCCAGCCATCCTTTTCGGCGTACAGGCCCAGGGTGCCTTCGTCGGCGGTGCGGCCGTGGCCACGCTGGTCCAGCGCGTACAGGCCGTAACCGGCGGCGCACAAGGCCTCGGCCAGGCGCGCGTAGCGCCCGCTGTGCTCGGCCATGCCATGCGACAGCATCACCAGGGCTTTGGGCGTGCCGTCGGGCATCCATTGATTGACGTACAGGCGGCTGCGGTCATTCGCGGTCAGCCAGAAGGTACTGTGGTTCATGGCGCTTCCTTTGCTCGGGGTCGTTGCAGTGTATAGCTCATCCCACGGCAAGCGTCTGATCAGCGCAAGGCCTTGTAGGAAGATTCACGCAATTAATGACGCTGTTTCCTGTATTTGCCTGTTTGGCCATAGCTGCTAACGTCCCCTGAGCTCCGCTTTTTATAGATGTAGACTTTTTACAACTGCAGCGGCCGGACACACTCAGGTAAGAGGACAAGAATAATGCAACCTGATTTCTGGAATGACAAACGCGCGGCGGGCGTTCCCAATGACATCGACCTCTCTGCCTACAAGTCGGTGATCGAGGTGTTCGAGCGTTCCTGCAAGGCCTTTGCCGACCGTCCGGCATTCAGCAACATGGGCATCACCCTCACCTACGCCGAGCTTGAACGCCAGAGCGCGGCGTTCGCCGGTTACCTGCAACAGCATACCGACCTCAAGCCCGGCGACCGTATCGCGGTGCAGATGCCCAACGTGCTGCACTACCCGATTGCGGTGTTCGGCGCCTTGCGCGCCGGCCTGATCGTGGTCAATACCAACCCGCTGTACACCCCGCGCGAGATGCGCCACCAGTTCAAGGACGCCGGCGTGCGTGCGCTGGTGTACCTCAACCTGTTCGGCTCGCGGGTGCAGGAGGTGTGCAGCGACACCGAGATCGACTACCTGATCGAAGCCAAGATGGGCGACTTCATGCCCGCCGCCAAGGGCTGGCTGGTCAACACCCTGGTCGACAAGGTCAAGAAGATGGTCCCGGCCTACAGCCTGCCGCGTGCCGTGTCGTTCAAGCGTGCCTTGCGCATGGGCGCGGGCCTGGGGGTGACTCGCCACCCGGTAACCCTGGACGACATTGCCGTGCTGCAATACACCGGTGGCACCACCGGCCTGGCCAAGGGCGCGATGCTCACCCATGGCAACCTGGTGGCGAACATGCAACAGGTACGCGCCTGCATGTCCCAGACCGGTGATGACGGCCACCCGCTGATCAAGGAAGGGCAGGAGGTGATGATCGCGCCGCTGCCGCTGTACCACATCTATGCCTTCACCGCGAATTGCATGTGCATGATGGTGTCCGGCAACCACAACGTACTGATCACCAACCCGCGGGACATCGGTGGCTTTATCAAGGAGCTGAAAAAGTGGCGCTTTACCGGGCTGCTGGGGCTTAACACGCTGTTCGTGGCTTTAATGGACCATCCAGACTTCAAGAGCCTGGACTTCTCCCACCTCAAGCTCACCAACTCTGGCGGCACCGCGCTGATCAAGGCCACTGCCGAGCGCTGGGAGCAGATCACCGGCTGCGCGATTGGCGAGGGCTACGGCCTGACGGAAACCTCGCCGGTGGCCAGCACCAACCCCTACGGCAACAAATCTCGCCTGGGCACTGTGGGCATTCCCGTACCGGCCACGGCGATGAAGGTGATCGATGACCAGGGTGTCGAGCTGCCGTTGGGTGAGCGCGGCGAGTTGTGCATCAAGGGCCCGCAGGTGATGAAAGGCTACTGGCAGCAACCGGCCGCCACGGCCGAAGCGCTGGACGTCGAGGGCTGGCTGAAGACTGGTGACATCGCCGTGATCGACGACGATGGCTTCGTGCGCATCGTCGACCGCAAGAAAGACCTCATCATCGTCTCGGGCTTCAACGTCTACCCCAACGAGATCGAAGACGTGGTGATGGCCCACCCGGCCGTGGCCAGTTGTGCTGTGATCGGCGTGCCGGATGACCGCACGGGGGAGGCGGTGAAGCTGTTCGTGGTGGCGCGTGCGCAAGGCGTGAGCCTCGAGGAGTTGAAGGCGTACTGCAAGACCAACTTCACGGGGTACAAGGTGCCCAAGCATATTGTGTTGCGCGAGTCGTTGCCGATGACGCCAGTGGGCAAGATTCTGCGCAGGGAGCTGCGCGACATCGCCTGATGTGAAAGGCGGTAAACAATGTGGGAGCTGGCTTGCCTGCGATAACGGTGTTTCAGTCGCTAGATGTATCGGCTGACAGATCGCAATCGCAGGGAAGCCAGCTCCCACATTGTTTTTTATTGGTCTGTAAGGCCCATTCCAGAGCCTTTGGCGGGGGAATTTCAGCGACGTTTAAACCGTGACCAATTATTGTAGGACAGTCGTGATTATGACTGTAGGGCCCCCCTTTGGCTCTAGGCGGCCCTTGGCAAAGCTGCTACTCTCGGCGCGCTTTGTGACGTCTCGGCCTGCTTGAAAGCGCCAGATTCACCTAAAAAAACATACACCAATAATAATCGCATCAAATGCGATGATGAATTCGCGTCGCTGACGTCGCTGAGGAGTGGGCTTCCATGAACGAAGACTTTTGGAAGGATAAGTACCCCGCCGGGATTGCTGCAGAAATCAATCCAGACGAGTATCCGAATATTCAGGCGGTACTGAAGCAGTCCTGCCAGCGCTTCGCCAACAAACCGGCTTTCAGCAACCTGGGCAAGACGATCACCTACGGTGAATTGTACGAATTGTCCGGCGCCTTCGCCGCGTACCTGCAACAGCACACTGACTTGAAGCCCGGCGATCGAATCGCCGTGCAACTGCCCAATGTCCTCCAGTACCCGGTCGCTGTGTTCGGTGCCATCCGCGCCGGCCTGATCGTGGTCAACACCAACCCGCTGTACACCGCGCGGGAAATGGAACACCAATTCAACGACTCCGGCGCCAAGGCGCTGGTGTGCCTGGCCAACATGGCGCACCTGGCGGAAAAGGTCGTGCCCAAGACCGCCGTCAAGCACGTGATCGTCACTGAAGTCGCCGACCTGTTGCCGCCACTCAAGCGTCTGCTGATCAACAGCGTCATCAAGTACGTGAAGAAAATGGTCCCGGCTTACCACCTGCCCAAGGCGATCAAGTTCAACGACGTGCTGGCCAAGGGGCACGGTCAACCGGTCAGCGACGCCAGCCCGGCCAGCGGTGACGTGGCCGTGCTGCAATACACCGGCGGCACTACCGGCGTGGCCAAGGGCGCGATGCTCACCCACCGCAACCTGGTCGCCAACATGCTGCAATGCAAGGCGCTGATGGGTTCCAACCTCAACGAAGGTTGCGAGATCCTGATCACGCCGCTGCCGCTGTACCACATCTACGCGTTCACCTTTCATTGCATGGCGATGATGCTGATCGGCAACCACAACATCCTGATCAGTAACCCGCGCGACCTGCCGGCGATGGTCAAGGAACTGTCGAAGTGGAAGTTCAGCGGCTTTGTCGGCTTGAACACCCTGTTCGTGGCGCTGTGCAACAACGAGGCGTTCCGCAAGCTGGACTTCTCCGCGCTGAAAGTCACCCTGTCGGGCGGCATGGCCCTGCAGTTGGCGGCGGCCGAGCGTTGGAAGGCCGTGACCGGTTGTGGCATCTGCGAAGGCTACGGCATGACCGAAACCAGCCCGGTGGCCACCGTGAACCCGATCCAGCATATCCAGATCGGCACCATCGGCATCCCGGTGCCGTCGACCGTGTGCAAAGTTATCGCCGACGACGGTACCGAACTCGCATTGGGTGAGACCGGCGAGCTGTGCGTCAAGGGCCCCCAAGTGATGAAAGGCTACTGGCAGCGCCAGGACGCCACCGACGAAATGCTCGACAGCGAAGGCTGGCTCAAGACCGGTGACATCGCCATCATCCAGCCTGACGGCTACATGCGCATCGTCGACCGCAAGAAGGACATGATCCTGGTCTCGGGCTTCAACGTGTACCCGAACGAACTGGAGGACGTGCTGGCAGGCCTGCCGGGCGTGCTGCAGTGCGCGGCCATCGGTGTGCCGGACGAGAAGTCCGGGGAGCACATCAAGCTGTTTATCGTGGTCAAGCCGGGCGCGACCCTCACCAAGGACCAGGTGATGGAGCACATGCGCGCCAACGTCACCGCCTACAAGGTGCCCAAGGCCGTGGAATTCCGCGACGCATTGCCGACCACCAACGTGGGCAAGATCCTGCGGCGTGAGTTGCGTGATGAAGAGTTGAAGAAGTTGGGCCTGAAAAAGTAACCCGTCCCGAAACAAAAAGCCCCGCAGATGCGGGGCTTTTTATTGGGCGCTGGATTCGCACCTTGAAGTGCAACCCATTGTGGGAGCAGGCCAGCCAGCGCCCACAGTGCTCAACCGCGTTCCTACACGGCGAACTGCGCGAAGCTCACGCCAGCACCCGCCGGGCGTACATCCTTCAAGAACGAATCCTTGTCCGCGCTCAACTCCAGGGTGATCTCCGGCTTGCGCTTGCCCGCATTGCGCACCACCAGGCCTTCGAGCTTCTCACGCAGGTACGCGGTCGGCACCTTCAGGTGCAGCAACTGGTCGGTCTCGGCGTTGTGCATCAACAGGTGGATCCACTCGTACTGGCCCACGGCAATACGGCCCACCGGCAGGTCGAACCACCAGATGTTGCGTTTGCGGTCCAGGTCAGTGAAATGGCAGTTGTTGACGCCGAGTACGGCACCGCCCAGTTCGGTGTTTCTGCGGGCGATGGCCTGAGCTTTATTGAGTTTCATAACCTTCCTACGGGATCTGTTATTCAGCGTTATAGCCTGAATGTGCCGGGCATTCTCGTGGGTTGGCTGCAAAACATAAAGCCAAACCTGCGGCCTGCGATGAAATGCCTATCGAAAAATAATTGAAACTCTGCCGAACGGCCTCGGGTCAATCTTTACGTAATGACCAAAAACCCTTGATTGTTCTTAGGAGAAATACCATGGGCAGCACTGCGGATAAGGCAAAAGGTTTGGCGAACGAAGCCGTCGGCAACATCAAGCAAGGTGTGGGTAAAGCTACCGACAACACCAAGCTGCAGACCGAAGGCAAGGTTCAGGAAAAGAAAGGCGAAGCTCAGCAAGCCGTCGGCAAGGCTAAAGATGCTGTGAAGAAAACCATCGACAAAGCCTGACCCGGCTGACTGCGAATGCGCAGCCACGCGGCCATCCACGGATGGCCGTTTTTGTGTCAAACACAGTGAATAAAGTTTCGAAATTGTTTCGAGGTCGCCAAATAGGCTACCTTGATGTAGAAAACGGCCCCTGAGTCGCCCACGAACCCAACCTTTTTGCGGCGAAAGGAGACGCTATGATTTTCCCGGTTCTCGATGGTCTCAAGCTGCACAAAGTACTGGTGCGCACCGTCAAGGAATTCGTCGATGACGAAATGCCCACCTACGCCTCGGCACTGGCTTACCAGATGCTGTTCTCGCTGTTTCCCTTCCTGCTCTTCCTGATTGCCCTGATCGGTTTCCTGCACCTGCCCGACTTCTTCACCTGGTTGCGCATGCAGTCGGAACTGGTGTTGCCGCCCCAGGCCCTGGAGCAGGTCAACCCGGTGATCGACCAGTTGCAGCAGTCCAAGGGTGGCCTGCTCTCGGTGGGTATCGTGATTGCGCTGTGGACTGCTTCCGCTGGCGTGCGCCTGATGATGAGCGCGATGAACGCCGCCTACGACGTGGTCGAAGGCCGGCCGATCTGGAAGCGCTTTCCGCTGTCGATTTTCTACACCGTCGGCATCGCGGGCATGCTGCTGGCCGCTGCCGCGCTGATGGTGCTCGGCCCGCAAGTGATGGAATGGCTGGCCGGGCAGATCGGCATGCAGGAGTTCGTGGTGACCCTGTGGACCATCCTGCGCTGGCCGTTGATCGTGATCCTGCTGATGTTTGCCGTGGCTCTCATGTACTACGTGATGCCGGACGTCGAGCAGAAATTCCGCTTCATCACCCCAGGCTCGGTGCTGGCGGTGGTGGTGTGGATCGTCGCGTCCCTGGGCTTTGGCTACTACGTCAAAACCTTTGCCGACTACAACGCCATGTATGGCAGTATCGGCGCGATCATCGTGCTGCTGCTGTATTTCTACATTTCCGCCGCCGTGCTGTTGCTGGGCGCGGAAATGAACGCGGTGATCGAACACATGTCTGCCGAGGGCAAGGACCCGGGTGAGAAAGAGTTCGAAGAGCCTGGCCATACCGATGAGAAACAGCATGTCTCAGGCCTCGGCCGGGACCACTCCAAGCCCACTACCGACGAAGTCTGATCGATGATCCGTGAAATCCTGAAAATGGGCGACGAGCGCCTGCTGCGTATCGCGCCTCCGGTTCCGCCGGAAATGTTCGACAGCCCCGAGCTGTGGCAATTGATCGATGACATGTTCCAGACCATGGAGCACGTGGGCGGTGTCGGCCTGGCCGCACCGCAGATTGGTGTCGACCTGCAATTGGTGATCTTCGGTTTCGAGGCCAGCGAACGCTACCCGGACGCGCCGCCGGTGCCGCAGACGATTTTGATCAATCCGCTGATCACCCCACTCAGCCCGGTGCTCGAGGAGGGCTATGAAGGCTGCCTCTCGGTGCCCGGCCTGCGTGGCGCGGTGGACCGTTACCAGCAGATTCGCTATGAAGGCTTTGATCCGAAGGGTGAGCCTATCGTGCGGTTTGCCGATGGTTTCCATGCGCGGGTGGTGCAGCATGAATGCGATCACCTGATCGGTCGGCTCTACCCGTCGCGGATTACCGACTTCAGCAAATTCGGCTTTATCGAAGTGATGTTCCCGGACATGGACCCCAGCGCCGACGACTAGCGTCCAGGCCCCATGAGTGCGAATTGTGGGAGCGGGTTCGCTCCCACAATTGCAATGCGTTTCATGTCAGGTTATTTCGCCGGCTTCACGAACCTCAATGTCATCCGATCCGACTCGCCAATCGCCACATACTTCGCTTTATCCTGCTCTCCCAGTCTCAACGTCGGCGGCAACGTCCACACCCCAGCCGGATAGTCCTGGGTGTCCTTCGGGTTGGCATTCACTTCGCTTTGCCCCGCCAGCTTGAACCCGGCATCCGTTGCCAGCTTCACCACCTGCGCGGTGGTCAGGTAACCGCTGTCCTTGATCGCCTCCAGATCCGCGCCGTCCTTGGCCCGGTGGTCTTCCACGCCCAGCACGCCGCCGGGCTTGAGCACGCGGTAGAACGCGCTGAAGGTGGCCGGTGCGGTGCCAGCCTCTACCCAGTTATGCACATTGCGAAAGGTCAGTACGGCATCCGCCGATGCGGGTTTGCCGAACACCGGCGCCTTGGGGTCGAACTCGACCACCGAAGCCTTGCCGTAGCGCGTGGGGTCGGCGGCGAATTTCTTCTTCAGGTTCTCTTCGGACGTGCGCGCGTAGGCGCTGCTGCTCGCCGCCTGCACCGCTGCAATGTAATGCCCGTGATCCTTGAGCAGCGGCGCCAGCACTTCGCTGTACCAACCGCCACCAGGGGTGATCTCGATAACGGTCTGCGTGGCAGCCAAACCAAAGAATTCCAACGTCTGTTGCGGATGGCGGTAGCCATCGCGCGCGCTATTGGCCGGGTCGCGCCAGCTACCAGCGAGCACGCTCTGGTACTGCTGGGCGCTGATCGGTGCGTCGGCTGCCTGGCTCAAGACCGGGACGAGCAGGGCGGTGAGGGAGAGAACTGCAAGCGTCGTTTTCATGATCATCCTGTAGAGGGCCACTGTGCCGCCGAGGCTAGCATGGGCCCTGTACGCGCTGATCACACATTATTCGAGGTCGACCTCACCAAACGATCTAAGCCCATCGCAATCATCGGTTTGTTGCGCTTGTAGCGCACCAGCCGTTCGCTGAGGGACTGCGGCAGCCGCGTGTCCTGGGTGAAACCCATGGATTGATACAGTCGTTCCAGGTCCGGATGACACAGCAGCCACACCGTCCCCTCGACATTGGCCACCGCCGCCTCGATCACCCGCGCCGCCAGCCGCTGGCCACGATAGGCGGGGTCCACGAACACCCCGGTCAGCCACTGCCCGCCGACGACCGGTGTCAGGCACAGCCCGGCGACGATTTCGCCCTCCCGCGCCACCCATAGACGCCCGCCCTTGAGCGCCTTCATGGACGAATTGTGGCGGCGGTAAAACTTGTTCAGCAGCGGCCACAGCGGCTCTGCCAGGGGTTCGATGTGCAATGGGGGCATGGTGTTCAGGCAAGCCTTATCAAGGGCCGGGGATTATAAGCGCCTTCTGCCGGGCAATAGGTGGTATACCCAATGCTACATCCCCTGTAAGTGGAGCATGCGTCATGGCCAAAGGTATGGATTCAAAGAAAGCCGCGAAGAAAAAACCGGCGAAGACCGCGGATGAAAAACGCGCCGACAAGAAAGCCAAGAAATCCGAGACAGGCCTGTTCGGTCACTGAGTTACGAATAGCCACTGGCTGGGCCTGGGGTTGATCAGCCCATGTCGCCCCTTCGCCGTATAGCTAGCACGGTTACGCGGTCCATGTGGGAGCTGGCTTGCCTGCGTAACGGTCTACCTGTCAGTGACGCGTCTACGGACCCACCGCTACCGCAGGCACCCCAGCTCCCACAGGGTTGATTGCAATTCAGCTCATTGGCTTTCTGCTGCCAGGGCGGCAATCACCGCAGGCCGCTCACCCACTCGCAGTTGAAACGCTGCCAGCGCCGGCCACTCACCCAGGTCGATAGCGTGGAACGCCGCCCAGCGCAGCACCACGAACAGGTACGCATCCGCCACCGAGTACTGCGACCCCAACAGGTAGTCCTGGCGCGCGAGGGTTTGTACCAGCACCGCGAAACGTTTGAACAGCGTGGCCTGGAAGGAGGCTTTCACCTCGCCCTGGACGGCGCCGTTGAAGAACACCGCCAACCCGCCGTGAACTTCGGTGGCGATAAAGTTCAGCCATTCCTGCAAACGCACACGTTCCCAGCTGCCATTGGCCGGGGCGAGGCCCGCGGCGGGTTTCAGGTCGGCCAGGTATTGCAGGATCGCGCTGGCTTCGGTCAACACCTGGCCGTTGTCCAGCTTCAGCGCCGCGACGTAGCCCTTGGGGTTGATCTTCAGGAAGTCCTCGCCATCGGCGGTGGTCTTGGCCTGGTTATCGACCCGTACCAGATCGAACGGCATCGCCAATTCGCGCAGCACGATGTGAGGGGCGAGGGAACAGGCGTGGGGGGCGTAATAGAGTTTCATCTGGGGCAGCTCCGTTGAATTTGCGCCAGTCTCACGGGCATGGCACCTTGCGTAAAATTAAACGTTTAGACCCCTGCCATAAGGACAGCGACTGTCATGATGAACCTGATGCACTGGCGCCTGCTGGTCGCCGTGGCCGATCACGGCAGTATTACTGCCGCCGCCGAGCGCGTGGGCATGACCCAGTCTGCGGCCAGCCAGGCCATGGCTGGCATGGAGGCAACGCTGGGCGCGCAACTGTTTACCCGTGAGCCGCGCAGGACCTTGCCCACCGCGCTGGGCCTGAGTGTGATCGAGCAGGCGCGGGTGATGCTGAGGGCGTTGCAGGCGATCCGCAGTACCGTGGATGAGGCCCGGCCCATGTTGCGCGGGACGATTCGCATCGCGAGTTTCCCCAGGGTGCTGGCGACCTTTCTCACGCCGTTGTTGCAGCGTTTTGCTCAGTTGTATCCCGGTATCGAGGTCACCACCCTGGATGTCACCGACAACGAGGTGCTGACCCTGCTCGACGCCGACCTGATCGACCTGGGCGTGGTGCTCAACCCCAAGCCCGAGCGCAATGCCACCGTCTTGGGGCGTGATTTCTGGATGGCCGTGCTGCCGACGGATCATCCACTGGCGCAGCGCCCGGCCGAGGCCGGCGTGTCCCTTGAGGAACTGCTCGAACAACCCTTCGTGCTCGCCACGGGAGGGTGCACCGCCAATGCCCGCAGCCTGGGCGCTGCAGCGGGGCTTTCCCTGCGAGATATACGTGTGGAAGTGCGTGAATGGAACAGCGCCTTCAGCCTCGTGCGTGAAGGCGTCGGCGTCACGCTGGTGCCGGAGATGGCCCTGCCAGCCCAGCGCAAGGGACTGCGCGTGATGCCGTTGACGGTGCCACTGCACCGCGAATTTGCCTTGGTCGGTTCGCCATCCCGTGCGCCGTCAGCGGCCACCACGGCATTGTTAAAAATGCTGGCTGACTAGTGGCCTTGCATAGCGCCAAGCCCTGTCTATGCTCAGCCAGAACCGTTGATGACGCTTGGCATATAAAGCGATTCGGATGGTTATTTCCCCAAGAAGGTGTGCCAGCAATAGCCAACAAATGAATGGAATGCGCCTTCCGGGCGCCGGGAATCTAGGGTGATCTGACCATGTTCAACCGCCATCACAAATCCGACCTGCAACAAATCGAACGTTTCTCCTGCGCACTCACCGAATCCAACGCCAAGCTCGCCGCCATCAGCCGCTCCATGGCCATGATCGAGTTCGACCCCAGTGGCGTGATCCTCGATGCCAACGACAACTTCTGCAAAACCATGGGCTACAGCGCCGAGGAGATCCGTGGCAAGCACCACCGCCTGTTTTGCGACGAGGCCTACACCCATACCGACGCCTACGCCAAGCTGTGGCGCGACCTGGCGCGGGGCGAGGCCCTCAGTGACACGTTCATGCGCTTGAACAAGCATGGCCAGGAGGTCTGGCTCGAAGCCAGCTACATGCCGGTGCTGGACAAAGACAATCACGTCCAGAGCGTGATCAAAGTCGCGTCGGACATTACCGCACGGGTCCACCACGAACATGAAAACCAGAGCCTGATCGACGCCATTAGCCGCTCCATGGCGGTGATCGAGTTCACGCCCCAAGGCCAGATCCTGAAGGCCAACGACAACTTCCTGAAAACCGTGCAGTACTCCCTGGAAGAGATCGTCGGCCAGCACCACAGCCTGTTCTGCCACCGCAACGAGGTGGAGTCGCCGGCCTACAAGGCGTTCTGGGCGTCCCTCAACCGCGGCGAATACCACTCGCACCGCTTCGAGCGCAAAAACAAATACGGCAAGACCCTGTTCCTGGAAGCTTCCTACAACCCGATTTTCGACACCAATGGTCGCCTGTACAAAGTGGTGAAGTTCGCCAGCGACATCACCGAGCAGGTCTCCACCCTGCGCACCGCCGCCGACTCGGCCCACGCCACCTCGGTGCAAAACGATGCCTGCGCACGCAAGGGGTCGGAAGTGGTGCAGCAAACCGTGCAGATCATCGAAGCTATCTCCCACGACCTGAACCAGGCGGCCGAGAGTATCGACGCGGTCAGCAAACAGTCGGACATCATCGGCGCCATCGTGCAGACCATCCGCAGCATTGCCGAGCAGACCAACATGCTGGCGCTCAACGCTGCGATTGAAGCGGCGCGAGCTGGTGAGCACGGGCGTGGGTTTGCGGTGGTGGCCGACGAAGTGCGCAGCCTGGCGGCACGCACCAGCCAGGCGACCGTGGAGATCGTCGATGTAGTGCGCAAGAACCACGACCTGTCGTTGAGCGCGGTCTCGAGCATGCAGTCGAGCTTGAGCCGTACGGGGCTTGGGGTGGAGTTGGCGAATGAAGCAGGGCAGGTGATCCTGGAGATCCAGGAAGGGTCACGGCATGTGGTGGATGCGATTGGGCAGTTCAATTCGACGTTGCAGTTGCAATGAACACATTGTCAGTTTGATCACCACAATCGCTGTGGGCGTTGGCTTGCCTGCGATGCACACAGCCCTGTCTGCCTGATGGACCGAGGTGATGCTCTCGCAGGCAAGCCAGCTCCCACACGGGACGGCTTGCACATTTGATCTGCGGTGTGGCTTAGATCGCGGCCAGGGTTTCTTTTACCGTCCGCGCCTGCGGGTCAGCGGTTTTCGCCGCTACTTGCTGCTCTTGCTGCTGCTTCAAGCGCTCGGCCACTTGCTTGGAGATGGCATCCTGTTTTTCCTGGGACATGTTCTGCACGTCCGCTTCGGTCAAACCCTGCTCCTTGAGCAATTGCTCACGGATGCGCTCGGCCGGGGATTTGCTCATGTAGTCGGTAAACTCCGAGCGCGCGCTGGAGGTGGCGTTGGTCGCCGGCACATCGCTGGTCGACGCGGTGGTCTGCAACTGCACACGGGTCTTGGCGAAGGCTTCGTCGATACGGTCGGTGGCCTTGTCCAATTCCTTCTGCGCGGCCGGCACGGTCACGCTTTGCTGCGCGGCTTGCAGGGCGCCGCTGTACAGCGCGCTGGCGGCGGCGTTGGCGGGGTCCATGTCGGGCCGTTTGATCTGTTGAACGGTCGACACCGCTTGGGTGTTGTTATTAACCAGCATGATCGGTCACCTGGGGAAATGGTAGGTGCCTCAGGTTGAGCAAATTGCGTGCCGTAGAGCAAATGCCCGGTTTATCGGGTCAAGCGCGCGCCGCACCGGCAATAATTTTCCCGTGGGTGGACAATTATTGCCGGAGGCACAACGAAAAGGGGGGGCTGCGCCGGCGCTAGCGGGTCACACCTTCAATATCCTTCACATAAAAGTAGCCAGTAATGATGGCTTCGGGGCTGTCACTCTTGGCATCTGTTATGGATCGCAAGCGGCCTCTTAGCCACCCCGGGGAGCCCGCCTCAATGGTCAACGTCCCGCTGCTGGAGAGAAATTCATGTTCCTGCCCATGATCCAACTCCCTGTGAGGCGCGCTTGATGTGCAACCGTGACAGCCATTTAGCGAGCCCCGGCACAGAGCGCCTACTGTCAATGGTCACAGGTACAGACGTGTAGGTGATGCGCAGGGCGCCTTGTCAATGGGCGATATTCTCCAACGCCAGGTTACGTGTACGCGGGCCGAACCAACCGATGGTGATCATCACGATCAGCATGCTGCTGGCAATGAAGGCCAGCACGCCCGGCGTGCCCAGGTGTTCGAGGATAAAGCCGATCAACAGGCTGCTGAACACCGTGGACAAGCGGCTGAACGAGTAGCAGAAGCCCACCGCGCGTGCGCGGATGTTGGTGGGGAACAACTCGCTCTGGTACGAGTGATAACTGAAGCTCAGCCAGGCGTTGCAGAAAGTGATCATCACGCCGCAAATCACCAGGCCCACGGCGGTAGTCTGCAGGGCAAACAGGCTGCCAAAGATCATCGCGCCCAGGGCCGAGCCGACGATCTGCCATTTGTTTTCAAAGCGATTGGCCACCTTCACGAACAGCAGTGGCCCCAGCGGGTAGGCGAGGGTGATGATGAAGGCGTAGAGCAAGCTGTGGGTCACGCTGACGCCCTGGCCCGAGAGCAACGCCGGCAACCAATTGCCGAAGCCAAAGAAGCCAATGGCCTGGAACACATGGAACACGATCAGCATCAATGCGCGTCGGCGGTACGGTGGTTGCCAGATATCGGCAAAGCGACCGCTGCCCTGAATGCCGACGGCTTCTGGTTCGGGTTCATCCAGCGGTTTGCCGTGATCCTTCTGACAGCGCGCTTCCAGGCTGTCCATGATGTTGCCGGCTTCAGCAAAGCGGCCTTTCTGCGCCAGCCAGCGCGGTGATTCCGGCAGGCGCTTGCGCAGTTGCCAGATAAACAGCGCAAACACCGCACTGCTTAGCACCACCCAGCGCCAGCCCGCTACGCCGAACGGTGCCTGGGGCACCAGCCACCACGACATCAATGCCACTGCCGGCACCGACAGGAACTGGATAAAAAACGCAAAGGCAAACGCCGAACTGCGCATGCGCTTTGGCACCAGTTCCGAGAGGTAGGCGTCGATGGTCACCAACTCGATGCCCAGGCCGATGCCCACCAGGAAACGCATGCAGATGATGCCCAACGCTGATGTCTGGATACCCATCAACACGGTGGCGACGGTGTACCAGATCAACGCGAAAGTGAAGATCGCCCGCCGACCGAAACGGTCGGCGATGGGGCTGAGCAGGCTGGCACCCAGGAACAGTCCCAGGAAGGTCGCGGCAGCAAAGGCGGCTTGGTCCGAGAAACCGAATACGCCCTCGCTGCCGGTGTGGAAAATGCCGTCGCTGATCAGGCCGGGGCTGATGTAGGCGGTCTGGAACAGGTCGTACAGCTCGAAAAAACCACCGATGGACAGCAACGCCACCAGGCGCCAGATGGTGGCGACGGCAGGCAGGCGGTCGATGCGCGCGCTGATCTGGGCGGCGCGGATGGGGTCGATGCCGTCGGTGGCGGAGGCGGTGAGTGTCGACATGGGCGTATTCCAGGGGCAGTGACCTGGAATCTTAGCGTGCTAACGGAAATAGGCGCGTGTGAAGTTGCGCCCGTTGGTACGCCGATTCGCTGATTTATTGCGCGCCGGCGTTATGTTTCAGGGTTTTATGGCGTGTGTTCAGAAGGCGATGGGAATCTCGAAGGTCTGGAAAGCGTCGTCCACCGGTTGGTAGCCCAGCACCCGGGTGGTTTCACTCAGGTCCAGGCGCTTGAAGCGGTTGTTGGAAATGCCATGGGCGATCAGGTGCTTCACCCCTTCGGCCTCCACCGAGCGCTGCAGCAGCTGCACCGCATCCCGCGGGCTGAGCCAGGCGCTGAGGTCACGGGCGTTGTTGAGGTCGTGGGTCTCCGGGACTTCGAAGGCGCCGATGCGCAGGGCAATCGTCGACAGCGGCGTTTTCGCGGCGTAGTAGCCACACAGCGCTTCGCCGTAGCATTTGCTCACGCCATACAGGTTAGCGGGCATCACCTGCATGCCAGGTGTGATCTGGCGGTCCACCGGGTAGCCCTCGATGGTTTGCGCGCTGCTGGCGAACACTACGCGCTGCACCCCGGCGGCCACGGCGGCCTCGAACAGGTAAGTGGTGGCGAGGATGTTGTTGGGCAGCAGGTCATCGAACGCGGCGCTGGCATGGGGAATACCCGAGAGGTGCACGATGACGTCGATGCCTTCGAGCAGCGTGGCGAGGCTGGATTTATCGCTGAGGTCGGCGTGCACGAAACGGTGCTCGCCCAGGTTGAAGTCCGGCGCGATGCGATCAGTAAGGGTGAAGCGGTAGCGGTCCTTCGAGGCTTCGAAAAACGTCTTGCCGATTCTGCCGCAGGCGCCGGTGAGCAGTACGTTGAGTCCTTTCACGTTGGGGTCCTTGGGGTTAGTTGTGGCCGTCGAGGGCGAACGTCTTGAAGCCAGCGTGCTGACCGAGGCGTTGATAGTACGCCGCAATGGCGGGGTAGGGCGGCCGCTCCATGGGCGTCATCTGCCAGCGGTGCACCGACAGACCGATCAGGATATCGGCGAGGGTGAATTCATCGCCGGCCACGTAGGCGCCGGTCTTCGTCAGTTGCTGCTCGAGGATGCCCATCTTGTCGTTCCACCGCTCTACGGCGGCGTTTATCTGCGACGCGTCCAGGCCATCCGGGTTGTTGCGCACCAAGGCCGTGAAGGCGTCACCCCAGGCACGGTTGAGTTCGACGGCTTGCCAGTCGATCCACTGCTCGACCCGGGCGCGCGGTGCTGGCTCGGCGGGCAGCAGGTCATGGCGCTGGTAGAGGTTCACCAAGTAGCGGCAGATGGTGTTGGATTCCCACAGCACGCCATGGTCGTCGATCAGCACCGGCACTTGGGCGTTGGGGTTGAGGGCGAGGAATTCGGCGGACTGGGTGGGCTTGAAGCCGATGCCCCAGTCTTCGCGCTGGCAGTCGATGCCCAGTTCCTGGCAGGTCCAGAGCACTTTGCGCACGTTGATGGAGGACGTGCGGCCCAAGATTTTCAGTGAGTGTCCCATGGTGCTTCCCTGGCATGTGGAGAAAGACCAATCTAGCAGGGGCAGGAGGCGTGGGCACAGTAAAAACTGTGGGAGCAGGGCTTAACAGCGCGGGGCGTGTTGGTCCATCGCTTTATGTCAGCTGCGCCCTACGTACTCTCCCGAACCTGCAACTCAAAGCCCATATCCACCACCGGCTTGGCGACCTTGTTGCCGGCCATGATCGTCAACAAATGCTCCGCGGCACGCCGGCCGATCGCCTCACGCGGGGTGCTGATGCTGCTCAAGCGCGGCACCATGAACGATGACGCCGGCAAGTCGTTGAAGCCCAGCACCGCCACGCGCTCCGGCACTTTGATGTCATGGCGCATGGCTTCCAGCAGGGCGCCTTGGGCCAAGTCGTCGTTGCCAAAGAAGATCGCATCCACATCCGGATGAGCGGCCAGCAGTTGCAGGAACAATTCGCCACCGAGCCCCACGGAGGAAGGGCGCGGCGTCAGCAATTCCAGCGCCGGGTCGTACATGCCCGCCTGTTGCAGCGCCCGGCGGAACCCTTCGCCGCGCAGCAACGTGCGCTGGTCCAACTGCGCGCCGATGTACGCCAGGCGCTTGCGCCCTCGGGACAGCAGATGCGCCGCCGCCGTCTCACCCGCCGCCAATTGCGAAAACCCCACGCAGTTCACGCCGGCGTTGGGGTCCAGGTCCATCATATAGACGCAGGGCACATTGCTGGCCTCGACCATCCGTCGGGCGCTTTCGGTGCGATCAAACCCGGTCAGCAACAAACCCCGTGGCTGGTAGGCCATGTAGTTGCGCAGCAGGTTTTCTTCTTCGTCGCGCGAGTAGTGGGAATTGCCGATCAGCACTTCAAAGCCCTTGGGCCGTAGCACTTGATGGATGGCTTCGAGGGTTTCGATAAACAGCAGGTTGGACAGCGAAGGCACCAACACCACCACCGAATGGCTCTGGGCCGAGGCCAGGGCGCGGGCGGCGGGGTTGACCACGTAGTTCAGTTCAGCGGCGGCGTGCTGCACCTTTTCCACCAGCTCGGTGGCAACGGTACTGATGCCACGCAGCGCTCGGGAGGCGGTAATCGGGCTGACACCGGCCAAGCGGGCGACTTCGTTAAGGGTCGGGCGACCGGTGGTGCGCAATTTTTTATCGTTCTTGGAGGTCATCAGGCGGCTTGCCAAACAAAAATCGAGGCACTAAGGTAGCGCTGTCTCCAAATGGCTGCAAATTCTTGAACGCTGGGTTGCCTGATCCGGTTCAAACGATTGGAGAGGATGCACGCGTCACTCCATAAAAAAAGACAAGACGGCGCGGGAAAAGCCTGTTTTTGCACTAGCCTTACAGCGTGCAAAGGTAGCGCTATCTGCGTCCTGAGGTGTTTCATGAGTCAACCTGTTACTGCCCTGGTCATCATGGGTGTTTCCGGCTGTGGCAAGTCCAGCGTCAGCGAGGCCCTGTGCCGCCTGAACGGCGCCACCGCGATTGAAGGCGACAGCTTTCACCCCGCAGCCAACATTGAAAAGATGAGCGCTGGTCACCCCCTCAACGACGACGACCGCGCCGGCTGGCTCGACATCCTTTGCGATGAACTGCGCCGTTCGCTCAAAGCGGGCGAGCATCCCGTGCTCACCTGTTCCGCCCTTAAAAAGAAATACCGTGACCATTTGCGCGAAGCTGCGCCGGGCCTGGGTTTCGTCTTCCTGGAGCTGACCCGTGCCGTGGCCGCCGACCGCGTGTCCCATCGCCCCGGCCATTTCATGCCGGCGAGCCTGATCGACAGCCAGTTCGCCACCCTGGAATCGCCCAAGGGCGAGCCGCTGACCCTGGCCCTCAACGCCAGTGAAGACAGTGTCGAGGAACTGGCCGAGCAGACCAACGCCTGGTGGCTGCAACACGGTTTTGAACCATCCAAATAATTTTTTGCCGGAAAAGATAGCGCTATCCCCGGCAGGAAATTCAACACCCGCTTTAATAACAACAACAAACAGGAGAGACCCCCCATGTTTGGCATGTCCCACGAGTCTTACCTGCTGCTAGACGCAGTAGTTACTATCATCGGGTTGATCGTTCTGATCACCAAGTTCAAGGTGCACCCGTTCATTGCACTGATCATCGCGGCCGGTTTCCTCGGCCTGACCTCGGGCATGCCCGTGGACAAGATCATCAAGGCGTTCCAGGACGGCTTCGGCGGGGTGCTCGGTTTTGTCGGCATCATCCTTGCGCTGGGCACGATGCTCGGCAAGATGATGGCCGAATCCGGCGGCGCCGATCAGATCGCCCAGACCCTGATCCGCGCCTTCGGCAAAGAGAAAGTCCAGTGGGCCATGATGTTTGCCGCGTTCCTGGTGGGCATCCCGCTGTTCTTCGAGATCGGCTTTGTGCTGCTGATCCCGCTGGTGTTTATCGTCGCACGCCGCACCGGTGTGTCGCTGATCAAGATCGGTATCCCGCTGCTGGCCGGCCTGTCGGCGGTACACGGCCTGGTGCCACCGCACCCGGGCCCGCTGCTGGCCATCGGCGTATTTGGCGCGGACATCGGCAAGACCATCCTGTACGGCCTGATCGTCGCACTGCCGACTGCCATCATTGCCGGTCCGATCTTCGGTACGTTTATCGCCAAGTACATTCCGGGCAACCCGTCCCAGGAACTGGTCGATCAACTGGCCCGCGAGCCCGAGAACAAAGACCTGCCGAGCTTCGGCATCACCCTGCTCACTGTGCTGCTGCCGGTGTTCCTGATGCTGCTGAAAACCTTCGCCGACATCGCGTTCGCCGAAGGCAACGTGGTGCGCAACTGGATGGACATGATCGGTCACCCGATCACCGCATTGTTGCTGGCATTGCTGCTGTCGCTGTACACCTTCGGCCATCGCCAGGGCATCCATTCCAAGCAGATCCTCAAGCTGCTCGACGCCAGCCTTGCGCCGACCGCCGCGATCATCCTGATCATTGGCGCCGGTGGCGGGTTCAAGCAGATGCTGGTGACCAGCGGCGTGGGTGATGTGATCGGCCATATGGCAGTGAACGCACAGATCAACCCGATCCTGCTGGCGTGGCTGGTGGCGGCAGTGATTCGCGTGGCAACCGGTTCTGCAACGGTGGCGACCATTACGGGCGCGGGCATCGTGGTGCCGGTGGTGGGGATGATTCCGGGGGTTAACCGCGAGTTGCTGGTGTTGGCGACGGGGGCAGGCTCGTTGATCCTGTCTCACGTCAACGATGCGGGGTTCTGGCTGGTGAAGCAGTACTTCAACATGACCGTGGCCGAGACGTTCAAGACGTGGACGGCGATGGAGACGATTCTGTCGATCGTGGCGTTGATTTTCATCATGCTGCTGTCGTTGGTGGTCTAACCGTCACACCATCAAGCTGGGGGTGAAAACCCAGTCCAACTGTGGGAGCGAGCAAGCCCGCTCCCACAGTTTCAACCACATTCCAGCAGGTGGTTGGGGTCAGGCTTTGGTGACCAGCCCATCTGCCCGGAACATCCCGCGAATACCCCGCACCGCCTGGCGAATGCGGTCCTGGTTCTCGATCAGCGCAAAGCGCACGTGATCATCGCCATACTCGCCAAAGCCGATGCCCGGCGACACACACACCTTGGCC
Source organism: Pseudomonas sp. MYb13 (assembly GCF_002980075.1). NCBI lineage: Bacteria > Pseudomonadati > Pseudomonadota > Gammaproteobacteria > Pseudomonadales > Pseudomonadaceae > Pseudomonas > Pseudomonas sp. MYb13. Next base: position 42,847 of record NZ_PCQI01000018.1, on the reverse strand, counting down.
TCCAGCAGCAACTTCTTGGCGAACTCCAGCGAACCCATGGCGGCATACTGCTCGGGGATTTTCGCCCAGACGTACATCGACGCCTTCGGATTCTCGACCATCCAGCCCAGTTCATGCAGGCCCTTGACCAGCACGTTGCGACGCTGGCGGTACTGCTCGGCGATGTCTTTCACGCACTGCTGGTCGCCTTCCAGCGCCGCAATCGCCGCCACCTGCAGCGGGGTGAAGGTGCCGTAGTCGTGGTAGCTCTTGATCCGCGCGAGGGCGTTGACCAGTTCCGGGTTACCGACCATGAAACCGATGCGCCAGCCGGCCATGTTGTAGCTCTTGGACAGGGTGAAAAATTCCACCGCAATGTCCTTGGCGCCAGGCACCTGCATGATCGACGGGGCTTTCCAGCCGTCGTAGACGATGTCGGCATAGGCCAGGTCATGCACCACCAGCACGTCGTACTGCTTGGCCAGCGCGATCACGCGTTCGAAGAAGTCCAGCTCCACGCACTGCGCGGTGGGGTTGGACGGAAAGCCCAGGATCATCATCTTGGGCTTGGGGATCGAACCGCGAATCGCCCGTTCCAGCTCAGCGAAGAAATCCACGCCCGGAATCAGTGGCACCGACCGCACCTGGGCGCCGGCAATCACCGCGCCGTAGATGTGGATCGGGTAGCTCGGGTTGGGCACCAGTACCGTGTCGCCCTGGTCCAGGGTGGCCAGCATCAAGTGGGCCAGGCCTTCCTTGGAACCGATGGTGACGATGGCTTCCGACTCGGGGTCGATGTCCACTTCATAGCGGTCCTTGTACCAGCGCGAGATTGCCCGGCGCAGGCGTGGGATGCCTTTGGACGTGGAGTAGCCGTGGGTGTCTTCACGCTGGGCGACGGTGACCATTTTCTCCACGATGTGGGGAGGCGTGGCGCCGTCAGGGTTACCCATGCTCAAGTCGATGATGTCTTCGCCGCGCCGACGCGCAGCCATCTTCAGCTCGGCAGTGATATTGAACACGTAAGGGGGGAGTCGATCTATGCGCGCAAAGCGGCGCGGCGAACCTTGGTCGGCCATTGTTGCCTCGAGAGTACGTAAGCGCCCGGAACCGTCCGAGCGACGTCGGCCACTGCGGTGGCCTGCGGGGCAGACAATACGGTCGATGATGGCCAGTTGTCCAGATGCGCAGGAAAATTTTCTGCATGGAGTACAGCGTGGATATGCCCCTATACTCGATGCGGGTTTGTTCCCTCATAAGAAGGAGACTGTTCGTATGGATCAGCAGACAAAACAACCGTTAGAGCCACGCATGGAAGCTGGAAAAGCCCTGGTGATCGCCGGGGTGCAAGGGCGTTATTCGAAGGCCACCGTGGGGGATATCCCCAAACTGTGGGAGTTGTTCGACACCTGCATCAAGGACATCAAACAGCGCGTTGGTGGCGTGACCTATGGTGTTTGCCACAACCCCAAACAGGGCGAATTCGACTATTTGGCGGGTGTCGAAGTCCCCACCAAGGGCGACGTGCCCAGCAACTTCGAGTTCATCGAAATTCCGCCGCTCAACTATGCTGTGTTTCCGCATTACGGCCCGGTGCAGGCGCTGGAGCAGACCTACGAGCGCATCATGTTCGAGTGGTTGCCGCACTCGGGCTACAAGGTGATGGGCGCGGATTTCGAGCGATACAGCGCCGATTTTGACGCACGCAAGGGCACCGGGACGGTGGAGATCTGGTTGCCGATAGGCGAAAGAGGCTGACCGAGCGCTGCAGGAGCCGGCTAGCCGGTTCCTGCAGGTGCATCAATACAGCGTATTTCTGACGCGCTCCGGCATCTCCCGGTCATATGCCTCGGCGTCAAACTGCCCATCATTGAGCCGCTTGTGAAAGGCCCCCGCCGACGGCAATGCCGAGCGATCCAGATGCTTCTCCGGGTTCCAGCAATCCGAGCGCACAAAGGCCTTGGAGCAGTGGAAATACGCGGCCTCCACCTGCACCAGAATCACCGACCTCGCCGGCTTGCCATTCACTGCAAAACTCTCCAGCAGCTGCGGGTCGATGGAAATCTGCGCGCGACCGTTCACGCGCAAGGTCTCGCCGATTCCCGGGATGATGAACAGCAATGCAATACGCGGGTCCTGCACCAGGTTGCGCAAGGTATCCACGCGGTTGTTCCCCGGCCGGTCCGGAATCGCCAGGGTGCGCTCATCCACAATCCGCACAAACCCCGGTACATCACCGCGCGGCGAACCGTCGATGCCGTCCGGCCCGGACGAACTCACCACCACCAACGTCGAGGCGCGCACCATGGCCTGGTAGTCCTCGTTGAGAAACGGGATTTCCTTGCGCACGGCACGCTCGTGAGGGCGGCCGTAGAGGGTTTCGAGTTGTTCAAGGGTTGTCAGCATGCTTACCGCCTCCTTATCGTCCAAAATACAACGCCAGCCGGCGCTCATACCCAATCCGTCCCTTATACGCCTCCCCGCTATCCACCCAACCAGCCCCTAGATACAACCCCATCGCCGCCACATTGTCCGCGTCCACCGACAGTTCCAGGCCCTTGATCTGCGGCCACGCTTGCAGTGCCACGGCCGGCAGGGCTTGCAGGCAGGCCTTGCCGAATCCGCGCCCTTGTTGATGCCGATCGACCTGCAAGGCATGCAAGGTCGCGCTGTGCTCATCGGCCCAATGGGGCAGGCAGGGTGGGCGTTTGAGCAGCAGGAAGGCCACGGGCAAGTCGTCGGCGAGCAGGGCGAAGCCTTTGATGGCGCCGGGGTTAGGGTTGACCAACAGGCTGTTCAGCGCGCAGTAGATATCACCGGAATACGCCAGTTGCTCGGGATGCACTTGCAGGGTGTCGAGTTGCTGTTTCTGCACAAGGCTCAGCGTTTCATAGGGGACGAGGCGGGTTTGCATCGGTGGCGTATCCGAAATCCTACAAACAAGCGTGGATTCTAAACGGGTTTGCCGAGGGCGAAATTATTTTTCCACGGGCTGTCGATTGGCCGTTGGGCCATTCGACTAAGGGTGTCTTTCGTGATTTTTCATGCCCAGAAGCACCCAAGGAGTATCACCATGAGCACTGCCATCAACACCCTGATCGAGCATTGGAAGCACGCCGTCACCGCCAAGGATGTCGAGAAGATTGTCAGTTTCTACGCCGACGACATCGTCGCGTTCGACGCCGTTAACGCCCTGCAATTCAAGGGCAAGGCTGCTTACAAGGCACACTGGAAGGCCTGCATGGAGTTCTGCCCAGGTCCCGGTGTGTTTGATTTTCATGAGCTGCATATCGTCGCCGCAGACGACAGCGCCTTCGCCCATTGGCTCGCCCACTGCGGTGGCACCGGGCCGGACGGCGTGCTCAAGACCTGCTGGATGCGCGTCACCGCCGGTTATCAACGCATCGACGGTGAATGGAAAGTGGTGCATGAGCACTGGTCTGCACCTTTCGACATGGAAACCGGCGCCGGTCTGTTCGACCTGAAACCTTGACCGCCGCGATCTATAGTCAGTAGTCCGAAAACGGAGAACGCCATGAAATACCTGTGCCTGGTCTACAGCGACGAAGCGTTGCTGCACAGTCTGCCCGACAGCCCCAAGGACCCGGAATGCCACGCTTACGCCGAAGCCATTCACGGCAGTGGCCGTATGCTCGCCGCCGAAGCGCTGGAGTCGGTGAGCACCGCCACCACTGTGCACAGGCGCAATGGCAAGCTGTCGATCACCGACGGGCCGTTCGCCGAAACCAAGGAGCAGCTCGCCGGCTTCTACCTGATCGAGGCGCGGGACTTGAACGAAGCGATCCAGGTGGCTGGTGGCATTCCGGCCGCCCGGGTCGGCAGTGTGGAAGTGCGCCCCGTGCGCGAATTGAATCTCTGAACAATAACCATAAGACCCAAGAGGTTAACCCCATGTCTACGCAACCTGCCGAGTTTGAGCTGTCCATCAGCCGCCTGATCGATGCACCGCGCAGCCGCGTGTTTCGCGCCTGGACCGAACCCGCCTTGCTCCAGCAATGGTGGGGCCCCCACGGTATGACTACCCCCGAGTGCGAAATGAACCTGTGGGTCGGTGGCCTGTTTCGTACGCTGATGCGCGCGCCCGACGGTGCCGAGTACCCGACCCAGGGTGTATTCCTGGAAATCGTCGCGCCACGGCGGCTGGTGTTTACCGATGCGTTTACGCCGGGCTGGATTCCGTCGGGCAAGCCGTTCATGACCGCCGAAGTGACGCTGCAGGAAGTCGAAGGCAATAAGACGCTCTACACCGCCCGCGCCATGCACTGGCGTGCCGAAGACAAGCAGGCCCATGAAGCCATGGGCTTTCACGATGGCTGGGGCCAGAGCCTCGACCGCCTGGTGACGCTGGTGACGCAGGGCATGCGCGATTGACCCTCTCGGTCGAGGCCATTTACCGCAGCGAATCACGCCGGGTGCTCGCGACGCTGATTCGCGTGCTCGGCGATTTCGACCTGGCCGAGGAAGCCCTGCACGAAGCATTTTTTGTCGCGGTGCAACGTTGGCCGCTGGACGGCGTACCGGACAATCCTCGCGCATGGCTGGTATCGACCGGGCGCTTCAAGGCTATCGACCGTCTGCGCCGCCAGGCGCGTTTTACCCCGCTGCTGCAGGAGCAGGCCGACGCGCTGGAGGCGGCTGACTGGAGTGATGAAGACGTGGAAGACGACCGCCTGCGCCTGATCTTCACCTGCTGCCACCCGGCGCTGGCGGCCGACGCCCAGGCAGCGCTGACCTTGCGTGAGATCTGCGACCTCACTACCGAGGAAATCGCCCGCGCTTTCCTGGCCACGCCAGCCACCATTGCCCAACGTATCGTGCGGGCCAAGGGCAAGATCCGCGAGGCCAGGATCCCGTATCAGGTGCCGTCCGTGGCCGAATTGCCCGAGCGTCTCGACAGTGTGCTGCGGGTGATCTACCTGGTGTTCAATGAAGGGTATTCGGCGTCCATGGGCGCTGACCTGACGCGCGAGGCGTTGACCCGCGAAGCCATTCGCCTGGGGCGTCTGTTGATGCAGCTGCTGCCTGAGCCTGAAGTCATGGGGTTGCTGGCGCTGATGCTGTTGCATGAATCCCGCCGCGCGGCGCGCACCTCGGCGGACGGCGCGTTGGTGTTGTTGGATAAACAGGACCGATCACTGTGGGATGTGTCCCTGATTGCCGAAGGCTGCGCGTTGGCGGAACAAGCGCTGAGTACTCGGGGTTTTGGCCCGTATGGGCTGCAGGCGGCCATCGCGGCGGTGCATGCCGAAGCCACGCGCGCGGATGAGACGGACTGGCCGCAAATCGTCGGGCTCTACGATGTATTGCTCAGGGCAGTACCGTCACCGGTGATCGAGCTTAACCGTGCGGTGGCGGTGGCCATGCGGGATGGGCCGCTGTCGGGGTTGCAGCATGTGGAGAGGATTCTGGCGCGCGGCGAGTTGCTGGATTACCACTTGGCGCATTCGGCCCGGGGGGAGTTTTGCCGGCAACTGGGGCGTGTCGAAGAGGCACGAGCGGCCTACGAAAAAGCGCTGTCACTGACCCAGCAGGTCCCGGAGCAACGCTTCCTCGAACAACGCCTGGCCGAGCTCCGCCCCCCAGGGCACTGAAGATCAACATGGGGGGGCGGGTTGTGTGCGGTATCCGGGTTATGGCTGCTGACGCGTCGCCGCCAGCACGATCTCGCGAATGCACACGTGCTGCGGCTGCTGGTAGGCATAGGCGATCGCCGACGCCACGTCGTCAGCGCTGAGGACGGTACCGCCCATGTCCTGTTTCCAGGCCTGGTAGCCGGTCTTGATCGCTTCGTCGGTGGTATGGCTGAGCAGTTCGGTTTCCACCGCACCGGGGGCGATGGTGATGACGCGCACATTGCTTGGCGACAACTCTTCGCGCAGGTTTTCCGAAATCCCATGCACGGCGAACTTGGTGCCGACGTAAGCCACGTGATTCGGGAAGGTCTTGCGCCCGGCCACCGAGCTGACGTTGATGATGGTGCCGCCCTTGCGCGCAACCATGCTGCCAGCTACCGCGTGGATACCGTTGAGCAGGCCCTTCACATTGACGTCGAGCATCTGCTCCCACTGCGCTGGGTCCTGCTCGCTGACCGCGCCCAGCAGCATCACGCCAGCATTGTTGATCAGCGCATCGGCCGGGCCGTATTGGGCTTCGGCTTCTTGCACCGCGGCCACCAGGGCCGCGCGGTCGGTGATGTCGACGCCACGGCTCAAGGTGTTCGGCAGGCCCAGATCGTTAAGGCGATCAATACGACGCGCCAACAGCAACAGCGGGTGGCCGGCGGCTGACAGCAGGCGGGCGGTGGCTTCGCCGATGCCGGAACTGGCGCCGGTGATGATGACCAATGGCTTGCTCATGGAGGGACTCCTGGAATAAGAAAAATCGATAGCTGGATCGTGGTCGCAGTATATTTACCCTCGGAGAGGCTGAAAAATGCCTTATTTCTCTGTCAGTCATCGGATTAAGCTATGGATGTTCGTCACCTCAAGGCGTTTCTCGCGGTCTTTGAAGAACGCAATATCACTGCGGCGGCCCAGCGTTTGTTTATCAGCCAGCCGACCTTGTCGGTGACCATCAAGCAACTGGAAGACGAGCTGGGTGTGGCGCTGTTCGTACGCCAACCGCGCGGCGTGGAGGTCAGCGGGGAAGCGCGGGTGCTGTATCCCCAGGCTCGGCGCATGGTGGCGGAAGCCGAGGCGTTGAGCCGCCTGTTTCGCGGACGCGAAAATCGCATCGCCCTGGAGCTGGGTGTGGAGGGCGATATTGCCGACAGTCAGATCGAAACCTTCCTGCGCATGGCGCACCAGGGGCTGCCCGGGTTGCTGTTGACCCTGCAGCAAGGCTGCCAAGGCGAAGGGCGCCTGGCCGTGGAAGAAATGTGCTGCGAGGACGAATTGTTCCTGCCGCTGTGGGAGGAGTCCTACGTGATGGCGTTGCCTGCGGCGCACCCGATGGCGCAGCCAGGCAAAGAACAGGCATGGACACCGATTGAAGACTGGATCACCTGCCCGCAACACGATTCCCATCAACGCTTGATGGCCTTGTATGGCCGCTCGCCGCAATCGGTGGCCGGTCATGCGGGTTCGTTGACCCAGGCATTGCACATGGTGGCCGCAGGTGTGGGCGTGGCGATGTTGCCGCAGTCGTTGGCGGCGGAGCGCTCGGGCGTGGTGATTCGTGAATGGCATTTGCCGGCACCCACACGCCGCGTGGGATTGTGTTTTGCTGCGCAAGCATTGGCGCTGCCCGCCTTACGTGCCTTGCACGAATACTTCCAGGCCCACCGCCCGCCGCAGATCGCAGCGGCGTGAGCCTATCGCGTGTGCAACGCCGTTCACGGGTTGGCGCGGCTTCATGGGGTAGCAGTGAGTGTTCGTTATTCGAGCATCTGGCTCAACATCCAGCTGCCCGCCGGGCCCGGTGGGTATTGCCGCGACCACAACGCATCCACTGCCACTGAGCGTGGCCAACCCCGGACGTTGAGTTCAACCAGCCCGGCATTACCAAAACGCTCTACCAACCAGCGCGGTAATTGCGCCCAGCCAAAGCCGAGTTGAGCCATTTCCATCAGCATCAGAAAACTCGGCGCTGACCACACACGGCCCAAGGGGCGCGTTTCGTATGGGCTGACGATGCTTGCCAGGCGCAGTTCACGGTGTTGCTGCAAGGCTTGCGGGTCGATGTTTTGCACGCGGGTCAACGCGTGGGTGGGGGCGACGAACAGCGCGATTTCCGTGCGTTCGGCGACGGGCGAGCGCGTCAGGTCGGGCGGGTAGACCTCCTGGGCTTCGATCAAGGCGATCTGTGCACGGCCGCTTTGGACCAGGGCAATCAAGTCTTCGCACTCGGCGATCAGCCATTCCAGCTCAAGGTCTGGGTAGCGTTGTTCGAAGGCCTTGAGGGCGAGCTCAAAGCGTTCCGACTGGTAGGTATCGGACATCGCAATCGTCACCTTCGGCTCCAGCCCCTGGGATAACTGGCTGGCCGCCAATTCAAGGCGGCTGCTGGCTTCCAGCACCTGTTCGGCGCGTTGCAGCAACACATGGCCGGCCGGCGTCAGTGTCGGCTTGCGGCTGCTGCGATCGAACAGCACCACATCCAGGTCAATCTCCAGGCTCGCCACCGCCGCACTGACGGTGGACTGGCTCTTGCCCAGCTTGCGCGCCGCGGCAGAAAAAGAGCCCTGGGTGGCCGCCTGGACAAACGCTTGCAGCACTTCATGGGAAGCCATGACTATCGCCTTGATCGATGGTTATTAGTTATGAAGTATCGATTCAAAGGGTAATCATGGCAACCCTCGCCACTCACGGAGACGGGTCATGAACCCCACCAAGTCGATGACTGAACGCGTTTGCCAGGCCCTGGGTTTTGAAGGCCTGGCGTTGTTGATCTGTACACCGCTGCTGGTGTGGATCACCGGTAGGCCCGCCCTGGAAATGGGCGCGGTGACTTTAGGGCTGAGCCTGCTGGCGCTGACCTGGAACATCATCTTCAACAGCCTGTTCGACCGTCTCAAGGTGCGTCTGCAACTGTCCGGTGGGGGCTGGACGCGGGTACTGCACGCGCTGATGTTCGAAGGCGGGCTGATCATCGTCGCCGTGCCGTTGATCGCTGCCTGGCTGAACATCAGCCTGATGCAGGCGTTCATGCTGGATATCGGTGTGCTGCTGTTCTTCCTGCCGTACACCTATGTGTACCACTGGGGGTATGACGTAGTGCGGGAAAAATTCATGCAGCGCCGTGGGCTGGCTTTATAGGATTCGACACGTCGGCGATAGCGCGCCCCCACATCACCATCGCCGGCAAGCCGAGCTTCTACAGGGGGAGGAGTGAGGCCACGAAGTCCAGGAACGCCCGCACCTTGGCGGCGGGCAAGTGCCGCGACGGGTAGTAGGCGTACAACGGAAAACGCTCGTCCGGCCAGTCGGGGAACAGTTCCACCAGGGCGCCGCTCTTCAGTGCCGGCGCCAGGCCAAGGTCGAGCATCTGCGCCACGGCATGCCCATGCTCGCACGCGCTGTACAAGGTGCTGGCATCGTTGACCACCAGGCGGCCATCGGTGCGCACGATCACTTGCTCGCCTGGCCGGTGGAATTCCCAGGCAAACGGGCGCCCAGTCTGCGAGTCGCGAAAGTCCAGGCACATGTGCCCGGTCTCCAGGTCTTGAGGAATGACGGGGCGGCCGTATTGCTCAAGGTAAGCGGGGGAGGCCAGGGTAAGTACGCGTACTTCCATCAACTTGCGGGCGATCAATGAAGAGGATTGCGGGATGCCGAAGCGAATCGCCAGATCGAAACCGTCGGCAACCAGGTCGCCGAGTTGGTCGCGGGTGTGCAGGTCCAGCTGCAGGTGCGGGTATTGGCGCATGAAGTCGCCGAGCACCGGGCCCAACACCAGCCGCGAGAAATAGGGGTCGATGTTCACCCGCAGGCGCCCGCGCACGGTCAATGCACTGTCTGCTGCGGCGTTGGCGGCCTCTTCAAGGCCGGCCAGCAGCGGGGCGATCTCCTGATAGAAACGTCGCCCCTCGTCGGTCAATTGCACCGAGCGGGTGGTGCGGTCGAACAGGCGAATTCCCAGGCGTTTTTCCAGGCGTGAAATCGCGCGGCTGACCCCCGACGGTGTCATCTCCAGGCTGTCGGCAGCGCGGGCGAAACTGCCGCTGTCGACCACGGCCGCCAATACGCCCATGCCGCCGGCCAAGCCTGGATCAAAACTCATCGATGATTGCCTGTCAGTGATCTGAAGGCATTGATGCTAGCGCAGAATGTCTAAAGAAACATGCCGCCCGAGGCCTCGATGCGCTGCCCGGTGATCCAGTGGCTGCCATCGGCCAGCAAGGTTGAAATCGCCCCGCCAATGTCGTCCGGCAAACCGGCGCGCCCCAGGGCCGTGTTGTTGGCCACCATCGTATTCACATCCGGGTTGTCACGCACCGCACCGCCGCTGAAGTCGGTGGCAATCGCGCCAGGGGCCAGGGTATTCACGGTAATCCCGCGCGGGCCCAGTTCCTTGGCCTGGTAGCGCGACAGCACTTCTATCGCCCCCTTCATCGACGCGTAGGCCGAATACCCCGGCAGGCTGAACCGTGCCAGGCCGCTGGAAATATTGATGATGCGCCCGCCATCGCTGATCAGCGGCAGCAATTTTTGCGTAAGAAAGAACGGCGCCTTGAAGTGGATCGCCACCAACTGGTCAAACTGTGCTTCGGTGGTCTCGGCAAAACTGGCGTGGGCGCCGATGCCGGCGTTGTTGATCAGAAAGTTGAAGTGATCCTGGGCGAAAACGTCCTTGAGCAAAGTGGCGACTTTGCCGACAAAGTCATTGAAGCTGCCGCTCTGGCTCACATCCAGCTGCACCATCGCGGCGCGGCCACCCAGGGCCTGAACCTGCTCGACCACCGCTTGAGCTTCAGCCGCAGCAATGTGGTAGGTGCCGATGATATCGACGCCCTGAGCCGCCAGGTGCAGCGCGGCGCTTTTGCCCAGGCCACGGCTTGCGCCGGTGATAAGTGCGATTTTACGGGTCATGGTGATGTCCTCTCAGGTGATCAGTGAGAGGAAGTGTATTTATTCGTGCCTAACGTGATAAACAGCGCTATACCGGAATCACTGGCCGGATAAGGCGAACAATCCATGAACAAACTTGAACTGCTGCGCACCTTCGTGCGCGTCACCGAGCTGTCGAGCTTCACCCAGGCCGGCGAGAGCCTGGGGCTGCCGCGCTCCACCGTGTCCGAGCATGTGCAGGCGTTGGAGGCGTTGCTCGGCGCACGCTTGTTGCAGCGCACCACGCGCAAGGTGCAGGCCACCCAGGACGGCCGCGTGTTGTACGAGCGCAGCAAGGACCTGCTGTCGCACATGGAGGAACTGGAGGGGCTGTTTCGCCAGGATGAAGCCCAGCTCAGCGGGCGAATTCGGGTGGATATGCCCAATGTGACGGCGCGGAACATGGTCCTGCCGCACCTGCCGCTGTTCATGGAGCGACACCCGCTGATCCAGATGGAAATCAGCAGCTCGGACCGCCAGGTGGACCTGATCGCCGAAGGCTTCGACTGCGTCTTGCGGGTGGGCGCCCAGCCTGATCAAACCGTCGTGGCGCGCCGGGTGTGCAGTATGCCGATGGTCAACTGTGCGAGTCCGGCCTACCTTCAACGCCAGGGGGTGCCCCACACCCTGGCTGACTTGGCCAATCATCACTTGGTGCATTACGTACGGCCGCTGGGCGCACGGTCATCCGGCTTTGAATATCAGTCGGGCGGCAAGGTGCTGCGGGTGCCGATGGAAGGGCGTGTCACCGTCAACAGCACCGATGCCTATCAGGCGGCGTGCCTGGGCGGCTTTGGTATCACGCAGGTGCCATTGCTCGGCGTGCGCGATTTACTGGCCCGGGGCGAATTGATCAGCGTCTTGCCGGACTTCGTGGCGCCACCGCTGGAGGTGTCCCTGCTCTACGCCGGTCAACGCCATTTGCCGCAACGCGTGCGGGTGTTCATGGATTGGCTGGCCGCCACCTTGCAAGCCCAGCTCTAACGCCGTGCAGACAACTGCTGCGGCGCCAGGAAGGCGTCGTGGAAGTAATCGCGCACTGCCTGCATCGCCGGGGTGAACGCGCGCTCGCGGTGCCACGCCAGGCCCACGCTCATGGGTGCCACCTGGTCAGTGACGGTCAGGGTTTCGATGCGCTTGCCTTCCAGGGACCAGGGCCGATGCACCAGGTCTGACAGGATCGCCACGCCGCTGCCGTTGGCGACCATGCTGCGCACGGCCTCCACCGAGCTGGTGCGCAGCCGCACATTGGGCATTTGCCCGGCCTGTTCCCAGTAACGCATGGCGCTGTGTTCGGCCTCGTCGACGGTGAGCAGGATGTAGGGTTCCCGGGCCACGTCGGCCAGGCTCACGGCGCCGCGTTCGCACAAGGGGTGATGGCTGGGCAGCCACAGGCGGCGTTCCGAATTGAACAGGATTTCCGAGACGATCGCCGGGTGGGTGAGGTTGGCGGTGAGCACCACCGCCATGTCGAACTGGCCGTCGAGCAGGCCTTGTTCGATGGCCTGGCGTTCCTGCTCGAAGACTTCGATGGTCACGTCCGGGTGCCAGTGTTCCATGCGTTGCAAGTGGTGCGGCAGGAAGTAGCCAAGCACCGTGTAGCTGGCCGCCAGGCGCAGCACCCCGCTGGCGCGGTAGTCGGGCAGCGGGCTGTTGAGTGCATCGTCCACGCTGCGCAGAATCACGTAGGCACGGTTGAGAAAGTGCCGGCCGGCGTCGGTCAGGTTCATGCCTTGGGCCGAACGCATGAACAGCTGCACGCCGAGCATGGCTTCCAGCTCCTTGATCGCCGTGGTCACCGCTGACTGGGAAATGTTCAGGTGAATCGCCGCTTGGGAAATCTGGCCGATTTCGGCGGTGGCGACGAAGTAGCGGACTTGGCGCAGGGTCAGGGACATGCCGGGCTCCTACCGTCGGGTGAGGGTGTGGTTATCTGATTTTCAGAAGATGGGCTATCTGATAATAGATCTTCCCAAGGGGTCAAGCCGCAGCCTACTTTTCCACCATCACTTAGGCGGAGCGACTTCGATGCAGGCAGTGGATTTCAACTCGGACATGGGCGAGGGCTTCGGCCCCTGGACGATCGGCGATGGCGTCGATGCGCAGCTGATGGCGTATATCAGCTCGGCCAATATCGCCACCGGCTTCCACGCCGGCGACCCCGGTACCATGCGCCGTACCGTCGAACGCGCCAAGCAATTGGGCGTGGCCATCGGCGCGCACCCGGGCTTTCGGGATCTGGTCGGCTTTGGCCGTCGCCACATCAACGCACCGGCCCAGGAACTGGTGGACGACATGCTCTACCAGCTCGGCGCCCTGCGTGAAATCGCCCGCGCCCAGGGCCTGACCCTGCAACATATCAAGCCCCACGGCGCGCTGTACATGCACCTGGCTCGCGATGAAGAAGCCGCGCGCCTGCTCGTTCAAAACCTGCGCATCATCGAGCCCACACTGCTGCTGTACTGCATGCCCAACTCGGTGATCTGGCGGATCGCCACAGAGCTGGGGCAACCGGTGGTGCGCGAGTTTTACGCTGACCGTGAGTACGACCTGACAGGTTCCATCGTGTTTACCCGCACCGTGCGGGCGCTGGATCCTGCGACAGTGGCGGCGCGCGTCCTTAGGGCGTGTCAGACCGGGCTTGTACGAACTGTGGAAGGCGAAGACCTGTTCATCGAATTCGACTCCATCTGCCTGCACAGTGACACCCCCGGTGCGCTGGAGTTGGTGGAGGCCACCCGCGAAGCCCTGGACCAAGCGGGCATTACGGTCAAAACACCCCAATAAAAAAACATCGCCTATTTTTTTCGCCTGCCTTTCTACAATGATTCCAAGAGGAACAGACATGGCTGAAACGTCCCCCATCCGCTACAGCTTCGGTGGTGATGAACACCTGTTTGCCGAGGTCAGCGACAGCATGTCCCTGGAGGCCTTTTTCAAAGGCATGGCGGTGACCCGCGCGGTGGAGCGCCTGGCGCTCGAAGGCGTGCTGGATGTGTGCCTGGCCAATGCGTCGTTCCAGATTCGCTTCGACCCCGACCGCATCGCGCCCCACGTATTGCTCGATGCGGTGCAGACCGCCGAAACCCAGGCCGTGGCCGAACGCACGTTGCACACGCGCATCATCGAAATCCCGGTGCTCTACAACGACCCCTGGACCCATGAAACCCTGATGCGTTTTCGTGACCGTCATCAAGACCCCAGCGGCACCGACCTGGAGTACGCCGCGCGCATCAACGGCCTGGCCGACGTCGACGCGTTTATCGCCGCCCACAGTGGCGCGCCGTGGTTTGTGTCGATGGTCGGCTTTGTCGCGGGCTTGCCGTTCATGTTCCAGATGGTCGAGCGCGCGCGCCAATTGCAGGTGCCCAAGTACCTGCGACCGCGCACCGACACGCCGAAACTCACCCTCGGCCATGGCGGCTGTTTTGGGTGCATCTACTCGGTGCGCGGTGCCGGCGGTTACCAGATGTTCGGCGTGACCCCGGCGCCGATCTACGACCCGGCGCAGCAACTGGCGTACCTCAAGGAACACATGGTGTTCTTCCGCCCCGGCGATATCGTGCAGTTCAAACCGATGGACCGTGACGCCTACGACCAGGCGGTGGCCGATGTGGACGCCGGCCGTTTCGACCTGCGCATCCGCCCGGTGGAATTTTCCCTCGATGCCTTTCTCTCCGACCCTATCGGTTATCCGAAAACCCTGCAGGAGGCGCTGGCATGATCAAGGTCCTCAAACCCGGCCTCGCCACCTCCGTGCAGGACCTTGGCCGCGAAGGTTACTACCACTTGGGCATCCCGCCGTCAGGTGCGCTGGACCAATACGCATTGAGTGCGGCCAACCATTTGGTGGGCAACCCGGCCGGCGCGGCGGGCCTGGAATGCACGCTGATCGGTCCCGAACTGGCGTTTCAACAGGACGCGCTGGTGGCACTCAGCGGCGCGTTGATGTCGCCGCGCCTGGACGGTGAAGTGGTGCATCAGGACACCGCGTTCCAGGTGCGTGCCGGGCAGGTCTTGCGCTTTGAATTTCCCAGGGCCGGCGCCCGCACCTACCTCGCGGTGGCCGGCGGCATTGACGTGCCATTGGTCCTTGGCAGTCGCTCGACGTATACCCTCGGCGCACTTGGCGGGTTTCACGGGCGGCGTTTGCAGGAAGGCGATGAGTTGCCCATTGGCGAACCCAGCGGCACAGGCCGTGCGGGCAATAGCCTGCCGATGGCGTTGCGCCGATCGGTGGGCGGTGATGTGACCCTGCGTGTGGTGCCCGGCCTGTATTACGAGCGATTGACCGCTGCGGCCAAAGCCAGCTTTTTTGCCGAGCCCTGGACCGTGGGGTCCGAGGCCGACCGCATCGGCTATCGCTTCAAGGGCGGCAGTGCATTGACCTTCCAGCCACGGGAGCAACCCTTTGGCGCGGGATCGGATCCGTCGAACATCGTCGACAGTTGCTACCCGATTGGGTCGATCCAGGTGCCGGCCGGCCTGGAGCCGATTGTGTTGCATCGGGACGCGGTATCGGGCGGTGGCTACGCGATGATCGGCACGGTGATCAGCGCCGACCTGGACCTGATCGGTCAAATGCAGCCAAACCAGCGGGCAGGGTTTGTGGCGGTGACGCTGGAGGAGGCGTTGGAGGCGCGGCGGGTGTACAAAAAACGGCTGAAGGCTATGACTGGACTCTTCAATCACTGAAGCAATACAACGCCAAATGTGGGAGCGGGCAAGCCCGCTCCCACATTGTGTGCTGTGTGGCGTTAGAAGAGTTGGGTGAACAGCCAGTAGAGGCTGCCTGAAAGCAGGATGGCGGCCGGTAACGTCAGCACCCACGCCATCGCCAGATTGCGGATAGTGCGCATCTGCAACCCGCCCCCGTTGGCCACCATGGTCCCCGCCACACCCGACGACAACACATGGGTGGTCGACACCGGCAGCCCATACATATCCGCCGCGCCAATGGTCAGCATCGCCACCATTTCCGCCGAGGCACCCTGGGCGTAGGTCAGGTGCGTCTTGCCGATCTTCTCGCCGACGGTCACCACGATGCGTTTCCAGCCCACCATGGTGCCCAGGCCCAGGGCGATCGCCACGGCGATCTTCACCCATAACGGAATGAAGCGTGTGGAACTGTCGATCTGTTGCTTGAACAGTTGCAGCTTGCCCTGGGTATCCGCGTCGAAATTGCCGACCTTGCCCTTGTCCATCAGGCGAATGGTTTCACTGCTCAGGTACATGTCGTTGCGCACGTTGCCGACGGCCTCGGCAGGCACTTTGGCCAGGGAGCCGTAACCTTTGACTTCATCACCGATCTGCCCGGCCAGGGCGGCGAGGGCAGGCACCAGTTCGGCCGTAGGTTCCTTGGTGCGCACATAGGTCGAGAGAATAGGGCGCGGATCGCCGGTCAAAGCGTTGGGGGCACTTTTCACCAGGGCGGCCTGGGTGACTTCGGCCACGGCCGCGAACTGCAAGGACTGCTCGGCCGGCATGGTGCGGTTCAGCGCATAGGCCATCGGCAGGGTGCCCACCAGGATGAGCATGATCAGGCCCATGCCTTTTTGCCCGTCGTTGGAGCCGTGGGCGAAGGACACGCCGGTGCAGGTGGCAATCAGCATGCCGCGGATCCACCACGGCGGCGGGGTGTCACCTTTCGGCGCCTTGTACAGCGCACGGTTCTTGACGAAGGCACGCAGCGCCAGCAACAGCATGGCCGCAAACGCGAAGCCGATCAGCGGCGACAGCAGCAAGGCGTAACCGATCTTGATCGCCTGGCTCCAGTCCACACCACTGGTGCCGTCGCGCCCGTGCATCAGGGCATTCGCCACGCCCACGCCGATGATCGAGCCGATCAGGGTGTGGGACGACGAGGCGGGCAAACCCAGCCACCAGGTGCCGAGGTTCCACAGGATTGCGGCGATCAACAGGGCGAAGATCATCGCGAAACCGGCCGATGAACCCACCTGCAAGATCAACTCGACCGGCAGCAGTGCAATGATGCCGAACGCCACGGCGCCGCTGGAAAGCAGTACGCCGAGAAAGTTGAAAAAACCGGACCACACCACCGCAAAATGCGGCGGCAACGAGTTGGTGTAGATCACCGTCGCCACCGCGTTGGCGGTGTCGTGGAAGCCGTTGACGAACTCGAAACCCAGGGCGATCAACAGCGCCACACCGAGCAGTAAAAACGGCGTCCAGGTAGTGAGTTGAGCCCCCATCTCGTGCATGTCATGCATGAGGCTGTAGGCGGTGAACAACAGGCCCATGGCGAGCACGGCGAAGAAGATGATCACCGTCACCAGGCCGGGTTTCTTGTCCAGCCTGGGTTTAGGGTCTGCAGGTGAAGCGTGGGGGGAGGCAGTCAGTGAAGGGGTGGCCATGCCGGGGCATCCAGTGTGGGGAGGATGTCGTTCATAGTCATTGCAGAATGTTACAGAGATGCTGCCGCAGGTCAGTGTTTAGCGGTATTGAGGTCGCCGCTTGTCCTGTGAGCAGCGCAAAACCCGTGTGGGAGCGGGCTTGCTCGCGAATGCAATGTGTCAGTCAACTTAGCTTTAACTGATACACCGCATTCACGGGCAGGCCCACTCCCACCGTTTGACGGCATTTCAATTCAATAGTCTTTGCGTTTCCTAAAGGCCCAACGCCCGGCGATCAACGTGAAGGTAGCCACCAACGCCACCAATATCCAAAACCCCTCCGGGTCCTGGGAAAGCGGCACCCCCCCAACGTTCATGCCGAAAAAGCCGGCGATGATGTTGATCGGCAACGCCAGCACCGTCACCACGGTGAGGGTGAACAGCGTGCGGTTGCTTTGTTCGTTGAGGTTGGCGGCGATCTCTTCCTGCAACAGCTTGATGCGTTCGCCCAGGGCCATCAGGTCGTTGATGATCAGCGCAAACTCTTCGGTGGATTTACGCAATTCCTTCACGTCTTCCTTCTGCAGCCACTGGGGCGGGCGGTTGAGCAGGCGCAGCAGCGAGCCAGGCTCCAGCGCCAACAGGCGTTGCAGGCGTACCAGCACCCGGCGCGCCGCACCGAGTTCGGCGCGGTTAGTGGACAGGCGTGAAGACAGTAACTGGTCTTCGATATGGTCGACGCTGATGCTGGTCTTGCGCACGATCTGCGTCAGCACCTCACCCTGGTCGCGCAGCAAGTGCACCAGCAACGCCAGCGGCGAGCGAAAGCTTTCACCGGCCTTCACCGACGAGCGCAGTTTGTCCACCGAGTGCAGTGGTTGCAGGCGCGCGCTGATCAGTAGGCGACTGCGGGCACACACCCACAGCGTGGAAATATCCGACGACACCATGCTGCTGAAGTTGAACACCACGTCGTTGACCACTGCCAGCAAGGCCGAGTCGACGTGTTCGATGCGCGTCGAGCGCGACCCCTCGTGCAGGGCTTCGAAGAATTCTTCCGGTAGGTCCAGGTTTGCCTGCATCCAGCGCTCGCATGCCGCGTGCGCGAGGTTCAGGTGCAGCCACAAAAACTCTTGCGGGTCGTCCGGTTGCCGCAGGGCCTGGAGCGCCGTGGCCGAATCGATCTGCTCGCCCTTTTCACCGGGGCGAAAACGGAAACCGTAAAGCAAGCCAAACAGGTCGGAGTCCTGGTGGCTGTGGTCGATGCTGTGGTTCATGAGGGCTCGCAGAGAAAAGGCCTGTAGGACGTTTCACAGGTCGCGTAGCGAATCATTGCAAGTGAATTTGACAGTTTTGTGACGAGCGACAGGAACCCCAGCAATTGGGGGTTGCCTACCAGAAAGGCCGCGATGCCTACGTGGCCGCCGGTGGCGATGCGAGCGCCGGCGACACGGCGGTCAAGGGCGTCGACCGCGCCGCCAGTGAGCAGATGAGTGCGCTGGTCAGTGATCTGCGCGAACAAGGCAGCCAGCAATCCAGGGCCATCAGTGCCTACGCCGAGCGTACCGTGCTGGTAGGACTGGCAATCATGGTGCTCTCCAGTGTGTTGATCGGCTTGTTCAGTCTGTGGCTGATCAACCGCAACCTGATCCTGCCGATCCGCAGCCTGATCGACTACGTGACGCAACTGAGCCACGGCCGCTTCGCCGAGCGCGTGGCCAGCCGTCGCCAGGATGAACTCGGCCATCTGGCGGCTGCCGCGAATACCTTGCGCGACTTCCTCGCTGAAACCTTCAGCCGCCTGCAGCGCAGCGCCACCGACCTGGTCAGCGCCAGCGGCGAGTTGAATGCCATTGCTGGCCAGATGCGCAACGAGATCCTCAACACGGGCACCATCATCCGCCGTCTGGAAACCGACAGCGTGCGCATCGGCAAGGTGCTGGAAGTGATTCGTGGGATCGCCGAGCAGACCAACCTGCTGGCGCTGAACGCCGCCATTGAAGCCGCGCGCGCGGGCGAAGCCGGCCGTGGTTTTGCGGTGGTGGCCGATGAGGTGCGCAGCCTGGCGCAACGCACGGCGGCGTCGATCATCGAGATCAACGGGATTATCGAGGCGGTGCAGACCGGCGCGGTGGATGCGGCCGAGGCGATCGTGAGCGGCCAGTCATGCAGCGATGAGAGTGTGGAGAAGGTCACCCAGGCCGGTGCCATGCTGGCTCATATCACCCAGGCCGTCGAGGCGATCCGCGACATGAACCGCCAGATCGTCACGGCGGCCGAGGAGCAGACCTCGGTGGCCGAAGACATCTCGCGCAACATCACACAGATCACCACGGTGGCGACGGCCAACCTCGATAACGTCAAGCGCACCGAAGCGGCGAGCCATAACCTGCGCGGGTTGTCGAGTGAGTTGAACGAGGTGACGGCCCGCCTCGGCGCTTGATCAGGCCGTTGCCAGGCTGAATGTGAACACGGTGCCGTGCTCGGCGGTGGTGGAGACGCTCAACTCACCGCCGTGGGCGTCGGCAATCTGCTTGACGATATACAACCCCAGCCCCAGGCCGGCCTGGGGCGTGTCCTTGGCGGGGCGTGAGTAGGGCTCGAACAGCCGGGGCAAGGCTTGCGCGTCGATCTGCCCGGGGTTCTTGACCGTCAGGTTGAACTGGCCCTGCTCGATCTTCGCCGTGACTTCCACCGGCCCGTCGTGACGGCCATGGTGGATGGCATTGGCCACCAAGTTGGACAGCAACTGTGCCAGGCGATCGCGGTCGCCGCTCACGCCCTGCAGAACGCCGATGTCCGCCTTGATCACTCGCTGCGGGTGCACGCTCTGCACCTCCGAGACCACATGCTGCAATGCCGTCTGCAAACCCTGGCAATCGCTGATGTTCAGCGGAATACCGCTGCCCATGCGGCCCCTGGCGAAGTCCAGCAAGTCTTCGACCAACTGCGCGGCGCGGCGACCGCTGGCCAGGATATGGCGTACGAGGGTATCGGTGGCAGGGTCTGGAAACTTGCGCAGCAGCCGCTCGGCGCCGAAGTTGATGGCAAACAGCGGGTTGCGCAGGTCATGGCCAAGCACGGCGATGAATTGCTCGCGCAGTTCGGCGGTGTCGCGCTCTTCCTGCAATTGCGCATGGGTGTGCTGAGCGGCTTCTTCGGCTTCGATCTGCAAGGACAGCACCCGGGCGAACGACTCCATGGTCGACTGGATGCTGCTGCTGCGCAGGTGGGCAGGGTTGGGGTCGAGGGCGCAGATCGTGCCGAAAAAATTCCCGTCGGTGCGGAACACCGGCACCGAAATGTAGCTTTCAAACTGATAGAGCCGCGGCGTGTGGTGGTCGTGGTAGAGCGGATCCTCGCTGGCCTTGTCGATTACCACGGACACATGGGAGCCGCGAATTTCGTGGCAGATCGTGGTGGTCAGGTCCAGTTCACCGCCTACACCGAGGCCGAAGTCCAGTTGGTCGAGAACGGCGCAGGCGGTCCAGGTGTCGTCGGTCACCCGTGCCACAGCGGCAAAGCGCAGGCCGGTCATGTCGCTGATGACTTTGAGCATCGCGGGGACGGCACTGATTCGGCCAATGGTGGCGATGTCGTCGGCTTTTTGCCCCATGCAGCGTTCTCGATCCGTAAGGTGGTGAGCGTTATGCCCTGGCCGATAGAGGGGATTTTAGCGACCTTGCGCACTCTGGGTGTAATTTCATTCACTAAATGGAGGGTTTTCCTACGTGCGGGCATAAAAAAGCCGCGCTACCCGAAGGCAGCGCGGCTTTGAGCGAGACGGTGAATCAGCTGTCGATCTTGTCTTCCAGCACGGCGCCGGTCTTGGCGTCGAGCTTCACTTCAAACTTCTTGCCGGCGGTGTCAGTCAGGTCAACTTCGTAGACCAGCACGCCGCTGTTGTTGTGGTCCAGTTCGGTGTCGGTGATGGTCGCACCTTTGTGTGTGGCCAGTGCAGCGCTGTTGAGTTGTTCGAAAGGCTTCACGGCGCCGGATTTGAGCAGGCCTTCGATCTGGTCGGGGCGAACATCAGCCTGGGCCAGGCCGGCGGTCAGTGTCAGGGCGGTAGCAGCGAACAGGGCAGTCAAAGTTTTCATGGTGTGTGTCCTTCTCGGGTGAGCTGTTTAAGTGGGATCAGATTAACCAGCGCAACTTAATTCACCCTTAATTATTTCAAGCAGTTGCGCAGTTTGTTCAATCCGCTGGTTGCGCGGGATCGCCTCGCGAATGGCGTGGGGCTGTCGCGAAGGGATGAACAGGCGATGGGCGTTGGTGAGGTGCCCTTGCAGGCTGACCGTGATCGGCGCGCTGGGGCAGAGCATCAATGGGGGGCGTCATGCGCATGGGGCGCGGTGCGCCCCAGCTCGTCGAGGATCAGGCTGTCGTCACGCCCCAACCACAGGCGGCCTGACCATGGGGCCTTCACTCAGTACTTATAGTCGTTCAACAGGTCCTGCACGCTGGACGACGGCCAGCGCTTGTAGAACTTCAGCAGTTCGGCGGCGCGGTTGGTGAAGATGCCATCGACGCCGGCCTTCATCACTTTGTCGAAGTCCACCGGCTCATCCACGGTATAGACGTGCACCAGCAGGCCTTTGTCGTGGGTCAGCTTGTTCATCTCCGGCTTGACCAGGTCCGAGTAGCTCTGGTCGCCATGGTTGGTCAGCTCAGCCGATGGGCCAGTACCAATGGCGCCGAGGCTCTTGGCTTCGTCGACCCATTTTTCGAACTCGGCGGCGTCCTTTGGCTCTTGCTTGGCGTAGTAGGCGGCCTTGGTGGTTTCGCCGGACTCGGCGAAGGTCTGCTTGTTTTTAGGCTCGATGCTGCCTTCACCCACCCACAGCAGCAGGATTTTCGGGGTGTTGGGCATCTCTTTCTGCAGCTCTTTCAGGCTGGCGACTTCAAAGGTTTGCAGCACCACGCGGCCCTTGCCCTGGCCGACGCCTGTGTTGCTCTTGCCCAGCTTGGAGCCGGCGGAACTCAGCCAGCCTTTATCCAGCAGCTTGTTCTTCAGGTCCGCCTCGATGCCCGGGAATTGCTTGGGTTCCTTGGTCTCGATGTACAGGCCGGGTTTGTGCTGCGGGTTGCCTTCGGCGATCTTGATGATGTCGTCCAGGCTCTGGATTTTCAGGCCGACGAAACCTGGGCGTGCGCGGTCTGGGTAGGCGGTGTTGAACCAGCTGCCGGCGTCGAGGGTTTGCAGTTCTTTCCAGGTGAACTCGTTGGCCGGGGCATCCTTGCGATCAGGGAACTTGGTGGCCACGTCGGTGGTGCGCTGCAGGTTGTTGTCGTGCAGGGCGAACAGTACGCCGTCCTTGCTGCGCTGCAGGTCCATTTCCAGGTAGTCGGCACCCAGGTCGCGGGCGATCTTGTAGGCTGCGGCGGTGGACTCGGGCGCATCAAAGGACGCGCCACGGTGGGCGATCACGGCAGGGTAGGGGATGCCTTCGTTGGTCGCCAATTCGGCCGGGCTGATGGGGTCTTGCGCATGTGCCTGGCCAAGGCCGAGCATCAGGGCGAGCAGCAGGGCGCTCTTGGTAAACGTGACAGGCATATGCGAAGTCCTTTCGTGGAGGTAGCTTTGAGAAGGCCTCCTTTTTAACAATTGATTGCGAAAGGCGCTATCACCAAACCGACATTAACGTGCGCACGGGCAAAATTTTCGGGTTTTTGACGGGGGCATTGCAGTACTCTTGGCCGAAGCCGCCCCGTTAGAGGGCAGTATTTCCCGCCACGCGTGTAAACCATCTTTCCAGTCCCAATGGGACTTTTCAGTGAGGTTTACCATGCGCATCACCTCCGAGCTTATCTGCCAGGCTGCCGACCGACTCCACGGTTTTGTTGGCCTCAACCGCAAGACCGGCCAGTACATCGTGCGATTCAGCGAAGACTCCTTTGGCATGGATGTGGCCGATGACGGCATCATCCCCACTGCCGAATTCGTCTGGCTGCCGGCCCCGGAGCAGGCCATGACCCTGTCCCGTGACCGTATCCAGTTGCTGCTGGACCAGAACATCGACGACCGCATCAACATCACCGAGCCGTTGCGGGTGTATATGCGGCGGGTGGAGATCCCGCAGATCAGCGCGTTGCGCAGTCTGGTCAGTTAGGCCTGCACGTTTGTCAACCCGGTGAAGGTATAAAAGCGGGCGCCTTTCAATTCCGGAAGGCGTAGGCCCGTTCGACTTTGCATACCCGGGTCTGGAAGGCCGAGTACCAGGTGGCGCGCCCCTGTTCGCGCACCACGCGGTGCTCGGCCTGCTGTTTCCAGGCCAGGATAGCCGCCTCATTTTCCCAGTACGACACGGTGATGCCCAAGCCGTCTTCCCGTGCCGATTCCACGCCGAGAAACCCCGGTTGTTCGCGCGCCAGTTCGAGCATGCGAGTGGCGGCCTGGCTGTAACCGAGATCGCCTTCGGTGCGCAGTGAACTGAAGATCACCGCGTAATAGGGCGGTGCGGGTGTGTGGGCGATCATGCCGACACCGCCTGGCATGCCTTGAGCAGGGCAACCGCCAGGGGCGGGGTGACGCCTTTCAGCGCGCTGCGCTCGGGCTGGAACAGGGTGGCCACGAAGAACGGGTGATCGAGCAGTTCCACCGCGCGCAAGTCGCCAGCTGCATCATGGCCGCTGGGGATCAGGTCGCCTTCGAGCAGGGCATCGATGAACTCAGGGTTGATGCCGTAGCGGCAGCGATAGTCCTCCAACAGGTCAAGGGTGCCGTAGGCGTCGGCGATGCGCGTGTAGGGCGCCAGGCGCACAGTGTCGGTGGCTTCCACCAGGGCACAGCTCAATGGCGCGATCACTGCGCGCTTGGCATCCGGGGCGAGTTCGCCATGCTCGGCATCGGCCCACCCCACCACGTTGCGGGCATATTCCAGCACGGCATGTTGAAAGCCGCCGCAGGTGCCCAGGAACGGTCGCCGCTGTTCGCGGGCAAAACGAATCGCCCGCAGGGCCGCCTCTGTGTCGCGATAGGGCGTGGCGGGGACGCACCAGAAACCGTCGAAGCCCTGGAGTGTCACGGGCAGGGCGTCGGTGTCGAGCCACTGTACGTGCACGGTCAGGCCCAAGGTATCGGCTGCTTGTTGCAGCGCCACGGGAATCGCCTGGTGGGCGGTCACGTCGAGGTTGTAGTCGCCGATCAGGGCGACGTGGAGGTGGGTGGCGTTCATCGTGTACATCCCATGGCTTGTGGTGTCCTGGGGCGCACTATAGATTGGCGTTCACGCAATCAATATTGGCGTTTGCGCACATGCTCAATGCAACCACGCACTACTCACTGGATTACCCAGACCTGTCGCTGATCCTGGCCCTCGTGCGCGGTGGCACCCTCGCCCGGGCGGCGGCATTGTTGCGGGTGGATGTGTCCACGGTGTTTCGCGCAGTGCGGCGCCTGGAGACGGCGCTGGGCCAGACGTTGTTCGAAAAAAGCCGCGCCGGTTACCTGCCCACGAGCCTGGCGAGTAACCTGGCGCAGCAGGCGGAACGTGCCGAGCAAGCACTGGAAGCTGCGCGCATTGGGGTGGAGCAGGGCGGTGAAGTGATCAGCGGCACGGTGCGCCTGACCTGTACCGATTCGGTGCTGCAGGGGTTGCTGTTGCCGGCCCTCGCGCAGTTCATGTCGCATTACCCGGCGCTGACCCTGGAGCTGAGCACGTCGAATGATTTCGCCAACCTCAGCCGCCGCGACGCGGATATCGCCCTGCGCCTGACCAAGGCGCCGCCCGAGCACCTTGTCGGACGTTGCCTTGGCAGCGTGTCATACCAGGTCTGCGCCAGCCGAGGTTTCGTCGAGCAACACGCGGGCCGTGAGTTGGCCGACCTGCCTTGGATCGCCCCGGATGATTTCTTGCCCGATCACCCGACGGTCGTCTGGCGTCGCGAGCACCTGCCCGGTGTGCGCCCCAGTTATCGCTGCAACAGCATGCTGTCGGTGACCGAATTGGTACGGGCGGGGCTGGGTGTGGCGGCATTGCCGGACTTTCTATTGGGGGAAGGCCTGCAGCCACTGGGGCCCGCATTGGCGGGGCACAATACGGCGCTGTGGTTGCTCACGCGCCCGGATTGTCGAGCATTGCGCTCGGTGGTCGCATTGTTCGATGAGCTGGGCCGGCATGTGCGGTTGCCTTAGGCTTTTCGCACAAAGTGCTCATGCATTTCGCACGTGAGGCTTTCGATATGTTCGGTCAGTTGTTTGGTCATTTCCGTGAGCCGGGTGTTTTGCTCCAGCAGTTCCAGTAACTGCTTGGTGGTCTGCGCAGCCTGGGCCTGGCGCTCGCTGTTGGCGATTGCCAGCGCTTCGCGGTGTTGTGCGTCGGCATCGGACTGGGCTTTGTCGCGCGCCGCCTGGCGGGTCTGGGCCAGCAGGATCAGCGGCGCGGCATAGGCCGATTGCAGGCTGAAAGCCAGGTTGAGCAGGATGAACGGGTACACGTCGAAATGCGTGATACCGGTCATGTTCAACACCACCCACAACACCACGAGCGCAGTTTGTGCGCCGAGGAACGTGGGCGTGCCAAAGAAGCGCGCGAAGGCTTCGGCCTTGAGGGCAAAGGTGTCGTTGCCGAAGGTCGGCGCCAAGTGGGCGTGGGCGCGGTGGAAGCGCAGGTGGTCGACAGGGGCGGCTTCAGGCTTTTCTGGGGTCATGGTGGGCTCGGATCATCGACAAATAGACAATGAAGCACTATAGACCGAGCCCCCGACCGCCCGCATGAAGATCGTCTCAGTGAGCGCCACGCTCATTGGCAAACGCACTCACCGCCTGAACGGCCTCACCGGTGCCTTCGCGAATCTGCAGGATGACCGTACCGGCGCGATTGGCCAAGTCCACGCCTTGCGCGGCGCGGTCGCGGGTACCGTCCATGCTGTGGATGGCCTCGCGGGTTTCATCCTGGATCATCGCGATCATGCTGGAGATTTCTGCCGTCGAACCACTGGTGCGCGCTGCCAGTTGCCGTACCTCATCGGCCACCACGGCAAACCCGCGACCCTGCTCGCCCGCACGCGCCGCCTCGATGGCGGCATTGAGTGCCAGCAGGTTGGTCTGGTCGGCGATGCCGCGAATGGTATTGACGATGGTGGAGATCTGCTGCGAGCGCTCGCCCAGCTTGGCGATCTTCTGTGAAGAACTGTCGATGTCCGCGGCAATGTCGCGCATGCCGCTGGCCGTTTGCTGGATCACGTCGGCACCCTTTTCGGCGATGTCCCGGGTGTTCAGGGAGATGTGGTACGCCTGGGCGGCACTGGCGGCGTCGGCGGCATGTTGTTGCACCCTGGCGGTGATGTCCGAGGCGAACTTGACCACTTTGCACAGGCGCCCGCTGGCGTCGTACACCGGGTTGTAGTTGGCTTCGAGCCACACGGTCTGGCCGTTTTTATCCACGCGCTCGAACTGGCCGCTGAACAATTCACCCTGGTTCAGGCGCCGCCAGAAATCCTCGTAGGCCGAACTGTTGGCCAACGCTTTCGTGCAGAACAGGCGATGGTGCTGGCCCTGGACCTGCGCGAGGGTGTAACCCATGCGCTGCAGGAAGTTCGTGTTGGCGGTGATGATGGTGCCGTCGAGGTTGAATTCGATCACCGCCATCGCCCTGCCGATGGCTTCCAGCTTGGCGTTCGCTTCGCTTTCGGCCTGCAGGCGCGGGGTGACGTCCATGGCGTACTTCACCACTTTGGTCACGTGCCCCTCTTCATCTCGCACTGGGTTGTAGCTGGCTTCGAGCCACACCGACTGACCATCGCCGGCCACCCGTTCAAAGGTGCCGGACTGGAAAAGGCCATTGCGCAGGTTCGACCACAGCTGGTTGTACTCGGCGCTGCGAGCGAATGCCGGGGTACAGAACATCCGATGGGGTTGGCCCTCGACCTGTTCGGCGCGGTAACCCATGGTCTGTAGGAAATTGGCATTGGCCCGCAGCACGTTGCCCTGCAGGTCGAATTCGATCACCGCCATGGAGCGCTCGATGGCGTCCAGCAAACTGGCATGTTGGGCAAGGGTGTGTTGCAGCGAATGTATGGTTTTTTTATGTGCGTTAAATAGCATGTTCGGATGCTCGGGCAAGCAGACTGCTGGAGTTTCCTTGGGTATGCGCCTGCCCCCGTAAGGCATGCGCCATACGGTTGACTTGCTCATTGTCAGCTTCCTTGTGCCGACAGAGGGGTGGACAACGGATTCAGAGTGATAAGCCTGACAAGAAGTTCGCCCCGAAGGCAGGACCTTTTTTGGGTAGGCGACCAATGGTGGCATTATGCTTTCTTGCGGCGCGCAGGCAGGAAGATTCGGACGAGCTGTCGTCGCACTGTTTCAGGCGGAGTAGGCAACCCTTTCGTCGCTCACGTTGACCCGGTTACGCCCCGTGTCTTTCGCCGTATACAGCGCCCGGTCCGCTGCATTGAGCCACATGGCGGCATCGGTAAACGACGGCTGGAACCCCGCCAGGCCAATGCTCAGGCTCACGCGCAGTTCAGGGATCTGCGGGTTACGGTAGTTACTGAAGGTTTCGCGTATGCGTTCCATGACCTCAGCGGCCTTTTCCAGCGGCATTTTCGGAAGAATCACGCAGAACTCATCGCCGCCGTAACGCCCGGCCAAGTCGTTTTCCCGCAGGCTGCGGCGCAGCTCCAGGCTCAGTTGGCGCAGTACGGCGTCGCCGACGATATGGCCGTGGGTGTCATTGATCTGCTTGAAGTGATCGATATCGATCAAGGCGATGGTGGCGTGGCTCTGCTGTTGCTGGCACTTGTGGAACTTGAGGTGCAGCAGGTCTTTCCAGGAGCCGTGATTGAGCAGGCCGGTGAGGCTATCGATGCGGCTCAGTGCGCTGAGGGCACGTTTGTGTTCCGAAAGTTTGATCGCCAGTTGGTAGCAGACCATGCCGATCGCCATGGGGTAGAGCGTGAGCATGGGCAGGCAGGCGTAGACCTGGACCAGGCTGACCGAAGGGTTGAACTGCACGCCGAACAACAACGCGCCTGCCCCCGCGCCGAGCAACTGGGCTCCTGCGCCGCGTATTAACAGGCGCTTGCCACCGGCGGCGACGTTGTTCATGGCGACCATCGACAGCAGGGTCACGGTGGTCAGCGGGGTGAACTGCAGCGTCGCGGCCCAGAACCCGCTGAACAGCGCGTCATACATCAGGTTGCGCTGTTCGGCGTCGTAGGGAAATTTAGAGCGGGTTGCCAGTTGATAAGCCAGATGTGGCCAGGCGAAAGCGTTGACCAGCAACAATGCCCAGACCCAACCCGGCATCGCGAGCGGATACAGCGCAGCGATGACGCTGATACAGCACATCGCCGTGCCGATAATCCTTGGCTTGTAGATTCGCCGGGCAAAGGACAGCCCTTTGCCTTGTCTGTTTTCCATAAATTCCTGGGTCAGCTTTTTGCAGAAACGACGACACGCGTTCGCAGGCTTAGCCGTTGATCGGATAAAGCCTATGAATATTGTCAGTTATTCGTGCGGGAATAATCAGTGTCCTTCCAGGCCATTTGCGCAAAACAGAGGGCGAATGCGTCAAAAACGACCTGAAATGTCGTTCACACAACAGGATTACGGCTGGCGAGACGGGGTGACTTCGTAGCCGGCCAGGAACAGGTCGATGGCTGACTCGATGACGCTGGCTTGGCTGGCAGCGTCCAAGGTGGGTTGGCCGAGGGTAATCTGTGGCCAAAAGGCAAAGGCTTTGAGCAAGCTCTGGATCTGGTGGGCGGCAAATGCCGGGTCGGGGCAGTTGAGTCGGCCGTCTTCCTGGGCGGCCCGTACCCACTGGGTGAAGCCTTCTTCACGCTTGCTCAGGCGGGTGACCATGTCTTGCGCACGCTCTGGCGAATGGATAGTGGCGGCAATCGCGACCCGGGCCAGATCGAGGAAATTGGCGTCCGACATCATTTTCATCTTTGCCTCCAGCAACCCGCGCAATTGATCGCGCAGCGGACGCTCGCTGGTGTAGCTGACGTCAAGCTGAGCGACGCTGCTGGCCCAGAGTTGATGCAGGATTTCGGCGAATAATTCTTCCTTGCTGGGGAAGTGGTTGTACACCGTGCGCTTGGATACGCCAGCGGTGGCCGCGATCTTGTCCATGCTGGTGACCTCGAAACCGTTCGCGCGAAACTCGGCGATAGCCGCGGCCACGATGGCTTCGCGTTTACGGTCGGTGAGGCGTTGTGGGGCAGTCATGGGTGGCGCTCGGCTCTTCAGGGAAAGGAAAGTTACACTCGGTAGTTTACTTGCTCCGGATTTTGTTGCAATCTTGAAACTACACTGTGCAGTGTAATTTATGAGCGAGCCGTAGGAGTCACCCGGTAATGGCCACCCTCTCATCCCGTGTCGATTCATCGCCAGCCACGCGCAAACCTGCCGAGCAGGACCAGAAGCCTTTCAGCAATGATGCTCCCGTGCAGCACGGTGGCTTTGGCAAGACCTTGCGCATTTTCTGGAACATGCTGTTCAACAAACCGCGCAGCACGCGCCCGGTGGGGCAGATTCCGGTGCAACCGCTGACTCGCGAGCAGCTGCTAGCCGCTCCGGATCACAGCGTGTTCCGTCTTGGGCATTCCACCGTTTTGCTCAAGATGCGCGGAAAATTCTGGGTCACCGACCCGGTGTTCGCCGAGCGCGCCTCACCGTTCAGTTGGGCCGGCCCCAAGCGTTTCCACTTGCCACCCATCAGTCTTGAGGCGTTACCGCCCTTGGAAGCGGTGATTCTTTCCCACAATCACTACGACCATCTTGACCGCAAGGCTGTCGTCCAATTGGCCGAGAAAACCCGCTATTTTCTTGCTCCGTTGGGCGTGGGCGACCTGTTGGTCAAGTGGGGCGTGGAGGCGAGCAAAGTGCGCCAATTGGATTGGTGGCAGGGCACTGAAGTGGATGGCATTCGGTTTGTCGCCACACCTGCGCAGCATTTTTCCGGGCGCGGGCTGTTTGATGCCAACCAGACACTGTGGTGTTCCTGGGTGATGATCGACGGTGCCCGGCGGATTTTCTTCAGTGGCGATACTGGCTACTTCGACGGCTTTAAACGCATCGGCGAACAGTACGGCCCCTTTGACCTGACACTCATGGAAACAGGCGCTTACAACGTCGATTGGCCCCATGTGCACATGCAGCCCGAGCAAACCCTGCAAGCCCATATCGACCTCAAGGGGCGGTGGCTGCTGCCGATCCACAACGGCACCTTCGACCTGGCCTTCCATGCCTGGCACGAACCGTTTGACCGCATCATGGCCCTGGCTTGGGAGCGCAACGTGTCGATAACCACACCGGCGATGGGGCAGGCGTTCAGCTTGAATCAGCCTGAGCGTGGCGGGGCGTGGTGGCTGGAGGTGGAACCGAAAGGCGCGCAAGAGCACATCGCCGGTTGACGGCAGGCGTGTCGGAAAAAAGGAGGTTTCCGGGTGTTTCTAGGCGGTTCCAGCCCTTGGACGAGGGGGCGATGATCCTGCGGAAAGTCACTTCCGCAGGGCTGTCAACATGGACATCGAGTGTAAGAAAAATTGGCAGTCGGGCATGCCTTGTCGATCTGGCCCACCGTCACCTGTGTTACCGGAGAGGGTGGGGCTGACAAGAGCGCCACCGACCCCCTCCACCGATGCAGCGAGCCCGGGCAGTATCGCTTTCGGCGCGCCTTCCGGCAGCGACAGGCACTTATCGGGCGGCATTTACATTCCTGGTTACAGCGCACCGGCCTTCCCTGTGAAACCTGTGCGTGATCCATCGTTATCGCTGGTCGCCTTGAGTGGCATCGACCCTTCGGGGCCGGTCATGGTGGAGGTGCCCCTGGTGCAGAACAACACCACCTTCACGCCCGACCGAAGCGTAACTGGCCTGCGCGTGGGGGTTGCAGGACCCTACGAGCGAGGCGATGGGCATTCCCCTATCGAACACCGCGCGCTGTTCGTGCGGGCGCTGGAAAACCTGCGCCTGGCCGGGGTGGAACGGGTGCAGGTTCCTGCACTGTGTGTGGATGACACGCTGCAATTCAACCTGCACACCCGCCATGCAATCGATGCACTTTTCAGTCAATATCGATTGGATGCGCTGGTGTCCGACAGCCAGAGTGCTGCATTTGACCCTGCCTGTTGGGTGGGTTGTCCCAGGCTTGGCGAGCCACTTGGGGACGGCACAACGCTGTGGTTCTATGGCGAGCGGGGGTCGAAGGGGGCGCTGCCGAACCTGGTGCAGGCGTATCGCAGTGCCTGCCGGCTGACGGCGGTACAGGGCAGGCTACCTGGCGCGCTGAATAATCCCACGTTTTAAACGGTATGCGTCGCGCTGTTGGGAAGGCGAGGGTTTTTTAGACTGGGGCATGGATCAATGGCGGTCCTTCGTCGTTTCTTACTCCCCAAGAGGTCTTATGTTCTCTATTGCCTATGGCTTGGGCTTGATTGCCCGGCAAACCCTGCAAACCTTCGCCGGCGACGACTCTCGTGCGACCTCAAAGCCCGTTCCGCCCGGTACCGAGTCCCTCAGCGTCAGTGAGCTTGGCCGGCAAATGGCCCTGCCGGGTGGGCTCCGCTCCGCCGATCTGGTCAGTTACCTGCAGGAACGGATTCGCAGGTTGGACCCGCAACTGCGTTCGGTGATTGAACTCAACCCAGAGGCACTTGAGACCGCGCGCGAGTTGGATCGCGAGCGCGCCAGCGGCAAGGTGCGCGGGCCACTGCATGGTATTCCCGTGTTGCTCAAGGACACCATAGAAACGGCAGGCATGCAAACCAGTGCGGGGGCGTATGGCCTTGTTGGCGAAACGGCAGGCAGGAATGCGCCGTTGGTTGACCACCTGATCCGGCAGGGCGCTGTGATCCTGGGTAAAACCAATATGACCGAGCTGGCCGGGTTTCGTGGTGGTCCCGATGGCTGGAGCAGCCGTGGCGGGCAAACCCGTAACCCGCATAAGCCGGGTGCCGACGTCGGAGGTTCCAGTTCCGGGTCTGCCGCCGCGGTCGCGGCAGGGTTGGCGCCCTTGGCGGTGGGGTCTGAAACCAATGGTTCGATTATTGTGCCAGCAGCACGCAATGGTGTTGTGGGGCTCAAGCCCACGGTTGGCCTACTGAACCGCACCGGGATTATTCCCGCGAGTCAGCATCAGGATGCGCCGGGCCCGATGGCTCGCTCAGTGTTCGATGTTGCATTGATGCTCAATGCCATGTCAGGCAGTGATCCTCAGGACCCGGCGAGCGTGGGAGCGCCCCAAGGCGTCGATTACACCCGGTTACTGGTTCCAGGCGCGCTGAAAGACAAGCGTATCGGCTACCCCGCGACGTTTTCCGCAAACGGCGAAACCCTGTCGGTCGACAACAGTACCCAGTTCAGCCGGACACTCAAGGTGCTACGCGAGCAAGGCGCGGTATTGGTGCCGATCAATCAGCGCCTGGCCGACGCATCACGCTACGACGAGTTGCTGCTCTCGGACGTGAAGGACGAGCTTAATGCTTATCTGGCCAAGCGCCCGGGGCTGCCGGTGAAGTCACTGACCGAACTGATCAAGTTCAACGACGAACGCGATGGTGCGCAAGCAGACCATCAGCCAGTGCTCAAGGACGTTAATGCCGCTACCCTGACGGCGGAACAGCGCAAGCCCCTGTGGAACGCGCTTATCCAGGATTTTCGCAGTACCGTGGATGACCCGATCCAGTTGCATAACCTCGACGCCGTGGTCTCGGATTTCGAGACCAACAGTTACTTCGGCGTCGCGGCTGCTGGCTATCCAGGCATCGCCGTGCCTTCGGGTGTCGATGAGGACGGTCTACCCACCAGTGCCTATTTCTTCGGTACCCGTTGGGCCGAACCTACCTTGTTGGCAGTGGCCTACGGTTATGAACAGGCAGCCCAGGTGGCTATCAGGCCGGAGCCTTGACCCCGTACGGTTTACACCCAAGTAGATGGGAGAGGCCGAGACCCTCACTTGCCCGGTGAGGCGACTGGACGCTACGCACCGTTCGGTTGAGGGGTTGGGGAGTCAAGTGACGCCGAAGTGGTACCGATCAAACGAGAGATGATTCCTCGCGCTGCGGGCTCGGTTGCAGCGGTGTCAAACCGGCGTGCACTCATCCCCCACCCCGGCGCAAAACCCGGGAAAAACACCAGCCCTTCAGCCTCCAGGCGAAACGCCAACGCCAGGCGGGTTTCATCACCCACGTCGCACTGACTTTCAAACTGTTGGACCGCTTCGACCGCCACGCCAGCCTGAAGCGCCAGGTGTTCCCGGCTCCAGCCCAACATCGCACGGGCCTGTACGCTGTGCTTGGCGGTGAATTGATGCAGGACGATCTGCTGTTCTACGAAAGAGCTCATTGCCAGAGAGGACATGGGGTTTCTCCAGGATTCGACGGGGGAGGGCAAACTATACTGTGTTTTTGTACAGTTGTTTTGACCGCTCATCAACTGGATTTTCAACGACCCACTATTCCAGCCCCGGTGCCTCGCGAATGATCAGGTGATCCAGGTTCTCGATATTCGCGCTGAACACGCCAAACGTCTGCTCGGGGTTTTTCTTGCTGGGCACCTGTTTAAACGTCGGCGTCACGCCATAGAAGAAGCAATACAGCGTCCGTTCGCTGTCTACCGCCGCCTTGATCTGCTCCAGGAATGCCTTGCGCTTGCGGTAGTTATCGATGAGTTTTTTGCTCAGGTAGACGTTGACCGAGTAGGGCTTCTTGTCGAGCCATACCTTTTTTTCGAAGTCGATGCGAAAGCTGCTTGTGTAGTCCTTGATCGCCTTGATCCTGCCCCAATAGATCAAGCCTTTGTTGTCTTGCAGGTATTCGATCTTTTTGAAAAACGTCCAGTAGGTCGCCGTGTGGTCGCCGATCTTCAACGGCATGGACTTGAGTGTGTCCTTGTCGTCGATATTCGACACAAAGCATTCCACCGGGTGAGCGAACACGCTGGTTTTATCCGGGGGGCTGTCATTGGAACCAGGTGATCCAGTGGCACGGCTTGACGGTGCTTTCGCTGGCTCCTGTGGGACGCTTGCTTCGGTGCTCACCAAGGGGGCCGTGCGTGCATATTGCCGACGGGTGAGTACAAATTCCGATGGGAAGTTTTCCTCGCGCTCGTTGTCACCTTCCCCGGTCGCAGTCTTGTGGGTGCTGGCGTAGCGACAACCGTCGATGTGCCGGGTGCTGGTCTTGTTCTTGAAGTGCGGCGTGCGCAGGTAATTGACGTTTTTTGCGTTGAACGTGCCCAGCGCATTGTTCGCATCAAACGCTGCCCGGCAGTCATCGTTGGGGCAGAGGAAACGCTCCTTGTCGGAGTCGAAATCGGCGGTTTCGTCGAAATTCAGGTCTCGGACGTCGTAGATCGACAGCTTGTCGTCGAGACTCAGGCTGTAGGCCGTGTCGAATTTCATGGGGCTCGGGTCCGTGAGAAGTTTCGCTATTAATAGCGGGATCCCGCGTAAATATCAGCAAGAACCTGCGACCCTTCGCCCGCTCAAGAAGCACAACGTTCCCCCTATCGCCGTCAATGCACCCAGCGCATAGAACATGCTGGCCGGCGCCGCATTGATCAGCAGATAGCCGCAAATGACCGGGCTCATCGCTCCGCCAAACGCCGCGAGGTTCTGCGCGCCGTAGTAGCTGCCGCGCAGTGCATCAGGGGCAATGGTGTCGATGAACAGGAACTCGGAGGGGTAGATGATCATTTCGCCCAGGGTGAATACGAACATCGCCAGGCACCAGGTGACGAGGCTGTCCGCGAGGCTGAAGCCGATCAGCCCGGCAATGAACAGCAAGGTGCCGAGCACGATCCAGTAGCGCAGTTGCTCACGCTTGAGGAAGCGGCCGATCTGGTACTGCATCAAAATCACGGTGATGGCGTTGCAGGCCAGCACCGCAGACAGAATCTTCAATGCCTCGGCAGGCTTGTAGGCCACTAGCAAAAACTGCGACAGATACAGGGTGTAGCGCCCATGGACAATGGTGCTCAGCAGGCTGCCGCTGGTGAACAGGATCAGCGTGCGGTCGCTGCGCAAGGTGCGCAGGGTGGTGAGGAAACTCAATGGCTTGTTGCTGTCATCCCGCTGGGTGGGCGGGATGCCGATCATCAGGAACAGGCTGCCGAAGGCGATCGCACTGGCGATCAGGAACGGTGCCAACGGCATGTGGCCGGCAATCACCACACCGACCATGGGGCCGGTGGCGTAGCCGACGTTGGTCAGGGTATAGCGCAGGGAAAAGACCTTGGCGCGGTCGCCTACCGGCAGGTTCTCGCTGATGATGGCTTTGGAGCCAATCAGGAACAGCGCCGACGCAGCTTCGGTGATGACCAGGGTCAGGGTCGTGAGGTAGAGGTTGCTGGCAAAGGTCAGCAACAGAAAACCGATGGAGCTGGAGAGCATGGCCAGGATCAGCAGCTTGCGCTTTTCCAGGCGGTCGATGATGTAGCCGCCGTACAGGCCCAGCAATGTCGCGATAAACACCGCGATGCCCATCAACAGGCCGATGTCCTGCTGGTTCAGGCCCAGGCGGGTACTCAGCAGCAAGGCCAGCAACGGGCTGGTCATGGCGCGGCTGACCACGATGGTCACCGAGCAGATCATCAGGCGGCGGATTACCAGGGAGTAGGTGGCCACGGTGGGGCGGATGTCCTTGTTATGTTCTCTAGGTAACACTCATCAAACGTGAGGGAGCTGGCTTGCCTGCGACAGCGATGAGCCAGCTTGCACATGCGTTGCCTGGCCCACCGTTATCGCAGGCAAGCCAGCTCCCACCTGCAGATTGCGTTACTGGCCGGCGTTGATGGTGATCTTCTCGACGGCACCTTGCTCCAGGTCCCATTTCTTCAGGATCTTGCCGTACGTCCCATCATCAATCATGCCCTGCAACGCTTCACTGATCGCCGTGACCAGTTCCGTGTTGCTCTTCTCGATCCCCAGCCCCGTGAACTGCTTGGAAATCGCCAACCCCACCGGCTTGTACTTGCCCTTGTCCAGCGACATCAGGTAAGGGATGGTCTCGCTGCCCTGCATCGCCGCATCCAGGCGATTCTGCTGCAACTGCGCCCGTGCATCCGCCGAGCCTTCTGTGCCGATGACTACGATCGCTGGCTTACCCGCGGCTTCGCAGTTTTCCTTGCTCCAGGCGGCAATTTCCGACGGCCAGGTAGTGCGGCGGCTGGTGCCGACTTTTTTACCGCACAGGTCAGTCAATTCCTTGAGGTCTTCACGCTTGGCCAGGGTGTACAACTGCGGGCCACTGGTGAAGTAGTCGATGAAGGTCACCGCCTTCTGGCGTTCGGCGGTGTCGGTCATGCCCGACAGCACGATGTCCACGCGCTTGGTGGTCAAGCCGCTGAGCATTTGTTCGAAGCCGGTTTCCTGCCATTTGATCTTCACGCCCAGGCGCTCGGCCAGGGCGTTGCCCAGGTCGAAGTCCAGGCCGGTGATCTTGTTGGTGGCCGGGTCCTTGAAATCCATTGGCGGATAGTTCGGCACGATGGCCGCGCTGATCTCACCCTTTTCCTTGATTGCCGCCGGCAATGCCGCGAAAACAGCGGAGGAGGCCATCAGGCCTGCGAGCAACGTTGGGATAAACAATTTTTTCATGGGGGCGTTCTCGTTAGTTTTTTAGTTAAGTGCGAACGGCAGAAATAAAGCTTTGGGTACGCGGGTTTTGTGGGCTTATTAGAATTTCTTCCGGGCTGCCGGCTTCCACAATCTGGCCGGCGTCCATGAACACCATGCGGTTGGAGACTTCGCGGGCGAAGCCCAATTCATGGGTGACCACGATCATGGTCATGCCGGTGGTGGCCAGGTCGCGCATCACCGACAGCACTTCGCCGACCAGTTCCGGGTCGAGGGCTGAAGTAGGTTCGTCGAACAGCATCAACTTGGGACGCATCGCCAACGCACGGGCAATCGCCACGCGCTGTTGTTGCCCGCCGGACAATTCCACCGGGTAGGCATTGCGCTTGTCCGCCAGGCCGACGCGGGCCAGCAGTTCCAACGCGTCTTCGATGGCTTCCTTGGGCGAGCGCTTGAGTACCTGGCAGGGGCCTTCGATGATGTTCTGCAACACGGTCATGTGCGGGAATAGATTGAAGCGCTGGAACACCATGCCGGTGGCCAGGCGCTGGCGGGCGATCTGCACTTCATTCATCTCATGCAGCTTGTTGCCGACGACGCGGTAACCCACCAGTTCGCCGTCAACCCACAGGCCGCCCTTGTCGATTTTTTCCAACTGGTTGACGCAGCGCAGCAACGTGCTTTTACCGGAACCCGACGGGCCGATGATGCACATGACTTCGCCTTGCTCGACCTCGATATTGATGTCGCGCAGCGCGTGATACTGGTCGTAGTACTTGTTCAGGTTGACGGCCTTGACGATGCTTCTCATGGGGCAAATCTCCTCAACCCAGACTTACGAACGCTTGCCGGCGCCGCGGGCAAAACGACGCTCGAGGCGGCTTTGACCAAATGAAAGAACAGTCACCACCGCCAGGTACCAGATGCCGGCCACAATCAGCAGCTCCATGACCCGCGCGTTGGCGTAGTAGATGTTTTGCGCGTTGTGCAGCAGCTCCGAGTACTGGATCACGCTGGCCAGGCTGGTCATTTTCACCATGCTGATGAACTCGTTGCCTACCGGCGGGATGATCACTCGCATGGCCTGCGGAAGAATGATCCGGCGCAGCGCCTGAAGGCTTGGCATGCCGATGGACTTGGCCGCTTCGTACTGGCCGGTGTCGACGGAGAGCAAACCGGCGCGCACCACCTCGGCGGTGTAGGCACCCTGGTTGATGCTCAGGCCGAGCAGGGCAGCCACGAACGGTGTCATCAGGTCGACGGTGTCGATGCTGAACAGGCCGGGAATCGCGATCACCGGGAAAATCAGCGCCAGGTTGAACCACAACAGCAGTTGCAGGATCAGCGGCGTGCCACGGAACAGCCAGGTGTAAGTGATGGCCACATAACGCAGGATCGGATTGGCCGACATGCGCATGATCGCTGTGATCACCCCGATTACTACGCCCAACGCCATCGCCAGGATCGACATGACGATGGTGTTCACCAGGCCCCAAATAATGGCCTCGGACGTGAGGAACTGGCCGATGTAGGACCATTCGATCTGGCCATTGGCGAAAGCGCGCAACAGCGCTGCCAGCACGATCACGATCAACGTGGCAAAGAACATCCGCCCGTAATAGCGGCGCGGCACGTGTTCGTACTGGGTTATGTCGAACTGGTTCTCGGACAGCTTGCGCTCTGTTTCCAAGCGCTCGGCCGGGGTCTGGTTCATGGTGATTCTCCAAAACTGATAACGCGCTAACTGCTGTACGCGGTCCAACGGTTGAAAACCGGTCAAATGTGGGAGCTGGCTTGCCTGCGAAAGCGCCGGTGAGTTCACCCCCTCTATGCAGGCTTAAATCCGAAACCCCTGATAACTCTCAGCCCACTGCTGCTGTGCAGCCAGTGCAATCTTCAACCGGCCGATCTGCTCGCGCACTCGCTCCGGCGCCGTCCCACCCCAGCCACTGCGCGCTGCAATCGCCGCTTCCAGGGTCAGGCAGTCCCGCACTTCGGGTGTGAGACGCGCATCCACCTGCGCCAACATCGCTGGCGAGGCTTCCCACAACTCAATTTCATGCTTCTCACAGGCCTGTACTAACGCGCCAGTAATCTCATGGGCCTCCTTGAACGGCACACCACGGGTGGCTAACCAATCCGCTACCTCAGTCGCCAAGGTAAAACCCATCGGTGCCTGGCGCCGCAGCTCCTCCACCTGGACTGTCATGGTTGCCACCATCCCGGCCATGGCTGGAAGTACCAGCAGCAACGTATCCACACTGTCCAGCACGCTGTGCTTGTCTTCACTCAAGTCGCGGTTGTACGACAGCGGCAAGGACTTGAGCGTCGACATCAACCCGGTCAGGTTGCCAATCAAGCGACCAGCCTTGCCCCGTGCCAATTCGGCGATGTCCGGGTTCTTCTTCTGCGGCATGATCGAGCTGCCTGTGGCGTAGGCGTCGTCCAACACCACCCAGCGAAATTGCCGCGAAGACCAAAGGCAAAACTCCTCGGACAAACGCGAAATATTCACCCCGAGCATGCCCGCCACAAACAGGAATTCCGCCACATGGTCACGGCTGGCGACGGCATCGATGGAGTTTTCGCACGGCCCGGTGTAGCCCATTTCCTTGGCCGAATGCTCCGGCTGGCGCGCAATCGCCGAACCAGCCATTGCCGCTGCGCCAAGTGGTGACAGCGCCGTACGTGCATCCCAATCCACCAAGCGCTGCACGTCCCGCAGCATCGATTGCGCGTGTGCCAGCAAGTGATGGGCGAACACAATCGGCTGCGCCTGCTGCAAATGGGTAAAACCGGGGCAGATGCTCTCGATATGCTGCTCGGCCTGTTCCACCAACGCCTGCTGCAAACTCAGCACTTCGGTGGTGATGGTGCGCGCATGGTCACGTAGGAAAAGGCGTAGATCGTTGGCGGTCTGGTCATTACGCGAACGCCCGGCGCGCAATTTGGCGCCCAAAGCGCCCAAGCGCTCGATCAATACGCGTTCGATAAAGGTGTGTACGTCCTCGTCATCCAGGGTCGGATGCAAGCGGCCGGCGGCGAAGTCATGGCCGATCTGGTCCAGGGCTTCGAGGGTGCGCAGGGTCTGCGACTCATCCAGCAACCCGGCGCGCTGCAACTCACGGGCATGGGCGCGAGAGCCGGCCAGGTCGTAGGGCGTCAGGCGGAAATACCGCTCTGGGCAGCGCGACAACGCGGCCAACGCAGCCGACGGGCCGGTCTTGAAACGAGCACCCCAAAGGCGGTCGGTGGGTTGGGACATGGGTATTCCTCACGCTTGTTTTTAGAAGAGTCGGAGGCAGTAAAAATAAGTTTTCAACTAGACTGAATCAGCGTCTGACGCGCCGTATTCAAGGTTGCCAAGGGCGGATGTTTATGTTCATTATCGCCGCCTGGCTATGTTCAAGGACTGGGTTGAAGCCTGTTGAATATGGCACTTGAGGTCAACGCGTATTATGGAAACTCCACTTTCCACTTCTGGAAACCTGCCGCCAAAACCCGGCACAAGACCGCCCCTGCAGTTGAGCGGGCTGGACTTCAAATTGCTGCGGGTGTTCATGGCCGTGGTCGAAGCGGGTGGCTTCAGTGCCGCGCAAAACGAGCTGAACGTGGGGCTGGCAGCCATCAGCAAGCAGATCTCCGACCTGGAAATCCGCATCGGCATGCGCCTGTGCACACGAGGCCGGGAAGGGTTCGGGCTGACCGAAGAAGGCAAGTTGGTGTATCAGGCGTCCATCGAGTTATTTACCTCGGTGGACAGTTTTCGCGACAAGCTTAGTTCGGCGCAAAACGAGCTTATTGGCGACCTTAGTGTCGGCGTTATTGATAACACCGTGTCCGACGTTAATTCCCCGTTGATTACCGCGCTGGGCAACTTACACCGCCAATCACCAAAAATAAGATTACGCCTGCATGCCTCGCAATTGGACGAAGTTGAACGCGGTGTGGTGGAAGGGCGCTTGATTGTCGGCATCGTTCCCGTCTACCAGCGCCGCGAAGAATTCGACTACTTCCCGCTGTACGACGAAAAGTCCCACGCCTACTGCGCCGTAGGACACCCGCTCTTCAACGAGAATGGCATCTCGCCCGAGGTGCTGCGCCAATATGAAGTGGTCAACCATCGGTATGCGATCCATCGCGACAAGGCCAACTTCGTCACCTACGACAGCCAGTCCGCCTCGGCCTCCCAGGTCGAAGCCGTCGCCATCCTGATTCTCACCGGTCGCTTCCTGGGCTTCCTGCCAGAACACTACGCCGCGCCATTGGTAAGGGAAGGGCGCCTACGCGCACTGTGCCCGGAACAGGTGCACCTCAGCACGGCATTCAACCTGATCCTGCGCCACAACGCCCCGCGCAGCCCGATGGTCAAAGCCTTCGCCACGGCCTTGGGTGTGGACCTCAAAGCCGCGATATAACACTCAAGCCAGACACCGTCCCTCCGAGCGACAGAGATCAACTGTGGGCGCTGTCGAGCCCCAGCGAGGCTGCGAAGGGATCGCCTCGGTCTCCTGACGGCCCCATCAACTCGGATCGTTTCCCTTTTAGGTCGTTATCGTTTTCAAATGAAATGGCTGATTTGTTAGCAAATTTAAAAGTGCATTAGCGTTTTCGTGCTCACAAAATTATCGTTTTCGCCTACTATCCCCTAATAGTTATCGTTTTTTGGCGTTCGTTAGGGGATTCGATCATGCAGGTAGGCTTCAAGGCACTCGCTGACCGCTACCGTATCTCGCTTGCACAGCCACTACGCGTCGAATCGGTACGCTGGAGGCATTTTCGCGGCCATTCATGCAACGCTACGCTGGCTCCTATCGATTTGGAGAACTTGTAGTCTACGAGGACGGAACCCGCAGCAATCTGGTCTTCGATGACTACGACGATGCGCAATTCGCGTGGCGCTACCCCGACTTGACCGAACAAGTCTTGTATACGGCACAGGTAGTGGCGCACACGGTTCGTATAGAGATGGCTGATGAAGCGCGTGTGTTGGTCATCTTTCAGCGCGCCCAGGAACGGCTGAAAGAAGTGCTGGAAATGCCTGATCAGGACGCAAACCGAGTCATTCGCTCGTTAAAGGAAAATGGCTGGCAGGTATCGGGGAAATTGAAGAAAGCTTATCCGCAGCTGGAAGTTATTCACCTAGCCGAACGGGTTGTGGAAGCGGTTCGATCCGCATTTCAAGATCAAGAATTGGGTAGCGGTGACGATTGATCGGAATGGGCCATCCGCGCACTAGCACCCTATGCTAGTGCGCGACCCTCGGTGCTCATCCGCTCAAATGTGGGCGCTATCGAGCCCCAGCGAGGCTGCGAAGGGATCGCCTCGGTCTACCTGCCGATCCCACCCGCCCGCATCACCGCTGCAACCGAGCGCGCTTTTTCTTCTTCGCATGAAAGTGCCGAAAATGCGCATCCTGCGCCGCCGCCAGCAATTCCCGGTCCCCACGCGTATCGCCCCAGGCCCGGAGCCGATACTCCCCCAGGTCCCCATACACCGCCTCAAGCCGCAACACCTTGTTCTCACAGCGGCAGTTATTGCCGGTGAGCTTGCCGGTCAACACCCCGTCAACGACCTCAAGCTCAGTGCCAATCAACTTGATCCCAAGCCGATCGGCAAACGGCTGCAACACCAACGCCGGCGACGCTGAGCACAGCGTCACCACTGCCCCCGAGCCCAACTCCTGCTCCACCGACAGTACCCCGGCCGGTCGCATCAACCGCGCCCAATTGCGCTGGCAATACTCCTCGGCCTTCTGCTGTACCCACGCCTTTTCCACCCCTGTCATGAAGGTGCGGATCAGCTGCGC
Source organism: Pseudomonas sp. MYb13 (assembly GCF_002980075.1). Lineage (NCBI taxonomy): Bacteria > Pseudomonadati > Pseudomonadota > Gammaproteobacteria > Pseudomonadales > Pseudomonadaceae > Pseudomonas > Pseudomonas sp. MYb13. Next base: position 606 of record NZ_PCQI01000018.1, on the reverse strand, counting down.
CTTCAATTCATCCCGGCTGAGCTGCCTCAGCAAAAAGCGCAGCCCCGGCACCGCCAGCTTGACCATCCGGCCATAAAACTCGCCGGTGCCAAAGGCAAACTTGAGGAATGGCACGAAACTGTCGTGGTGGGTCAGGGTGCCGTCGAAGTCAAAGACGGAAAGTACTTTGGCGTCTGCGGGGCCGGCTTCGAGCATGTCTGGGTTCACGGGTTGGCCTCGGTCCTATCTACTGTTTTTTTGAGTGTGCATCAGGTGTGACAGCAGGAGTTTACTCCCGTGCCAATCTTCCGACGTTGCTGTAAAGCGCTGCAGTGAAAGCGTTCCGATCACTCGATCGGTGACAACGCTGATGGCAATTGGGGCACAAGGCTACAGCATTGGTGATGCGATCCGAACCCTTCTGGGCGAGCCGCTTGAGATGATGTGCTTCAAAAAGTGGCCATTCTCCACGCATAAAAAAGCCCTGAACAAGTCAGGGCTTCATCGTGCAGCTTGGCTCAGGAATCAATCCCAGCTCAGCGCGCCGCCAGTCTGGTACTCGATCACACGGGTCTCGAAGAAGTTTTTCTCTTTCTTCAAGTCCATGATCTCGCTCATCCACGGGAA
>NZ_PCQI01000017.1:0-109470 GCF_002980075.1 Pseudomonas sp. MYb13 | reverse complement strand
CAGTGAAACGATGCATCGCCGATGGTAGTGTGGGGTTTCCCCATGTGAGAGTAGGTCATCGTCAAGATTAAATTCCAGAACCCCTGTTTGCTAGCGCAAACAGGGGTTTTGTTTATGTAGAAGTCCATGAATTTCACCGGCACGTTGCCAACGCAACGGTCTGGTACACAGAATTTCTTGACGACCATAGAGCATTGGAACCACCTGATCCCATCCCGAACTCAGCAGTGAAACGATGCATCGCCGATGGTAGTGTGGGGTTTCCCCATGTGAGAGTAGGTCATCGTCAAGATTGAATTCCGAAACCCCTGTCTGCTAGCGCAGACAGGGGTTTTGTCGTTTAGGGGTTGTACTTATCGGTGCTTCTACGGCTCCACTGGCCGCTCCTCAAGCAATGATGGGCAGGTGGAGGCTGCAGGTAGAAACAAAAAAGCCAACGCCCGTTATCAGGCGCCGGCTTGGTTTGAACTTAGGCGTATCAGAACTGATAACTCACAGTCGCGCTGAGATTACGTTCTTCCCCCAGATAGCAGAAGTTCAGGCTGGCACAGGAAGCCACATAAGTCTCATTGGTAAGGTTGTTGGCATTGAGCCTCACATCGACACCCGCCAGTCCTACTTTGCCCAGGTCATAGCCTACAGAAGCGTCAAACAGCGTGTAGGACGGTACCTTCATAGTGTTCTCTGCATCAGCCCAGCTATAACCGACATACCGCACCCCACCCCCCAGCCTCAATCCGTCCAGCGCTCCGCTATCGAACTTGTAATCCGCCCAGACCGACGCCATGTGACGCGGTGCTTGAGTGGGCGAATTGCCCTTGTTCTCGATCACGTTGTCAGCAGTACTCAAGGTACTCACCATCGATTTGGAGTACGCGATATCGGTAAAGGTGTAGCTACCCAGAACCTTGAGGTTGTCGGTCAACTGCATATGCGCTTCCAGTTCCAATCCCTGTGAGCGAACGGCCCCTACAGCACGATAGAAGTTTTCCTGGGGTAGCTTGGTCGCCAGGTTTTCCTGGTCGATGCGAAACCACGACGCTGTGAACAGATTGTCCGTGCCTGGCGGCTGGTACTTCAGGCCCACCTCCCACTGCGTTCCATCAGTCGGTGCCAGCGGGTTGCCTGCGCTGTCTGAATAGGAGTTGGGATTGAAGGATTCTGAATAGCTGAGGTAGGGCGCCAGGCCATTATCAAACAGATACAACGCCCCGGCGCGCCCAGTGAGCTTGGTGCGTTTGTCACTGATTTCGGTGCCAATCGGGCGGCTCGTCTCGGAGATCCGATTCTCATCGGACGTCTCTACCCAGTCCTGTCGCAGCCCCAGGGAAAATCGCCATTTATCCATTTCAACCAGGTCTTGCAGATAGACGCCAGTCTGCTCGAGCCGGCGCAGGTAACTGGTTGGGCTGTCATAGCGGATAGCGGAATTGCCATACACAGGATTGAATGCATTGATTGACTGTAGCGACCCACTCGTCCAATCCACTACGGTTTTACGCCGCTGGTAATCGGCGCCCATCAGCACCGTGTGTTTGGTTGCCCCAGTGAAAAACTCGGCTTGCAGCATGTTATCGATGATAAATGCGTGCAGCTTCTCATCGCCTCCCGAGTAATAGCGGTTCAGCTCATTGCTGGTCGGTGTGGTCCAGCCATACGCATACACCTGGTCCAACTGCACGTTGGAATCCAGGTACCGGAAGTTTTGTCGGGCAGTAAAGACATCATTGAAGCGATGTTCGAATTGATACCCAAAGGATTGTTGATCACGCCGGTACCCATCCACCCCCGGCTCGCCTTCGAAGAAATGGCTGGAGATCCTCTGGCCATTACGTTGGTGCAGCGCGCCGTCGGCCGGCATACCGCTGTGATAGCCTCCATCAGGGTCGTGCTGAAGATAAGCCTGGAGCGTCAGCGAGGTGTCATCGGTAAAGTCGATGCTCAACGTCGGCGCCAACGCGTACCGCTGTTCCTTGGCGTGGTCGAATTGTGTGTCGGACTTATCCGCCAGTCCCGTCAAACGATAGGCGATGCGTTTGTCGTCATCTACCGGGCCGCTGAAGTCAAAACCCATACCGCGTTGACGATGGCTGCCTACTGTCGCCTGTACCTGATGATAAGGCTCGAACAACGGCTTCTTGCTGGTCAGCGCCACCAGGCCGCCGGGCGAACTGCGCCCGTACAACACCGAAGAAGGTCCTCTGAGGATGTCCACGCGCTCCAGGAAATACGGATCAACCTGCATGGTGCTGTAAGTGCCGCTGTCCCCCATGGACTTCAAGCCGTCGAGGTAAATGTTATCCACGGACCCATCGTTGAAGCCGCGCATCGCCACATAGTCATAGCGGTGCGTCGCACCATAGGGGTTGGTCAACACACCTGGCGTGTAGCGCATGGCTTGAGCAACCGTCTGCGAACCTTGGTCATCCATCTGCTCGCGCGTCACCACCGAGACGGTTTGCGAGGTCTCCAGCAACGCCGTACTGGTCTTGGTGGCGATCTGGCTGTGAGTCGCGTTGTAGCCTTCCATGCTGCCCAGGGCATTACCCAGGGCGAACCCTTTGATATCGGTGGTCGGCAAAGTGAGGGCGCTACGGTCCGGTAGCGCCTGCAATACGAAGCTGACGCCATCTGCGGAAACCGCCTGCAAACCAGAGCCACTAAGCAAATGATTCAGCCCCTGCTCAGCAGAGTACTCGCCCTGCAACCCGGGCGATGCCCGGCCCTGGGTCTGTGCAGGTGTACTGGACAGCGTGATACCCGCCTGGCGGGCAAACTGATTGAGCACGTCGCTCAGCGCGCCTGCCGGAAGGTCGAAGCGCTGATGAATTTGCTCTGTACCGTCTTGTGCGGCCATACCGGTAATCGGCACAACGCCGATACCCATTGCCGTGGACAGCAAAGCTGCACGTACGGCTTTGCTCAATAACGGGTAGGAAGAGTCGGGAGAATTGCGGAGAAAACGCACAGTCATGGTCAAGGTCCGTAGAGGCCGGTGAAGGCAGATTGAAAGGCTTACTGTCTAAGCCGGGCTCACGGAGAAAAGCCGCCAGAAATATCGGGTGAAAAATATGAAAAAATCAGGCCGACCGCTCCAGGCTTACCCACCAGCGCGTGCGATAGCGCACCTGTACGGGTAATGTCTGCGGCAGGATGGCCAGCAATGTGTCGGTGTCCTCCAGGCGAAAAACCCCTGACAGCCGCAAGTCTGCGATGTCTGCGGAGCAGCCCAGATAACCATGCCGATAACGCCCTACTTCCGAAAGGAAATCCGCAAGTCGCATGCCCCGAGTAACGATCAGCCCATCGGCCCATGCGCCGACATCCATGTTCATCGGGGCCGCGAGGGTGGCTTGGGTCTGACGCACGAGGTAGTTTTCCCCTGCGTGGACCTGAAGCGATAGCCCATCCGCCCCGTGCGGTGTGTGGATCGCCACGTTACCGCTGAGCACGCTCAAGCGCGTGCAGTCGCTGTCCTGACGCACAGCGAAACGTCCGTCGATACCTTCAAGCAAGCCATGGCGTGTTTTAACCAATAAGGGCGCCGACGCGGCACCGCACGTCACCAGGATTTCTCCGCGCACCAGCGTAATCAGGCGCTGCTGTGGGTTGAAGTCCAGGTCGACTGCGCTGTCAGTGTTGAGTTGCAGGCGGGTGCCATCCGGCAATTGCACGCTGCGCCGCTCACCGGTGGCGGTCGCAAGATCGCTGGTCCAGCGTTGCCAGCCGATCAGGTCGCGGCTTATCCAGGCCGCCGAGCTCACCAGCATCACACCGGACAGCAACTTCAACGCCTGTCGCCGCCCCAAGCCCTGGGCGCTGTTCTCCAGCGTCAGTCGCGCGCCGGGAACTGCCGCCAACTGGCCACTCAATTCTTGTTGCAATGCTTGAACCCGCTGCCAGGCCAACTCGTGGTCATGGTGGGCTTCGCGCCAGTCTTCACATTGTGCCTGTAGCCGCCGGTTAGCCCGGTTGTTACGCAAACGCAGCATCCAACTGATGGCCTGCTTGACCACTTGGGGGTCGGGACCTGCGCGCGTGGCATCATCCAACGGCGTCATGTTTGATAACGCAGAACGTAGCAGTGATAGAGCGCCTCGCAGATATAGCGCTCCACCGATCGCAGCGACACGCCCATTTGCTGGGCGATCTGTTTGTACGCCAGCCCGTCGCACTGGGCCAACAGAAATGCCCTGCGCACCTTAGGCTTGAGTCCGTCCAAAAGACGGGAAATGTCTTCCAGCAACTCCAGCACCAATGCGCGCGCCTCTGCGCTGGGAGCCAGTGCCTCGGGCAGGTGGGCGATGGACTCGAGATAAGCGCGTTCAATTTCTTCACGTCGCCAGTGATCGATCACCAGGCCCCGCGCGATGGTGCGCAAAAAAGCGCGAGGCGCCTTGAGTTCGAAGCGTTCGGTCTTTTGCAGCAGGCGCACAAAGGTGTCTTGTGCCAGGTCAGCTGCATCGGCGGCATTGCCCAGGCGACTGCGCAGCCACGCGTTCAGCCAGTTGTGATGAGTGCTGTAAAGCGTCTGCACAACACTTTCACACGGCGAGTACTCAGAGGATCGCATGCACACGGGCTCGGCCAGACGTCACAAATGATAATTAGTCGCATTGTCTGGAAGCCTGAAAGAATTTGCAACTCTGAATCGTAGGCACTTACCACCGGTCGGTTTCCTACGTAAAAAGAGGACGAATCTCACAAATTTCTAAGATTTGCCAAGGTTTGGCCGAAAGCCTGACGAGCCATGCGTGCACCGAAATAGAGCGGCCTGAGAGTCCGCCTATCGCGTTACATGGAATGTTCCACTCGGCACGCTCACCCCCCTTTGGCAAAAGAAGTCGATGAAATGAATCTCAAGTTCAGTCATAAAATTCTGTTGGCCGCGTCAGGCGTCGTGGTTCTAGCCTTCGCGTTATTCACGCTTTACAACGACTACCTGCAGCGCAGCACCATCAAGCAAAACCTGGACTCCTCCATCCAGCAATCCGGTGAGCTCACTGCCAGCAGTGTGCAGAACTGGCTCAGTGGTCGTATTCTGGTCCTCGAAAGCCTGGCGCAAAACGTTGCCCATCAGGGCAGTGGTGCAGACCTTCCTGGACTGGTCGATCAACCCGCGTTTACCGCGAACTTCCAGTTCACCTATGTCGGCCAGACCAACGGCGTGTTCACGCAGCGCCCGGACGCGAAGATGCCCGATGGCTACGACCCGCGTCAGCGCCCCTGGTACAAGCAAGCCGTAGCCGCGGACAAAACCATGCTTACCCCGCCTTACATGGCTGCAGTGGGTGGGCAGATCGTGACCATCGCCCTGCCGGTGAAGAAGAACGGCGAACTGCTGGGCGTAGTCGGCGGCGACCTGAGCCTGCAAACCCTGGTGAAGATCATCAACTCGGTGGACTTTGGCGGCATCGGCCATGCGTTCCTGGTCAGCGGCGACGGGCAGGTCATCGTCAGCCCCGACCAGGACCAAGTGATGAAAAACCTGAAGGACATCTACCCGGGCACCAGCGTGCGCATCGAGAAGGTCAGCCAGGATGTGGTCCTCAACGGCCAGGATCGCATCTTGTCGTTCACCCCGATCAGCGGCTTGCCAGGGGCGGATTGGTACATCGGCCTGTCGATCGACAAAGACAAGGCCTACGCACCGCTGGGTAAATTCCGTACCTCAGCGTTGATTGCCATGGTGATCGCCGTGGTGGCGATTGCGGTGCTCTTGAGTCTGTTGATCCAAGTATTGCTGCGACCCCTGACCACCATGGGCGCTGCCATGCAGGACATTGCCCAAGGCGAGGGCGACCTGACCCGCCGCCTGGACGTCACCAGCAAGGACGAATTCGGCGAGGTCGGCAGTGCGTTCAACCAATTCGTTGAGCGCATCCACGCCTCCATTTCCGAAGTGTCCTCGGCAACACGCCAAGTGCATGACTTGTCCCAGCGCGTGATGGCCTCGTCCAACGCCTCGATCATCGGCTCTGACGAGCAGAGTGCCCGCACTAACAGCGTGGCCGCCGCGATCAACGAACTGGGCGCCGCCACTCAGGAAATCGCGCGTAATGCTGCCGATGCTTCGCAGCACGCCAGTGGTGCCAGCGAGCAGGCTGACGATGGGCGCAAGGTGGTGGAGCAAACGATCCTGGCGATGTCGGAACTGTCGCAAAAGATCAGCCTGTCCTGCACCCAGATCGAGACCCTGAACGCCAGCACCGACAATATCGGCCACATCCTTGATGTGATCAAAGGTATCTCCCAGCAAACCAACCTGCTCGCGCTCAACGCCGCAATCGAAGCCGCGCGTGCCGGGGAAGCCGGCCGTGGGTTTGCCGTGGTCGCTGATGAAGTGCGTAACCTGGCCCACCGCACGCAAGAGTCGGCTGAGGAGATCCACAAGATGATCACTTCGCTGCAAGTGGGTTCGCGTGAAGCGGTGACCACCATGAACGCCAGCCAGACGTCCAGCGAAGAGAGCGTCGAGGTGGCCAACCAGGCGGGTGAGCGATTGATCAGCGTGACGCAGCGTATTGTCGAGATCGATGGCATGAATCAATCGGTCGCGGCCGCCACCGAAGAGCAGACTGCCGTGGTGGAAACACTCAATGTCGACATCAACCAGATCAACCTGCTGAACCAGCAAGGCGTGGCCAACCTCAACGAAACGTTGAAGGACTGCGATGCGCTGTCCCAACAGGCCAGCCGTTTGAAACAACTGGTCGACAGTTTCAAGATCTGAAGCTGAATGAATAGGAGCGAGCCCCTCGCTCCTATCGTTCAAGCATCTGGCGCACATTCGCCAGTGCGCTGTCGGCGAATGTTTGCACGAATTCTTCAAACGCGGCCGGCGTCATTTCAGCGGCCTCGCCGATCAGCGTCCAGGTTGCCTTGGCACCGCCTGATCCAAATGCTTCCACGCGCATTGCCGCCCACAATCGAGCCACGCCCAATGTGTTGTAGATCGTGGTCCATGTCATGCACATCGCATGGTCGTCGTGGCTATTGAGTTGCTCCACGACCCGATGACCATCGTGAAAAAACTTGGTGCGCAAGGCGCCCACGCCCTCACCCATCATTTCGACGTGTGACAGGGCCGGAATAAAGGCGTCAAAGCCTGCAAAGCGACCCACCAGACCCCACAGACGAGCGGCGTCGCAGTTGACGGTGACACAGGCCACTATGGGTGTGCCGGTTGGGTTGCGAATTAATGTATCGGGTTGCAGCGATGTCATGAAGTTGTCCTGAAGCCGTTCAAAGAAAGCGGATAGCCTTGAGGTAGTCGCAGCCCCGTTGCAGCAGCGACGGGCTCTTCTCGGGGTAGTCAGCGCCCATTTCCTCAACCCCCCGGCGTGCGTTGTCGCAGTGGATCATTGAGGTATCGCCAATGTCCTCGCCCAGCCCCTCCAGGTAAAAACCCAATACGCCAAACAGCGCGTTTTCGTGGCCTACCGTTCGCAGTGCTCGTTGCCAGCGCGCGACACTGACCCGCTCGAAGGCGTAGCCCGCCTGGCTGTACGCATCGAGATAGTGGTCCCAGCTCAAAGGCCTTGGGTTATGCAGGTTGAACACAGGTCGCTGCGCGTCAAAGCGGCCGCAGTGGAACGCCACAAACTCAGCGAAGAAGTCCACAGGCATCAGGTCGAAGTTGATCTCCAGGCGCGGGACCAGGCCCAGTTGCAGTGAGCCCTTGAGCATCAGCATCAAGCGGTTCTTCTGCGGTTGGCAAACACCGGTCCGACTGTTGAAGCTGATGTTGCCCGGGCGGTGAATGTTCACCCAGGAGCCTCGCGCCACCGCGTGCCCCAGCCAGCGCTCGGCGACCCACTTGGATACGTTGTAGCCATTCTTGATGTAGATCGGCAGGGCGCTAGTCGCAGGCACTTCGAGCACATGGCCCTCGGCGTCGATGCTGCTGCATGCCGACAGCGTCGAGATGAAGTTGAGTACTTTTTTGCAGTGCGTTTCACACAGGCGCAGGCATTCGAGCACAGGGTCGACGTTGTCCTTGGCCAACGAGGCGTAGTCCATCACGTGATTGACCCGTGCCGCGTTGTGCACCAGCACACCGTAGTTCCGGGCAAGGTCCTCATAGGTGTCACCTGGCAGGCCCAGGTTTGGCTGGCTGATATCCGCGGCATAAACCTGCACCCGGCTCATGTCCAGGTGCTCAAGACGGTGCTCGCTCAATGCCTGGGTGAATCGCGCAGTGGCGGGCTGGCCCGGCAGTTCACGCACCAGGCATGCCACCTGCGTTGCGCCATTGGCCAACAGTGCCTCGACGATATGCACGCCGATAAAGCTGTTGGCGCCGGTCACTATCACGTTGTTGCGGTCTCCTACACGGTCCAAGGGGAGTACCTGCACAACCTCTTGCCGTTGTGCATCCCGAACCGCCTCGCCGGAGGGGGCAGTAGGCAGCGCACCCTTCTCCATCAGCAACGCGAGGGTACGAACCGTAGGTGTTGCGAAGAAGTGGTTCAAGGGCACGCTGCGGCCAAACTGCTCGCGAATGCGCAGCAGCAAAGTCGACAGCAACAGGGAGTGCCCACCGAGGTTGAAGAAGCTGTCATCAATCGACAGTCCTCCCACAGGCAACTGCAGCAACTCACGCCATAACGCCACCAGTTGCATGTGGAGGGATGTTTGCGCTGCCTGCCCGGCGCTAGCCGATGTCGGTTGGGTCGATAACGCCAGTAAGGCCTGGCGGTCCACCTTGCCGTTACTGGAGCACGGCAAGCGAGGTCGCTCGTCCCACACGTCAGGCTGCAGGTAATCCGGCAACCACTGCCGCGCATGCTGCTTCAAATCGTTGAGCGTGGCGCCTGGTTCCGGTTGGGCGACGACACCACGAATCCTGCGTGCGGCATCAATCACCACCGCCACCTGGCGATACAGTCGGCTGTTGCGCAGGCACTGTTCGATCTCCAGGGGTTCGATCCTGATTCCACGGATCTTCACCTGTGCGTCCCGCCTTGCGCCCAACTCGATACCGTCGGCAGTCCACTTTGCGAGGTCGCCACTGCGATAGGCCCGCAAGGTCTGGCCATCCGGCAAGGACAGCGCCAGGAAGGGGTTGTCGGGCGCCTGCGCTGCATTCAAATACCCCAGGCATACTCCCGGGCCGACGATGTACAGGTCGCCCATCACCTCTTCATCCACCGGTTGCAGGTTGTCGTCGAGGATCAGCACCTGGCTGTTGGCGATGGGGCGGCCCAAGTTGCGATTGCCATCCCCGGCTTGCAGGGTTCGATGGGTGACCAGCACCGTAGCTTCGGTCGGACCGTAGAGATTGTGCAGATGGCATTCGCCTGCCAGACGTTCGATCACATAGGGCTCGCAGGCATCGCCTCCGGTGAGCAGGTGCGTCAAGCCCAGCGGTTGATCCAGCGGCAGTATGCTGAGCAGCGCCGGTGGCAGGAACGCATGGCTGATGCGCTGCTGGCGGATCAACTCAACCAGTTGCTGTGGGTCGCGGCGTTGCGCCTCGCTGGGAACAACCAGCTCTGCGCCGGCGATCAGGCTGGGGAAAATATCCATCAGCGATGCATCGAAACTCACTGAGGCGAACTGCAGCACACGACTCTGTTCGCTCAGCGCCATCTGGCTGCCGAACCAGGCGCTGAAGTGGGCGAGGTTGGCCTGACTCAACAGCACCCCCTTGGGTTGTCCGGTGGTGCCCGAGGTGAAGAGCACCGTGCACGGTGCTTCAAGGTCTGCGGGCGGGCGCCGCGAAGGCCTGGCAGTGTCGGGCGGGCCGAGGGTGCACACATCCAATGAAACGAAGCGCTCACGCAATGGATGGCAACCGTTATCCAGCAAAACGCGGGCGCCTGCACTCTCCAGCATGGCCTGCTGGCGCTGTGGTGGGTGTTCCGGACCCAGCGGCAGGTACACTGCGCCGCAGCCGAGCACCGCGAGAATGCTGGCGTACAGCGCGACGGATTTTTCCAGGCAGACACCGACCACGGGTGGAGCCTCACTACCCTCCAGCAGCGGTTCCAGTTGCTCTTGGATGGCGAGGGCCCGAGCCTGAAGTTGCCGGTAAGTCATCACGTTGCCCGCACTGTTCAACGCAGGCCGCTCGGCGAAGGTCAGAAGGCTGGCCTGCACGCGCTCGATCACCGGCACCTGGGCGGCCTGCAACAGGGCAGGGTCCGCCGTGCGATTGAATCGGTGCACAAACGCCAGCGCCTCCAGCACCTGCATGCCTTGGTCGGGCCACGCAGTGGCGCAGGCTTCTGTGGGCAAATACGCAGGGTCGCGTGCAACGCGGCTGACGTGCAAGGCAACCCAGTCGGCCAACACACGTGTCGCTTGCAGGCGCAATCGCTGGCCGTTCCCGCAGGGCACTTCAGGTAGGTCGAGCGCGGCAAGCAAGCGTCCGTTGCGGTCATACCCACGCAGCTGCACGGCGGGCAGTCCATGTGCGCCTAGAGGGCCGATGCCCAGGCGCAGGCTGATACGCGCGGTGCCGGCCAAGCGCGTCGGTACTGACAGGCTGCCGTCATCGACTACCAGGTCGGCGGCCTCATCCCCCGACCGATGCCCACACTGTTCAAGCACGTGCTTCAGGCTGTCCAGGGCGTGGCTGACACCGACCCAGCACATGGTCAGGCATCTCATGCTGCGCTCCCTGCCGGGGGCAAATAGTCGTCCAATGCCTGCGCCACGCTGGGTGTCTGCAGCAACCCGCTGTGGTGCAGAAAACGTGTGATGTTGCCTATCAGCGGGTGTTGGCGGGTGATGGGGAAATCCAGCGCGTTGATTTCTTCCCGCAGTGCATGGCGGATGCCGGGGCTGACGTCCAGGTGTTCGATCAGTTGCAGGTCGAAGGATGCCTGCAGGTCGTTGGTCAGGTACTGGGCCAGGAATGTCGGCAGGACGAGGGCAATGCTGTCCCGATCCTGCGGGCTCGCCACCTGCCAGTAGAGGCGTACCAGGCGTGTCCAGAATTGTGCATGGCGCCCTTCATCCGACAGGTGATCGGCCATCATGCCGCGGACCGACGACTTGACGCTGTCGTCCTTGGCGAAGGCGGCCACATCATGGGTCACGGTGTTCTCGGCGATGGCCACGGCAATCAATTCAACGGCGTCGTGCAGGTGGGCCGGAGCCTGCGCCTGTGCCGCTGGCAGGGCACGGCCGAGTTCGATTTGCTTGGGCAGTTCGAGTGGCTGTATGCCGGTCATTTCGACGGTTTGCTGCAGGAAGTCCAGCGCGACCAGGGCATGGTAGTCCTCGTCCACCACGATGGTCATTGCGTCGTAGCGACAGGCGAGGGGGAAGGGCACGGCAAAGCGATTCTTGGCAATGCTGCGGGCGGTCTTGTCGACGATCTCGGTCTCGAAAATCACCACGTCGTTGATGAATTTGTAGAAGCTTTGCACCAGTACAAAGTCGCGCCATTGCGAGCAGTGTTCGAGAAACGTCGCGCACGCCACGAGTGGCTGGCGACACAGTGGGTAGATCAGGTTGTCGTCGTTCTCCAGCACGCGGCGAGGGCGTGTGCGGATGGTTGCACGGTGTTCCCAATCCTCGGCAATGGAGCGGTAGTCAGAGGCATTCATGGGCGCACCCCTTGCAACGAGGTCCGCACGGTGTCCCAGAAGCTGATGCGGTTTTCCAGGGCGTCGAGTGCGGCGCGCTCGGCTTGTTCCCTGCGGTTTGCATCGTTGCCGATCAGGCGTTGGAGCAACTGTTGCGCCCCTGGCTCATGGCCCTGGGTGTCCAACTCGATGTGACGCTTCAGGTAATGACCCAGGATGGGAGCCTGTCGGTTGATGAGCCCGCTGCCCTGCAACAGGCGTTCGAACATCGCCGGGATGACACTCTCACGGCCGTGCAGGAACGTCGCGGCGACACAGTGAGTAGGCGCATTGAAGGCGATGCGCAAGGTGCTCTCGACGAAGCGGGCCACGCCATGCGGTACATCGACCTGTTGCAAGGCCGCCTGGGCGTCCAAGCCTTGGCGTTGCAGCGAGATAAAGGTATCGATGGCGGCGGTGCTGGCACCCACCTCGAGCATCGCTTCCCGATACAGCTCAAAGTGGCTGCAGTAGCCGTGCTCCGGATGCTCGTCCGACTCCTCGCCCAGTACGATCTCGTTGATCAGGCGGGCGGCGTGTGGGTCGGTCGGGGGGAGCCAAGGCAGGCGCGTGCAGGTCAGGTCCTGTTGCAGGCGTTTGGTGAGGGTCATGAAATCCCATACTGCAAACACATGGCTTTCCATGAAACGTTGTAACTTGCCGAGTGACGTTATTTCTTCAAATAACAAATGGCTGCAGAGTTGCTGTTTTTTTTGTTCAAGCAAAGTTGGGTACATGGTTGATGCCTATAAGTTGTCGCGACTGCTCGTTAAGCAGTGATGGCTTTTGCAGCCGGAAGTAGACAGGTGGAGTTCAACCGGGCCAGGCGCAAGGCACGCCAAAGGCCTGGGCTGGCACGGTCAGTTGAAAGGCTTGATGATCAGCGGGAGATAATAATCGGGTTAAACGTTTGGATGAGCTTATAAGTGTATGAGATGTTTTTTCGAGAAGTTACGTGGGGTGAGTAACTTATTCTTTGAAGGTGGGAAGTTTCCCGAACAGCAGTGGGTTTATCTAATCAGGCTCTAACATCGGGGTCTATGACGCGGAGCGCTCCCTCATCAGTGGAGGCTCCGCAACGTAGGGGGCAGCGTTGCGGTGGGAAATCTATTTGCCGGTCGTTTCAAGGCCACTGAGATAGTGGGCGATCACTTCCATGCCCCGGGTCAGGTGATTGCGCAGTGTCAGGACGCTCTCTTCGATCTTCTTTTGCGCCACCAGGTTCAGCAGTTCCCGGTGATCTTCCTGGGAGGTTTCGCCCAGGCCCATCGCCTCAAGGTTGAAACGCAAAAAACGCTCTTCTTCATTCAAGCCATGTTCGACCAGCTTGAGTAGCCGTTGGTTAGGCGCCTTGCCGTACAGGACCATGTGAAACAGTCGATTGAGGCGGCCGATCTCGGTGTAGTCTTTCTCCCGTTCCAGGGCATTGATATAGGCTTGCGCCTCGGCAATATCGTCTGCGGTCAGCAGCGGGGCCGACAAGCGCAGGGCTTCAGACTCCAGCAGCATGCGCAGGGCATAGGTCTCCGCCGAGTTGTCTTCGATCAGCGGCGCCACCACCGCGCCCTTGTGCGTCACCACATGCAGCAACGACTGTGCTTCCAGCTGGCGCAAGGCCTCGCGTACCGGCATGCGGCTGACACCGAACAGGCTGGCCAGTTCTTGCTGGCGCATGGCGGTACCGCACGGCAATCGACCATCGAGAATGGCATTGCGCAAGGTTTCTTCAATTACGGAGCGAGCAAGATGGGCGGGAATAGGACCGCTGATCTTGATGCTGTTCAAAGGGTTCGGCTTCTGCGTCACGGTTACGCTATCCTCCTTGTTACAATGGTTGGATAATTGGATCCAATGCACACTAGAGGCTGCCTGGCGGCTTGTCAAACGGCAAGGTTTTCGGCTTGTAAGCGGCTAAACACGCGGCTCTTGGCGCCCACATTGCGTTTCTGCGATGTCTTACAGCCTGGTGTCATGTTGCTATGAACTTAACGTTTCGCTTCGCCGGTTTATCCCATGGCGCAGACCGGTGCCGAGTTTTCACCGCAACGTTCCCATCTATAGATATTCATTAACGGTATTTAAACCGCCGCTCTTATATCTATAAAGTCACTCTCCTGTCTGACCGGGAGTGAACTCATGTCCGCCACCTCTACTGTTCCAACAGCGATCCCTACCGCCCAAACCTTCGAGATTCGCCCATTTCCCGGCAGCGTCGGTGCCGAGATCGTCGGCCTCGATTTGACCCGTCCGGTCAACGACGAAGATTTCGTGCGCATTCATCGCGCGCACCTGGACCATCATGTCGTGGTTTTCCGTGATCAACGTATCACTCCCGAGCAACAAATCGACTTCAGCCGTCGATTCGGCGTGCTGCAGATCCATGTGCTCAAACAGTTCCTGCTGGCCAACCATCCGGAAATCCTGATCGTCTCGAACATCATCGAAAACGGCCAATCCATCGGCCTGGGTGACGCGGGCAAATTCTGGCATTCGGACCTCTCCTATAAAGAACTGCCGAGCCTGGGCTCGATGCTGCACGCCCAGGAGTTGCCCTCTGAAGGCGGCGACACCCTGTTCGCCGACATGCACAACGCCTGGGACCAATTGCCCGAGCACCTGCGCAAAGCCGTCGAAGGCCGCAGTGCTGCCCACTCCTACACCGCGCGCTACAGCGAAACCAAATTCGAAGGCAACTGGCGCCCCACGTTGACGCCCGAGCAGCTTGCCCAGGTCGCGGAAGTCGTGCACCCCATTGTGCGCACCCACCCGGAAAACGGCCGCAAAGCGCTGTTCGTCAGTGAAGGTTTCACCACCCGCATCGTTGGTCTGCCAGAAGACGAAAGCCGGGACCTGCTCGCCCAACTCTACGCACACAGTGTGTTGCCGCAAAACATCTACCGCCACCAGTGGCAGCCCCATGACCTGGTGTTCTGGGACAACCGTTCGCTGATCCACCTGGCTGCTGGCTGCCCTAGTCATCTGCGCCGCAAGCTGTTTCGTACCACCATCCAGGGCGACGCGCCTTTCTGATCGGAGCATGACCATGTCCAGGAATATTCCATTCGCACGGCTGGCCGCGACCGTCGGCCTGGGTGTCAGCCTCTTGGCCGGTAGCCTGGTTGCACCGGCCACCGCGCAGGCCGAAGGTGAGATCCGCATCGCCGAACAGTTCGGCATCGTTTACCTGCTGCTCAACGTGGTACGCGACCAGAACCTCATTGAGAAATACGGCAAGCAGGAAGGTATCGACATCAAGGTCGACTGGACCCAACTGTCTGGCGGCGCCGCCGTCAATGACGCGCTGCTCTCAGGCTCGATCGACATTGCCGGTGCCGGTGTCGGCCCACTGCTGACCATCTGGGACCGCACCCACGGCAAACAGAACGTCAAGGCCGTCGCTTCCCTGGGTAACTTCCCGTACTACTTGGTCAGCAACAATCCCAAGGTCAAGACCATCGCCGATTTCACCGAGAAAGATCGTATTGCCGTACCGGCGGTGGGCGTGTCGGTACAGTCGCGCTTCCTGCAATACGCGGCGGCCAAGCAATGGGGTGACAAGGAATTCAATCGCCTCGACAAGTACACCGTGGCCGTCCCGCACCCGGATGCCACCGCCGCGCTCATCGCAGGCGGCACCGAACTGACCGGACACTTCTCCAACCCACCGTTCCAGGACCAGGCCCTGGCCAACCCGAACGTGCATGTGGTGCTGAACACCTACGACCTGCTCGGCCCGAACTCGCCGACGGTGCTGTTCGCCACCGAGAAATTCCGCAACGACAACCCGAAAACCTACAAGGCGTTCGTCGAGGCGTTGACCGAAGCGGCGCAGTTTGCCCAGAACGACAAAGGCGCTGCGGCCGATACTTACATCCGCGTGACCAAGGCCAAGATCGACCGCGCCGAGCTGCTTAAAATCATCGACAACCCGCAGTTCGAATTCAGCGTCACACCGAAAAATACCTACCCGCTGGCGGAATTCCTCTACCGCGTCGGCGCCATCAAGAACAAGCCTGAATCGTGGAAGGACTACTTCTTCCAGGACGCCAAGCCCCTGCAAGGAAGTTGAGATGAACGCGCCCTTGCAAGGCCACACGGCCAGCAACCTGCACACCACCGGCCCTTTACTGGCGGTGGATAACGTCAGCCTGGAATACCGCACCCCCGAGCGCGTGGTCCGGGCCACCCACCAGGTGAGTTTCGAGATCGACCCAGCCGACCGCTACGTGCTGCTCGGCCCTTCGGGTTGCGGTAAGTCCACCTTGCTCAAATCCATTGCCGGGTTTATCAAACCCTGCGAGGGCGAGATCCGCCTGTTGGGGCAAAAGGTCGAGCAACCGGGCCCGGACCGGATCGTCGTGTTCCAGGAATTCGACCAGCTGCCGCCGTGGAAAACCGTCAAGCAGAACGTGATGTTCCCGCTGCTGGCCTCGAAAACCCTGAAGCGCGCCGAAGCCGAAGAACGCGCGTTGCACTACCTCGACAAAGTCGGCCTCACGGCCTTTGCCGACGCCTATCCACACACCCTTTCCGGCGGTATGAAAGCGCGTGTCGCCATCGCCCGTGCCCTGGCCATGCAGCCGAAAATCCTGCTGATGGACGAACCCTTCGCCGCCCTCGACGCCCTGACCCGGCGCAAGATGCAGGAAGAGCTGCTGTTGCTCTGGGAGGAGGTGCGTTTCACCCTGTTGTTCGTTACCCACTCCATCGAGGAAGCGTTGGTGGTGGGCAATCGCATCCTGCTGCTGTCGCCCCATCCCGGGCGCGTGCGTGCCGAAATCCACAGCCATCAATATGACCTGCACAGCCTCGGTGGCGTGGAGTTCCAGGCGTCGGCGCGGCGCATTCATCGCCTGCTGTTCGATGAAGCGCCCGAGGCCGAACGTGAGTTGGGTTTCGCCGATATCCGCATCGCTTACTGAAGGGACAACCCATGCGCCAGGAATATGAAATCACCCTCGAACCACTGCTCAGCGTTCCCGTTGAACGTGAACTGCCCCTGCGCCAGCGGCTGTGGCAACAAGGCTGGTTGCGCAAGGGGCTGATCCTGATCGTGCTCGCGATCCTCTGGGAAGCCGTTGCGCGTTATCAGAACAACGACCTGCTGCTGCCGAGTTTCTTGCAGACGTTTCACGCACTCTACGACGGCCTGCTCAGTGGCGAACTGCTGAGCAAGGTGAGCATCTCGCTGGTGGTGCTGATCAAGGGTTACCTGATCGGCATCGTGCTGGCGTTTGCCCTGACGACCTTGGCGGTGTCCACCCAACTGGGCCGTGACTTGTTGAGTACCCTGACCTCGATGTTCAACCCGCTGCCGGCAATTGCCTTGCTGCCGCTGGCGCTGCTGTGGTTTGGCCTGGGGCAGAACAGCCTGATTTTCGTGCTGGTGCATTCGGTGTTGTGGGCGCTGGCGCTCAACACTTATTCAGGGTTCCTCGGCGTGTCCGAAACCCTGCGCATGGCCGGTCGCAACTACGGCCTCAAGGGCATGCGATTCGTGCTGTTCATCCTGATCCCGGCGGCGCTGCCGTCGATCCTTGCGGGCCTCAAGATCGGCTGGGCGTTTGCCTGGCGCACGCTGATCGCCGCCGAGCTGGTCTTCGGTGCCACCAGCGGCAAGGGGGGCCTGGGTTGGTACATTTTCCAGAACCGCAACGAGCTCTACACCGACAAGGTATTTGCCGGGCTGGCGGTGGTGATCCTGATCGGGCTGCTCGTGGAAAACCTGGTGTTCGACACCTTTGAGCGGCTCACTGTAAAGCGTTGGGGCATGCAACGCTAAACAGGGGTGGTTGGTCTTTGCCCGTTGTGAACCCAATAATGCCGGCCCAAGGCCACCTACGCGGACTACCTGCCTCGCAACGTGAAGGGTTACCTGTAAAGCCTGCTACGATTGCGCTCAATTTACGCCCCGTTGATCACGAGTGCTTGGCATGCAACTACCGGATATGAACCTGCTGGTCGCCCTCGACGCCTTGCTCGACGAGGGCAGCGTGGTCGGCGCCGCCCGACGCATGAACCTGAGCCCGGCGGCCATGAGCCGCACCCTGACGCGTATTCGCGAAGCTGTGGGCGACCCGATCCTGGTACGTGCCGGTCGCGGCCTGGTGCCCACGCCCAAGGCCCTGCAGTTGCAAGGCCAGGTGCGCAACGTGGTGGAGCAGGCGGCGCTGTTGTTCCGCTCGGCGGATCAGGTCGACCTGAGCACCTTGCGCCGCCGCTTCAGCGTGCGCGCCAATGACTTTTTTATCGGCGTGTATGGCGGTCGCCTGTTCGACACCATGGAGCGCATGGCGCCGCTGTGCGAGCTGTGTTTCGTGCCCGAAGGCGACACCGACGACGAGGCCCTGCGCGAAGGGCGCCTGGATCTGCGCGTGAGCAACACCATGCCGGTCAGCCCCGAAGTGAAGGTGCAGAACCTGTTCTCCACCACCTTCGTCGGCCTGGCGCGGGAAGACCATCCGTTGTTCGATGAAGAAATCACCGCGGCACGTTTTGCCAGCTACTCGCATATCAGCATCTCGCGGCGCGGCATCGCGCGCGGGCCGATCGATACCGCGCTGAATGCCCAGGGCCTGGAGCGCCGCGTGGCGATGATCGCCCCAGGCTTTCATGGCGCGATGTTCATGTTGCCCGATTCCGACCTGCTGCTGCCGGTGCCCAAGGAAGCGCTGTTGAGCGCCAATCGCCTTAAACTGCCACTGCGCGCGTTCGCCTTGCCGATCTCGCTGCCGACGCTGGTCCTGGCCCAATCCTGGCACCCGCGATTCGACAAGGACCCCGCCCACAAATGGCTGCGCGAAACCATGCGCGAAAGTTGCCACGCCACCTGGCTCGAAGCCCAACCTACCTGAAGTGAATGCGGTGAATGTCGGCGCTGGCTTGCCTGCGATTGCGGCCTGGCTGATCCAAATGGGTCACTGACCCACCGCTATCCCCGGCAAACCAGCCCCCCGGCACGCGGTTTGTGTCGGTCATGATTGTTGCGTCTGGTGCAGTTATAACCTGCCAACAAGTAACTTTTTGTCATGTTTGTGCCTGATTAAACTGCTCGGGTATTTACCATTCCGAGTTACCCGTTCATGACTTCCCTCGCTGCCCCCACCCTCGCGGCCGCAGCCAAGCCTACTGCCATGACCCCACCTGTATTCGGGACGCGGATCATCATCGGGCTGGTCGGCGTGTTACTGGCGGTGCTGGTCTGCGGTCTCAACGAGATGGTCACCAAGGTGGCCCTCGCGGATATTCGCGGCGCCCTGTACATCGGCTTTGACGAAGGCACCTGGCTGGTCGCGGCTTACACCGCCACCTCCGTGTCGGCCATGGCCTTTGCGCCGTGGTGCTCGGTGACCTTTTCCCTGCGCCGCTTCACCCTCTGCGCCATCGGCGTATTCACCGTGCTGGGGATCCTGTGTCCGTTCGCGCCGAACTACGAAAGCCTGCTGGTACTGCGCACTGTGCAAGGCCTGGCCGGTGGCGCGTTGCCGCCGATGCTGATGACCGCGGCACTGCGGTTCCTGCCGGCCAACGTCAAGCTGTACGGCTTGGCTGGCTACGCACTCACCGCCACTTTCGGCCCGAGCCTGGGCACGCCACTGGCAGCGCTGTGGACCGAGTACGTCGGCTGGCAGTGGGCGTTCTGGCAGATCGTCGCGCCGTGCCTGCTGGCCATGGTCGCCGTGGCCTACGGGCTGCCGCAGGATCCGCTGCGCCTGGAGCGCTTCAAGCAGTTCAACTGGCGTGGCCTGCTGCTGGGCTTCCCGGCGATCTGCATGCTGGTGATCGGCATCCTGCAAGGCAACCGCCTGGACTGGTTCGAGTCAGGCCTGATCACCTTCCTGCTGTGTGGCGGCAGTGTGTTGCTGGTGCTGTTCATGGTGAACGAGTGGTCGCAGCCCATACCATTCTTCAAGTTGCAGATGCTCGGCCTGCGCAACCTGTCGTTCGCCCTGATTGTGCTGGCGGGCGTGCTGATGGTGCTGACCTCGGTGATCATCATCCCGTCGAGTTTTCTCGCCCAGGTCCAGGGTTATCGCCCGCTGCAAACCGCGCCGGTGATGCTGCTGATGGCCATCCCGCAGTTGATCGCGCTGCCAATGGTGGCGGCGCTGTGCAACCTGCGCTGGGTCGACTGCCGCTGGGTGCTGGGGATCGGCCTGGGCATGCTGGTGCTGTGTTGCGTGGGCAGCGCGCACCTGACCTCGGCATGGATTCGCGATGACTTCTACGGCCTTTACCTGCTGCAAATCTTCGGACAACCGATGGCCGTGTTGCCGCTGCTGATGCTGTCCACCGGCAGCATCCAGCCCATGGACGGCCCGTTTGCATCGGCCTGGTTCAACACCATCAAGGGGCTGGCCGCCGTGGTCGCCACGGGCGTGCTCGATACCTTGACCACGCAGCGCCTGCACTTCCACTCGACCATGTTGGTGGACCGCCTGGGCAACTCACCCCTGGCCGACGGCGACGCGTCGGGCCTGGCGCACCGCCTGCACGAGCAGGCCGTGGTGCTGACCTCTTCGGACCTTTATTACGTCATGGCCGCCGTCGCGGTGGCGTTGATCCTGCTGATTTTCTGGATGCCCACGCGGATTTTCCCGCCTCGCGCACCGACTTGATTGAAAGGACTGTTCATGAAACGCAAAGACAAAATTGCCGTCTCCGTCATCGCTGTGTTCGCCGTCGGCGTGCTGGTGTACTTGGTCGCGCCGGGTATGTTGGGCAGCAAGCGCCAGACCACCAACGACGCGTTCGTCGCCGCTGACTTCACGCTGGTTGCGCCACGTGTCGCTGGCTTCATCAAGGAGGTGCTGGTGGAAGACAACCAGCGCGTCAAGGCCGGGCAACTGCTGGCGCTGATCGACGACCGCGACTTCCGTGCCGCCGCCCAGGCTGCCGATGCCGATGCGTTGGTCGCCCAGGCCCAACTGAAAAACGCCACCGCCACCCTCGAGCGCCAAAGCTCGTTGATCGCCCAGGCCCAGGCCACCGTCGCGGCGGACCGTGCCGAAATGGCCTTCGCCGAACACGAACTGAATCGCTACAACCACCTCGCCGGTGTCGGCGCCGGCACCGTGCAGAACGCCCAGCAAGCCAAGACCCGCATCGACCAGGCCACCGCGCGCCTGGCGAATGCCACGGCGGTGCTGGCGGCCGAACGCAAGCAAGTGGAAATCCTCACCGCCCAGCGCGATGCCGCCGAAGGTGGACTCAAGCGTGCCCAGGCTGCGCTGGAGTTGGCCAGTTACCAGCTGTCCTACACGCGCATCGTCGCGCCGGTCGATGGCATGGTCGGCGAGCGCGCGGTGCGGGTTGGCGCCTACGTGACGCCGGGTAGCAAGATCCTGGCGGTCGTGCCGCTGGAAGACGCGTATGTGGTGGCCAACTTCCAGGAAACCCAGCTGTCCCACATGCACGCCGGCCAGCCCGTGCAGGTGCGTGTCGACAGCCTCGACGGTGAGTTGCTCTACGGTCATCTGGAAAGCCTGGCGCCCGCCACTGGGGTGACCTTCGCGTCGGTCAAGCCGGATAACGCCACGGGTAACTTCACCAAGGTGGTACAGCGCATCCCGGTGAAGATCGTTCTCGAACCCAACCAGGCGCATACCGAGCGCCTGCGGGTCGGCATGTCGGTAGAAGCCAGCGTCGACACCCAGCCAGTGGCGAAGCAGCGTGAGGTGGCCCAGCAATGAAGCGAGTCGCCTGGCTCACCTTGAGCCTTATCAGCCTGAGCGCCTGCACGGTCGGGCCGGATTTCCACAAGCCCCAGAACCCGCAAGTCTCGCAATGGAGCGAGCCCCAGGGCCGCCAGGCGGCTAGCCGTGCCGTCAGCGATCCCTTGCAGGAACGCTGGTGGGATGTGTTCCACGACGCGCAACTCTCGGCCCTCACACGTCGGGCGCTCACCGATAACCTGGACCTGAAACTGGCCAGCAGTCGCCTGCAACAAAGCCGTGCGGTGCGCCAGGTGACCACCGCCGAGCGTTACCCCGACGTCAACGCCAACGGTGACTACCTGCGCCAGCGCAACAGCGGCAAAGGCTTGAGCGACCCGTCCGGCCACAACGGCCGCTCGGCGTTCAACCAGTGGGACATGGGCTTCTCCGCCTCCTGGGAGCTGGATTTCTGGGGCCGGGTAAAACGCGAAACCGAAGCCGCCGACGCCACCCTGCAAGTGGCTGAAGACGACCGCCGCGCGGTGTTGTTGTCGGTACTCGCCGAGACCGCGCAGGACTACATCCAATTGCGCGGCGTACAGAACACCCGCGCCGTCACCGAACAAAACCTCGACGTCGCCCGCCACAGTCTCAAGTTGTCGCAATTGCGCCTGGCTGACGGCGTGGCGACGGATCTGGATGTCGCCGAAGCCGCCGCCCAGGTCGCCGCCATCGAAGCGCGCCTGCCGGATCTGCAACAGCGCCAGGACCAACTGATCAATGCCCTCAGCCTGTTGATGGGCGAGCCGCCGCAGGCCCTGCACGCGCAGCTGTCCAAGGACGCCGCCGTGCCGCAAACCCAGCGTCAGGTCGCCATTGGCCTGCCGTCGGAACTGGCCGAGCGCCGCCCGGATATCCGCCAGGCGGAGGCGCGCCTGCACGCCGCCACCGCCAACATCGGCGTGGCCAAGGGCGACTTCTACCCGCGCATCACCTTGTCCGGCAGCCTCGGTTCCCAGGCCATGCAACTCTCGGACTTTGGTTCCTGGGGCTCCCGCGCCTTTGCCTTCGGCCCGCAGTTCAGCTTGCCGCTGTTCAATGGTGGGCGCCTGCAAGGCATGCTGAACCTGCGCGAGGCCCAACAACAGGAAGCGGCGCTCGCGTACCAGCAAACCGTACTGCGTGCCTGGCATGAGATCGATGACCAGTTGACCCGCTACAACGCCAGCCAATTGCGTCGCGACAGCCTGGCCGAAGCCGTGCGCCAGAACCAGATTGCCCTGAGCACCGCGCAACAGCAGTACGTCGAGGGCGTGGTGGATTTCGTCAACGTGCTGACCGTGCAAAGCGCGTTGCTGGCCACGCAGGAGCAGTGGGTGGAGAGCTCGACCGGCGTGTCCCTGGCCATGGTTGGGCTGTACAAAGCGCTGGGCGGCGGTTGGGAATCGGTGTACCCGCTGCAAACCGCTGGGCGCTGAACGGCAAAGAGTTTTTGTCAGTCGCGAAATAAGGTGTAATGATAATTGCTCTCAATAGTGTATCTGAGCTTTTCATGGACACCGCGACTGACGGCCAGCATCAGCTTCACCTCCTGTACCGCGACCATCACGGCTGGCTGCAAGGCTGGCTGCGCAAGCGCCTGGGCGACCGCGAGCATGCGGCCGATGTGGCGCAGGACACCTTCCTGCGCCTGTTGGTGTCCGGGCGTTTTCCCGGCGACAAGGAAAGCCGCAGCTACCTGGCGCAGATCGCACGCAACCTGGTGATCGACCAATGGCGGCGCCTGCGTATCGAGCGTGCCTACCTGGAAAGCATTGCGCACTTGCCCGAGCCGGAATCGCCGTCCCTGGAAACCCGCGCGCTGATCCTCGAAACCCTGATGCAGATCGACGCCATGCTCGATCGCATGCCCGACAACGTGCGCCAGGCGTTTATGCTGTCGCAGTTCGAAGGCTTGAGTTATGCACAGATCGCCGAACGCTTGGGCGTGACGGTCAGCTCGGTGCAGAAGTACATGACCCGCGCAATTGTTGCCTGCTACCAGGTGGCCTACGAAGAATGAGACACGACGCGCCCATCGCCCCGGCGGTTGTCGAGCAAGCCAGCGAGTGGTTGATGCTGCAATGGGGCGGCGAACTGCAAGGCGAACAACGCCAGGCCTTTGCCCGATGGCAGGCTGCCGACCCCGAGCATCGTCGTGCCTGGCAGCGTCTGCAGCAGCTGCAACAAACCTTCGGCAACGTGCCCGCCGACAGTGCCCGTGCCGTGTTGCGCGACACCCCCGACACCCAGCGCCGCGCCGCACTCAAGCTGCTCGGCCTGCTGCTGATGGCCGGCGGCGGTGGCTACCTGGTGCAACGCAGCGAACCCTGGCACGCGGCCTTCGCCGAGTATCGCACCCACACCGGCGAGATTCGCCACGTCACCCTCAGTGACGGCACGCGCCTGGACCTCAACAGCGACAGTGCCGTCGACCTGCGTTTCAGCGCCAGCGAGCGGCGCATCCGCCTGATCCGCGGCGAAGTCCTGCTGACCAGCGGCCACGACCCCGTTCGCCCATTGATCGTCGAAACCCCGGCGGGCGATGTGCAGGCGTTGGGCACCCGCTTTGCCGTGCGTGAGCTGCCCGACGGCAGCCGCGTCGACCTGTACGAAGGCCGCCTGCGGGTCACCCCGGTGCATGGCGCGCCAGTGCAGATGAATGCCGGCGACAGCCTGTGGTTCAACCCGCAGCAAAGCAGGGTACTGGCAGCGATGAGCGCCAACGCAAGCAGTTGGACCGAGCACCGCCTGATCGCCGAACGCCAGCCGCTGGGCGAGTTTGTCGCGCAACTGAGTCGCTATCGTCCGGGGCTGTTGCGGTGTGACCCGGCGGTGGCGGGGTTGCTGCTCACTGGCGTGTTCCCACTGAACGATACCGATGCAATCCTCGCGGCGCTGGAGCGCTCGCTACCGGTGCAAGTACAGGCGGTCACGCGCTATTGGGTGACGATCAAGGCGCGAGCCTGAACATTTTTTCACGCGCGCTTGTCGGTTTCTGCGTCCCGTTCGGGATACCTCTTGAAAGCCAATCAAGAAGCGATCTCACGGGGAGTCCTGCAATGCCGCACCACCCAATCCAACCCTTGGCCCGCGCGCTGCGCCGTGGCTTGTTTGTCAGCCTGCTGGCGACGGTGCCGCTGCTACCGACGCTGGCTCACGCTGAAGAAAGTGCTGAAGCGTTGCGCAGCTACTCCATTCCTGCCGGCAGCCTTGACCAGGCGCTGAACCGCTTTGCCAGCGCCTCAGGCATTTTGCTGTCGGTGGATGCCACGCTCACCGAAGGCAAACGCAGTACCGGCCTGCAAGGGCGCTTTGGGGTCGGGACCGGTCTGGAGCGGCTGTTGGCGGGCAGCGGCCTGGTGGCAGTGCAATCCCAGGGTGGTTGGTCGTTGCAGGCCATTTCCGAGGGCGGGCCGTTACAGCTGGGTGCCACCCAAATCAGCGGCCAGCAAACGCAGGAAAGCGCCTGGGGGCCGGTGGAAGGTATTGTTGCAACCCGCAGTGCTTCGGGCAGCAAGACCGATTCGGCGCTGGTGGAAATCCCCCAGACCATCAACGTGATCACCGCCGCCGAGATCAAGGCGCGCGGAGCGCAAAGCGTCACCCAGGCGTTGCTCTACACCCCTGGCATGACGGCGGGCGGTTTCGCCGATCGGGTCAAGTTGTTCGATGAACCGACCTCGCGCGGCTTCTCGCCCACTCCCCTGTACCTCGATGGTCTGCACCTGCCCTACGGCGGCGGCAGTACCGGCGGTGCGTTGCAGATCGAGCCGTATTCCCTGGAGCGTATCGAGGTCCTCAAGGGGCCGGCGTCCGTGCTGTACGGGCAGAACCAGCCTGGCGGTATCGTCAACATGGTCAGCAAGCGCCCCAGCGAAACCCCGATCCACCAAGTGGTGCTGGAAGCCGGCACCTACGAGCACAAAAGCGCGGCCATCGACTTGAGCGGCCCGCTGGATGAGCAGGGGCAGTTTCTCTACCGTCTCACCGGCCTGGCCAACGATGGGCAGGACGAAATCAACTACGTCGAAAACAAACGCCAGTTCATCGCCCCCAGTCTGACCTGGCAGCCCAGCGATGACACCCGCGTAACAGTGTTCGCCCAGTACCAGAAAGACAAAGGCGTGCCCGAAGCCCAAGGCCTGCCAGCGTCCGGCACGCTGTGGGACAACCCCAACGGCAAGATCAAGCGTGACCTGTTCATCGGCGAACCGGGCGTCAACCAGTACAACCGCGAGCAATACGTGCTGGGCTACGAGGTTTCCCATCGTCTCAACGACACCTGGACCCTCAAGCAAAACGCCCGCTATGCCGAGGTCGACGACCGCTACACCGCGCCGTTGCACGGCTACCGTTTTGTCGCCAACCCAGCCACTGGCGTGCAGGACCAACGCTACCTGCAACGCTTTGGCGTGGATTGGGCGCAGAACAACAAAGTGTTCGGCGTGGACAACATCGCCCAGGCTGAATTCGACACGGGCGCGCTGTCCCACACGATGATCTTCGGCCTGGATTACTACCATTCAAACTCACTGTTCCACGGCTTGTATGACCGCAACCCGCCGATCATCGACCTGTTCAAGCCGGTCTACGGCCAGCGCCTGAATTTTGGCCAGCCATACCGCTGGGACCGTACCATCACCCAAACCGGCCTGTACGTGCAGGACCAGATCAAGCTGGATAAATGGGCATTGGTACTGGGCGGGCGCTATGACTGGGCCAATGTGGTCAACAAAGAGCCCTTGACCGACACCCGCTTCGCCAGCAAAGACCAGGCGTTTACCGGTCGTGCAGGCCTGGTGTACCTGTTCGATAACGGCGTGGCGCCCTTCGTCAGCTACACCGAGTCCTTCCTGCCGCTGGCCGGTACTGACGCCAACAAAAAGCCATTCGAACCCTCGACCGGCAACCAGTACGAAGTCGGCGTGAAGTACCAGCCGCCTGGCCAGAAGAGCTTCGCGCAGGTGTCGGTCTACCAGTTGGACCAGGAGAATGTGCTCACCACCAATCCGGTGGATACCACCTACAGCACCCAAAGCGGCGCCATGCGCTCACGGGGCGTGGAGCTGGAAGCCAAGGCCGTTCTCAACGATGCCTGGGACATCGTCGCTTCGGCCTCGCGCAATGACATCAAATACACCAAGGACAACGACGGCCGCGAGGGTCGCCATCCTGCGGGCATCTCGCCGCTCACCGCCTCGATGTGGGTCAACTACAGCGTGCTCGGCGACACCCCGTTGGCCGGCCTCGGCGCAGGCCTGGGCGTACGCTATGCGCGCCAAAGCCTGGGTGACTACTACGAGGGCGCTTTCAGCGTGCCGTCCTACAGCGTCTACGACGCCAGCCTGAGCTACGACCTGAGCCGTTCGCCGCTCAAACTCAAGGGCGTGAAACTGGCGATGAATGTGCAAAACCTCACCAACAAAACCTATGTCTCGCAGTGCACCAGTGATCTGGATTGCTATTACGGGGAAGGGCGGACGGTGGTGTCGAGCCTGACCTATGACTGGTAGCCACCTATAACCTGTAGGCGCCGGCTTGCCAGCGATGGAGGCCTTGAATGCAGCATGCCTACAGCCGCCCTTGATCATGATCGTGCTTTTGATCTTGGGCGGCCCCCCAAATCACGGTCGGATTGCGGGCACACCGAGCGTTGCGGCAAGGGCCCTTTTGGTGACTTTTGGCTGGGTCGGCATTCCGGGCTCTTTTCCAAAAGTGATCCGTTGTAAGCGTGGAACCCATAGCAGCCCTGACCGCAGCAATGGATAGGTACCCGGTCTGATCCAACATCCAGGTCGCCTGTCAGGCCGACTTCGCGGGCAAGCCCGCTCCCACAGTTGGAGCGTGGGGTGACGGTTAGATTTCGGTCAACTTTCAGGCCGCCAGCGGGAGCAAGCTCAGTCCCCACAGGCCCAACGCGGTGACCCGCGTGGTGTGGATAGCGCCTGCAGGTTGCGCGCATCAAGGGTTTTGCAAGAACACCACATAGCCTCGAAACCATTCGCTGTCCTTCAGATACCCCGGCGCTTCCCACGCTCCGCCCTGGATCAAGCCAATCTTGAACGGCAGCCCCAGCCGGTTCATGCGTGGCAAGTACGCCGCGTAATCCGGGATGCTGTGGCGACCCTGATACGTCTGCACCACCACTTCATCCACCACGCCCTTGAGCTGGGCGATGGCCGCCGGATTGGCGTTGCTGCTCCAGTCCATCAGGCCGGTGATGCTCAGGCGCAGGTCGGCAGGCAAGCGTTGGCGCAGGTCGCGCAGGAAATCGGCGTATTCGTGCAGGTACTGGGTGCGGGCGTCGAAGTCGATCTGGATACCGACCACCGGGTTGCCCGCCTCGCGCCAGCGTTGCACCTGGCCGAGCAGTTGGGTGTAGACCGGCTCGGGCCAGTGCAGGGTGTGGGCGCGGTAGACCACCCAGACTTCGCCCTGGGTCAGGCGCGGCACGCTCATGCCCTGGGCGATCAGTTGCACGCCACGTTGCGGCGCGCGGCGGGTGGCGTTGATCTGGCCCTGGAGGATGTAAAGGGATTTGGCCTGTTTGAGCACCGGTTGCGGCGTGACGCCGCTCCACAGCCAGAAGGCATCATAGTCGCGGGCGTCGACGGCGCCGAAAGCCGGGCTTGCCAGCAACAGCAAGCCTAGCCACAGGTGTTTCACCAGTAGTACTGCAGCGACTTGCCCCACTGAGTGTCGGCGAAGCTGCTTTTCAACTGGCGGAACCAGGCTTTGCGCAAGGCAGGTCCAACGTCTTGCCCGCCGCAGCTGTTGTAGCCGGACGGTGCGTAGCAGTTGATCGCGCGAAACAGCGCGTAGGCCTTGTCGTTCTTCGGCGCCTTAGCGTTGCCGATCACCTGTTTGTAGCCCTCCAGGCGCGAGAAGGTTTCCCCCTTGAAGTCCGACGCGGTGCTGCCCAGGCTGCCGGCGGCGCGTGCCTGCTCCAACGGCATGCCGTCCAGGCCGTTACGCAGGATGAACTCGCCCAGGCAGTTCAGGCCCTGTGGGTTCCTGGCATCACCCTGCAAGGTCGCGGCAATGTGCGCAATGCTCGGGCAGGCGTAGCCAGACTCGGCTTTGTCGCCATTCCACTGGAACAGCTTCAAGGTCTGGCTGGCGCTGTAGACGTAGCCCAGGCTGGTGCCCAGTTTGTCTTCCGAAGCCTGGGCCGGCAGTTGCTTGAGGTCTTCGGCGAAGGTCGCGAACTGACCACGCAGCAAGTCTTTGTAGAGCAAGACGAATTGTGCGGTCTGGCGTTCCAGTGGGTCGCTGGCCTGGGCGATCTGTTGGCGCAGCAACTCGGGGCCCGCAACGTTGCGCAGCAGGATGTAGCGCACCTGCTTGGCGCTGATCGGCGAGTCGGCGGCGAACACCTTGGCCACCTGGCCGCTGCGCTCGTAGTTCATGGCCAGGGCCAATTCCAGCTGGTCGCGTTGCAGTGGCAGTTTCGCCAGCGGCAGCAATTGCAGCCAGAGCGCCTCGGCGCCTTTCCAGTCTTGCTTCGCTTCCAGGGCCAGGGCGCGCAGGGTCTGCTGGCTGAAGGCGAAGTAATCCAGGCTCGACGGCACGCTCTGCGGCAATTGCTTCAAGGCGGCGTCCGGTTGATGTTCGGTGTACAGCGCACTCACCGCCAGCAAGTAGTCGTACAGCTGCGGCTCACCGGCGAATGCGGTTTTTTGCTTTTCCAGGTCGGCGCGGGAGAGGGCGGGTTGGTCGCCCCCGCGCATCACCATCAGGTCACTGACAAACTGGATCATGGGGGTGGTGACGGTCTCGCTATTGACCATCAACAGCTTGAGGTCAGCTTCCTCCACCAGTTCATCCACGGACACATTGCGCTGCGTATCCGTTGCCTGGGTCATCGCCCAAGCATAGGCCTCGGCGAGTTTGACGTTGTCCCCCGCCAGCCAGTAAACGCGACGCAACAGGCCGCGGGCGGAGGCCACGTAATCGCCCTGTGGATAAGTTTTCAGGTAGGTGAGGAAACCTCCCTCGGCATCGGACAGGGCGGACTTATCCACATGCTCGAGGCGCGGCATGCCATATTCGTCGAAGGCTTCGGCCTGGGCCTGGTTCAATGAAGTGCGTGCGGTCATGTACAGCGCGGTCTCTGTCAGCCATGGCACTTTGCTGCTGCTGGCGGCGGCAAACCCACGCTCGGCGTCACCGAAGCGACCGCTGTAGAAGTCGGCGGCGGCTTGCAGGTAAGTGCGCAGCAGTTGGCCGTCGGTGGACTGGATCTGCTGGGCGTCTACCACCTGGCCTTCCCACGAGCAGGCAGTGAGTAACTGCAAGCGCGCCTTCACCAGCAACTCGCGCTCTGTCGCCGGCATGTCGGCCTTGATCACCTGGCTGATAAACGCGGTGGCGCTGTCATCATCATTGCTGCGGCAGCGGCTGCCTTCGCCATTGAGGAACGCTTCGCCTGCGGTCTTAAATTCCTCGCGCTTGATGCCCAGGGGTTGAAGCAGCGCGTCGAGTTCGGCGGTGCGTGAGTCGTCCGGCGCGTTGTCGGGTTCGTCGTTTTTGCTGGAAATGGGCGCGAGGCGGTAGACCGGGAAGGGCACCGGGCCAAACCCCTGGGACAGGTCGTCTTCGCTCAGGGCGTTGGGCGTCAGCGCCGCGGCCTTTTTGTCAGCCAGCAGAAGGCGCAAGTTGACGCGACTGTCGTTACCGGGGCTGAGGAAGGGCTGGTTGCTGCACGAGTCGAGGCTGTCACGCGAGACCCGCCAGTCGGGGTAGCACGAGTCGTCGGAACTGGCCTGGGCCGGTTGGGAAATACCCGCGAGCAATGCCAGTGCCAGGGGTGACAGAAAACCGATGCGCATGACGTGTCCTTGATCCTGAGTCCTTGGAGGGGGGCAATAATAGCGTGTTCCTACTGTTGCTTCGGAGAAGCCCTGCACAAATTGCTGATTTGTCCGATTCCAGCAGCGGATCTGGGGCTTTTGTCCTAGAGTGGCGGTGTTTGCGTTTGGGCGATCAGGGGAATTGAGGTGGGTCGGTCTGTAGTAGAGCAAAACGAAAAGGTCGGGACCTTGCCCGCACTCAATCGCTTCACTTGGGAGGGGGCGGGCTGGATCACCCGATTGTGGTGGGTACCGATCCTGGCGCTGGCGTTGGCCCTGCGCTTTTACCACCTGACGGCGGCGGCGATCTGGGGTGACGAAGGCTCTAGCCTGCTGCTCAGCGAATACGCCTTGGGCGACCTGTGGTTTCACGCCGCGCACGATGTGCACCCGCCGCTGTACTTTTTCCTGCTGCGCGGCTGGATCGAACTGTTTGGCGACAGCATCTGGTCGATTCGCGGCATGAGCGCCATTCCCGGTGTGGTCGCCGTGGGCCTGGGCATCTGGCTGACCCGGCAACTGTCTACCCGGCGGGCTGCGGTACTGGCGGGGATCCTGCTGGCACTGTTGCCGACGGCGGTGCGCTACAGCCAGGAAGTGCGCATGTACTCCCTGCTGGGCGTGTGGTTGCTGGGCGCCACGCTGGCCTTGGTGTACTGGGTGCGTCAACCCGAGCGTACGCGTTATCTGGCGGCGTATGTCGTGTTGATGAGTGCCGGGTTCTACACCCATTATTTCACCGCGCTGTGCGTGCTGGTGCATTGGGCCTATCTGGGTGTGCTGTGTGGCACAGCGCCGCGAGGCCAGCGCCTGATCACGCGGCCGGCCTGGTGGGTGGCCAACGCGGCGATTGTGCTGGTGTACCTGCCGTGGCTGCCGAACCTGCTGGACCTGGTGCAACACGTCGAGCAACTCAAGGTGGG
Source organism: Pseudomonas sp. MYb13 (assembly GCF_002980075.1). Lineage (NCBI taxonomy): Bacteria > Pseudomonadati > Pseudomonadota > Gammaproteobacteria > Pseudomonadales > Pseudomonadaceae > Pseudomonas > Pseudomonas sp. MYb13. The sequence continues at coordinate 78,418 of NZ_PCQI01000017.1, read as the reverse complement.
GGGCGACATTGGCTGGGAAGAGCCCGTCAGCCTGTTTTCCCTGCCCTCGATGATCTGGCAATTCGTGCTCCAGGATGAAGGCGTCGGCTTCTGGGCACCGCTGTTCTGGCTGTTTCCGCTGCTGTTGGTGGCTGTCGTGGTCATCACCGCCTGGCGTGACCGTGAGCGCCATCGACCGGCCAGCCTGCTGGCGCTGTTTTTCCTGTTGCCGCTGCTGTTGGTCTACGGTGTGTCGTTTATCTCCCCGGTATTTATCGAGCGTTACCTGACGGTTTACGCCCTGGGCTTGCCGGTCGTGATGGCGATGGCCATCGATCGCCTGCCGTCACGGTTTTCACTGCTGGGAGCGGCGTTGTTCGTGCTGTTTGTCGGCGTTGAACTGGCAGGGTTGAAGAACAATTTCACCGTCGACGAGCACGACCAGTTCAACGTGCCGGTGGAGTTCGTCAACCGCAACTACCAGGAAGACGACCGCATCGTCCTCAGCGACATGATGTGGTACCTCAGCTACGTGTATTACGACCAGACCGACGCCCAACTGCAGCTCTATACCCCGCCCAAACCCGACGGCACGCCAACGCGGCCGAATGCCTATGGCTTCGGCACCCTGGTGGACCAGGACGGCGGGCGCATCTACCTTGACCATCTGTCGGCGCTGCCTGCCAATACCCGTCGCGTGTGGCTGATCAGCAGCAACGAGGCACCGGACGATTTCGCCCCGCTGCCCGATGGCTGGCGCGAACTCAGCCGCCAGGATGGTGGCGGTGCGCGGGCGCGGTTGTTTGTGTTGTGCAACGTACCGTCAGCGCAACCCGAGGGCTGCCGCTAGACTGGGTGAATGCTTTTCTACCAGGAGCCCACCATGGAATCGCCTGTGCACAGCTTGCCGTCACTGTTCAAGCAGTTGGGTCTGCCGGACGACCCGGTGAGTATCGAGCAGTTTGTGGCGGTTCACTCGCCGCTCAAGCCGGAGTTGAAGCTGGCGGAGGCGTTTTTCTGGACCGATAGCCAGAAGGCGTTTTTGCGCGAGGAGATCCTGGAGGATGCGGATTGGGCCGAGGTGGTGGATGAGTTGAACCTGATGTTGCGGGGTGGGCGAGGGCAGTGAAAAGGCTCGACGCACGGCCTTGCCTCTGCGCGCGACGGCCTGGGCTTGATGGACGAAGCCCAGCACCGCCTTGAGGGGCCAGCGCCCACAATGTTTCGCAGTGGTGGAAAATTCTCCACCCGTGCCCAAACCCGCGTTACTTGCCCTGCCGGCCACCACCCATCCGCTAAATTGTTTCAAAACTTGACGCGTTTGGACCCATCGATCATATTGATAGTTAGCAAACTAACTGTATGCGAACGATCCCGTGCCTCAGTCCCTCGAACAACTCCAGATGAACCTCAGCAGCAGCATGGTGGTGGGCGCCCGCAACTGGCGCAAAATCTGCCAGACCACGCTGGTGAGCTATGGCATCTCCGAAGCCTGCGCCGTGCCGTTGTTGATGATCGGCCGCCTGGGTGACGGTGTGCACCAGGTCAAAGTCGCCCAGGCGTCGGGGATGGAAAGCCCGTCCCTGGTGCGCCTGCTCGACCGGCTGTGTACCGATGGCTATGTGTGCCGTACCGAGGATGTCCACGACCGTCGCGCCAAGGCCCTGAGCCTTACTGAGCGTGGTCGCGAGCTGGTGCAGGCGGTGGAGGTGCAACTGGTGCGCCTGCGCAAGGACGTGCTGGCGGATATCGCCTCCAGCGATCTGGAAGCCGCGCTGCGTGTGCTGCGCGCGTTTGAGGCGGCGTCGCTTTGAACGGATTTTTTACCGGTTTCCCGCCCGCCCGTGATTGGTTCTATGGGGTCCGTACCTTTGCGGCCTCGATGATTGCCTTGTACATCGCCATGCTCATGCAAATGCCGCGTCCGTACTGGGCGATGGCCACGGTGTATATCGTCTCCAGCCCATTTGTCGGCCCTACCAGTTCCAAAGCGCTGTACCGCGCCATCGGCACCTTCATGGGGGCGGCGGCGGCGGTGATTTTTGTGCCGATGTTCGTGCAGTCGCCCTACCTGCTGGTGGTGGTGATTGCCTTGTGGACGGGCACCTTGCTGTTTCTCTCCATGCACCTGCGCACCGCCAACAACTATGCCCTGATGCTCGCCGGCTACACCTTGCCGCTGATCGCCCTGCCGGTGGTGGATAACCCGTTGGCGGTGTGGGACGTGGCTGAGGCGCGCACCGAAGAGATCTTCCTCGGCATCGCCGTGGCCGCCGTGGTGGGCGCGATGTTCTGGCCGCGCCGGCTGATGCCGGTGTTCGATGGCTCGGTCGCCAAATGGTTTGCCGACGCCCAGGTCTATAGCCAGCGCTTCCTCACGCGCCAGGTGGCGCCTGAGGAAATCAGCACGCTGCGCGGCGGTATGGTTGCCACGTTCAACACCCTCGAACTGATGATCGGCCAGTTGCCCCACGAAGGCGCGCGGCCGCAGACGGTGCGCAACACCAAGGAACTGCGCGGCCGCATGATCCACTTGCTGCCGGTGATCGATGCCCTGGACGACGCGGTGTACGCCATCGAACACCGCGCCCCGGAGTTTGTCGGTCAGCTCACGCCATTGCTGGAAGCGGCCAACGCCTGGCTGGAAAGCACCACCGAGACGGCGCCCCTTGAACGCTGGCGCGTGCTGCGCGACCAGGTCGACGCCGCTCAACCCCAGGGCGAAGCGCTGGACGACCGTCACACGCTGCTGTTTTCCAATGCCCTGTATCGCCTGGGTGAATGGATCGACCTGTGGCAAGACTGCCGCAGCCTGCAAGCCGCCATCCAGTGTGAAAGCCAGGACTCCTGGCGCGCGGTGTACCGTCACTGGCGCCTGGGGCGGCTCACGCCGTTCCTTGACCGTGGCTTGATGTTCTACTCGGCGTTTTCCACCGTGACCGCAATCATCGTCGCCTCGGTGCTGTGGATCCTGCTCGGTTGGACCGACGGTGGCAGCGCGGTGATCCTCGCCGCCGTCGCCTGCAGCTTTTTCGCCTCGATGGACGACCCGGCGCCGCAGATCTACCGGTTCTTTTTCTGGACCGCCATGTCGGTGCTGTTTGCCAGCCTCTATCTGTTCCTGGTGCTGCCCAACCTGCACGACTTCCCGATGCTGGTACTGGCGTTCGCGGTGCCGTTTATCTGCATCGGCACACTCACTGTGCAGCCGCGCTTCTACCTGGGCATGCTGCTGACGCTGGTGAACACCTCGTCGTTCATCAGCATCCAGGGCGCCTATGACGCAGACTTCCTCAACTTCGCCAACGTCAATCTGGCGGGGCCGGTGGGCTTGTTGTTTGCCTTTGTGTGGACACTGATTGCGCGGCCCTTCGGCGCTGAACTCGCAGCCAAGCGCCTGACTCGGTTCAGCTGGCGCGACATCGTCACCCTCACCGAGCCGGCGACCCTGGCCGAACATCGGCACATGGCCGTGCAAATGCTCGACCGTTTGATGCAGCACCTGCCGCGCCTGGCCCTGATCAACCAGGACACTGGCACCGCGCTGCGCGATTTGCGCGTGGCGCTGAACCTGCTCGACTTGCTGGCCTATTCGCCGCGCATCCTCGGTGTGCCGCGGGTGCTGCTCAACCAGGTGGTGGAAGGTGTGGGCGGTTATTTCAAGGCCTGTCTCAAGGCCGGTGAACGCCTGCCCGCGCCCAGCGGTCTGCTGATGACCCTGGACCGCACGCGCCGCGCCCTCAACGGCCAAGGCCTGCAAGACGAAGACGATACGCGCCTGCACCTGCTGCACGCGCTGGCCGGGCTGCGCCTGTCGCTGCTGCCGGGCGTGGAATTTATTGGCGGCACCGAGATGCAAGCGCCGCTACCTGATGGAGCGCCTTTATGATCGGTGACCTGGATATCAGCGGCGTATTCCTGCCCACGCTGCTGGTGCTGATGGGCATTACGTATGTGTTGTTCCTGGTGGTGCACGGGCTGTTGACCCGCGTCCACTTCTATCGCCTGGTCTGGCACCGGGCATTGTTCAATGTGGGGCTCTACGCGCTGTTGCTGGGCGCGGTGGACTCACTCAGTCGATACCTGATGACATGAAAAAACCTTTTTTGACCATCGGCCGTGTAGTCCTGACGCTGTTGATCGTGACGTTTGCGGTCGTCGTGGTATGGCGCATGGTCATGTACTACATGTTTGCCCCCTGGACCCGAGACGGCCACATCCGTGCCGACATCGTGCAGATCGCCCCGGATGTGTCCGGGCTGATCCAGCGCGTTGACGTGCGCGACAACCAGTTGGTGACCAAGGGCCAGGTGCTGTTCGCTGTCGACCAGGACCGTTTCAAGCTGGCCCTGCGCCAAGCCCAGGCCGCCGTGGCCGATCGCCAGGAAACCCTGGCCCAGGCCCAACGCGAGTACAAGCGTAACCGTGGCCTCGGCAACCTGGTGCCCAGCGAGCAGCTGGAAGAAAGCCAGTCCCGCGTCGCCCGCGCCCAGTCGGCCCTCGCCGAGGCCCAGGTAACAGTGGATTCCGCCCAGCTCAACCTCGATCGCTCGGTGATCCGCAGCCCCGTGGACGGTTACGTCAACGACCGTGCGCCGCGCACCCAGGAGTTCGTCACCGCCGGGCGGCCGGTGCTGTCGGTGGTGGACAGCAATTCCTTCCATATCGATGGCTACTTCGAAGAGACCAAGCTCGACGGCATTCACGTCGGCATGAGCGTGGACATCCGTGTGATTGGTGATAACGCCCGCCTGCGTGGCCATGTGCAGAGCATCGTCGCCGGTATCGAGGACCGCGACCGCAGCAGCGGCTCCAACCTGTTGCCCAACGTCAACCCGGCGTTCAGCTGGGTGCGCCTGGCCCAGCGGATTCCGGTGCGTATCGCCTTTGATGATGTACCGGCGGACTTCCGCATGATCGCCGGGCGCACGGCGACGGTGTCGATCATTGGCGACGCAGTCAAAGACGGAGACAAACCATGAAGCAACTGATGGCAACCGCTGCGTTGGGGTTGTTGCTGTCGGCCTGCCAAGTGGTGGGGCCGGATTACAAGCTGCCGGAGACGTCGGCCGTCAACCGTGGGGACCTGCAAGGGCAACTCGCGGGCGACGGTCACAACGTTGTGTCGGCGCCGGTGCCGGCGGACTGGTGGAAACTCTACAAAGACCCGCGCCTGGATGAGCTGGTGCGCCAGGCCATGGCTTCCAACACCGACTTGCGTGTGGCCGCGGCCAACCTGCAACGCGCTCGGTTCCAGACCCAGGAAGCTGAATCTGCAGGCGGTTGGAGCGCCGGTGCCAAGGCTGAGGCCCAGCGCCTTCAGGAGTCGGGCGAAGCCTTTCTGCTGACTGAAAAAGTCCCGGTGGCCAACATCGGCAGTGCCAGTATCAGCACGTCCTATCAGTTCGACTTGTTCGGTACCCTGCAGCGCGGCATCGAAAGCGCCCAGGCCAGCGCCGATGCGGCCCAGGCCGCCGCCGACATCGCCCGCATCACGTTGGTCGCGGATGTGGTGCGTTCCTACACCCAGGTGTGTGCGGCCAACGAAGAGCTGGCGATCGCCAACGAGTCCCTCGACCTGCAGGCCCAGAGCACCAAGCTGACCCAGCGCCTGCGCGACGCCGGGCGTGGTGATGAAACCCAGGTGACCCGTTCGCAGACCCAGTACAAATCCTTGCGCGCCGACATGCCGCGCTACGAAGCGGCACGCCAGGCCGGTCTGTACCGCCTGTCGATGTTGCTGGCCAAGCCGCTGGATCAACTGCCAGCGGGCACCGGCACGTGCGCCGAGCTGCCGCACATCGCCCAGTTGCTGCCGGTCGGTGATGGCGCGACCTTGCTCAAGCGCCGCCCGGATGTACGCCAGGCTGAACGCCAACTGGCGGCCGCCACCGCGCGAATCGGTGTGGCCACTGGCGCGCTGTACCCAGACATCAGCATCGGCGCCACAGTGGGCACTGTCGGGATTCTCGATGACCTGGGCACACCGGCGACCAACCGCTGGGGTTTTGGCCCGCTGATCAGTTGGTCGGTGCCGACCAACGGCGCACGCGCCCGTATCCATGAAGCCGAAGCCGCAACCCAGGGCGCCTTGGCGCATTTCGACGGCGTGGTGCTCAACGCCATCCGTGAAACCCAGACCGGCCTTGCGCAATACACCGCGCAGTTGCAACGCCGCGACGCCCTGGCCGAAGCCGGCGAGTCCGCCAGGGAGGCCGCAGACCAGACCCATCGCTTCTTCCAGGCGGGTCGCGCGTCATTCCTGGCCGACCTGCAGGCCACCCGCACGTACACCGATGTGCGCGCGCAACTGGCCGCGGCCAACACCCAGGTTGCCATGAGCCAGATCGATCTGTTCCTGGCCCTGGGCGGTGGTTGGGAAAGCGGACGAACGCAAGCGTCTCAGCCCAGCAAACCCTGAGCGAATGACTATGCTTTGACAGGTGGAGCGCCGTGACGCTCTGCCTGTCACTGCTCGCGTTTGCTCATGGGGATTCCAATAATGAAAAACCCTTATGCTCCCGCTTTCTGGTGCGTGTGTTTCGCACTGGTATTGTTGTCGGCTACCTACTTCTACGGCGTCATGCTGGCTCATCAACTCGACAAGGCCATGGTGTTTCTCGACAGCGCCTGCCTGGTGATCGGCACCCTGTCCATCGGCGTCGTGGCCTGGGCCTCTTACCAAAATCAACGGGTGAAGAAAAAGCTCCTCGAACAAGGCAAGACCCGCGTGGCGATCTGGGACACCAAGGTTGCGCTGCGCCGGGTCGAGACCGTGTTCGACCGCTATTTCTGGGGCAGCTATTGGCAGCCGGGGCGGACCTTCCAGGAAGTCATGGGCGACCTCACTGGCACACCCCTGGAAAAAAGCCTCGAAGTCCTGAAAAAACAGTGCGTGGCCCTCGACCGGCAAGTGGCCGACGGTAGGCATTGGCTCAATAACGCGCGGGAACTGTCCGATGTGGCGACCCAAATGGCCCGCGAACGCTACCAGTTGGACTTCTGCGACCCCAAGGCCGACACCCCCGGCAATGCCGTGATACACCGCGAGTTTGAGGTGCTGGTGTACACCTGGACGGCGCGCCTGAAGAGTTTCGACCACCAATTGGATGAAATTGAGTTGGAGTACTCCTGAACTAGTACTGAACTGATCCCTCTGAAAAGCTGGGCCGTTCTCGGCCGCCAGTGCTAATCTTCCCCCGTTTTCGGCGGGCTTGAGCCAATCCCCCTTGGGGTTCAAGGAAGACAGCCCACTTCTCACAGGATTTGATCAGGTCACTTCATGAATAAGCCAGCAGTCGTTCTTTTGGGTTTTGTTGTCGCCGTGGGCGTCGTCAGTGCAGGCGGTGCCTGGTACACCGGCAAGCAGCTGGAGCCGGTGCTGCAAACGGCCGTGCAGGACGCCAACAAGGAACTGCAACGTTCCATGGCCGGCGTCGACGGCACCGTCGCCCTGGAGTTGGTGTCCCTGGACCGTGGCCTGTTCAGCAGCACTGCGCACTACCGCCTCAAGGGCCAAGGCTCGTTCTTCGGCGAGCAGAACCCGAACCCAGAGCTGCTGATTGTCGACCATATCGAGCACGGCCCACTGCCGTTCTCGCGCCTGGTGTCGCTGAAATGGCTGCCGGTCATGGCCACCAGTCATTACGCGCTGGAAAAGAACGCCACCACCGAAAAATGGTTCGCCGCCGCCAAAGACGTGTCGCCGCTCAAAGGCGTGGCCAATATCGGCTACAGCCGTTCGGTGAGCGGCAATCTCGAGCTGCTGCCCCTGGAGTTCAAGGACGACACCTCCTCTGCGAGCTTCTCCGGCCTGAACCTGGATTTCGACAGCACTGCCGAGGGCAAGAAGGTCAAGGTTGATGGCTACATGAACAGCCTCAAACTGGCGATGGTCGACGCCAATGGTACGCCGTTCGATGCTGAATTCGCTGGCCTGACCGTCGCCAGCAACCTGGAGAAATCCACCTTCGGCTTCTATACCGGGCAGAACACCGTAGAGTTGAGCGACACCAAGCTCACCTTCGGCCCACAGAAGGCCGTGCTGACGTTCAAGGGCTTCGAGCAGAAAGACTCCAGCGAGATCAAAGACAACAACATGGACGGTCGCGTCGATTACAAGATCGACGAGATCGGCTACCAGGGCAAACCTGTCGGCTCCGCCGCCATGGCCCTGAGCTTGAAGAACATCGATGTGCCGTCGGGCCTGGTGCTGACCAAGCTGTATCAGGACAAGATGCAGCCGGTACAAGCCGCTGCCGCAGCGGGCCAACCGGTGCCTGAGCTGCAACTGACCGAAGCCGAGCAAGCCCTTGCTGAAGCCAACGTCAACCAATTGCTGGCTGCCAAGCCGCACCTGGCGCTGGAAAACCTGTCCCTGAAAACCACCCACGGTGAAAGCAAATTCAACCTGGTGCTGGACTTGGCCAAGCCGACTTCCATGGAACTGCCACCGGTTGAACTCGGCAAGCAGATGGTTTCGTTGCTGGACGCCAACCTGACCCTGTCCAAGCCGATGATCGCCGACGTTGCCGCCCTGCAAGCGCAGGTTGGCGGTGTGACCGACCCTAAGGCCATCGAGCAGCAATCCCAGATGGCCAGCGAAATGGTCAGTGGCATGGCCGTTGGCACGCAACTGGCGACCCTGGTCGGCAGTGACGTGGTCTCCAAGCTGCATTACGCCAACAATGAAGTGACCTTCAACGGCCAGAAGATGACCGTCGAGCAGTTCATTGGCTTCGTGATGTCCAAAGTCGGTGCGGTCGGCGGCGCGCAGTAAAGAATTCGCCATCGCCCAGAAATAAATAATGGGGGAGCGGGGTTGCCCGCGGTAAGGGTCAAACGGTCGGCGCGTGCGTCGGCGTGTACCCCCTTATCGCTTGCAACCCCGTTCCCCCATTCGCTTTTCAGATTTGCGCGCAATTCTGAACAATTGTTCTGAATTGTCCTTTTTCATACAGGCGTCGGGGATAGTTCCTACAGGAAAGCTAGGTCGGGTCACGAGACGCCGACGCCCTGATGCAAATCGCTCAGGACCACCTATCGTTACAGCTTTCCGTGTGTAAGGAAGCTCACGATATGCTGCGAACCCTCCCACTCAGTGCCTCAGGCCGGTTGCGGCTGCTCATCGGGGTAACCTTGTGCAGCCAGTTGCTGATGCCCACCTTTGCCATGGCCGACGCGGCCTATGACGCCCTGATCATCCAGGCGCGCAACGGCAACTTCACACCCGCCCTGACTCAATTGCGCCAACTGCCTGCCGAGCGTCAGACGCCAGGCCAGATCAGCGACCACCTGGTAATTGCCGGTTGGGCCGGCCAGGATGCCGAAGTGCTGAAGGTGTACGAGGCCCAGGGTCAGAATCGCAACTTGACCGCCCAGGCGCTGGCCACGGTCGCACGTACCTATCGCAACCAGAAGCAGTGGGCGCAGGCCGAGGCGGTCTATCGCAAGGCGCTGCTGCGTGAGCCGAACAATGTCGACCTGCAACTGGGCCTTGCCCTCACCCAGGCCGATGGCGGTAAAACCAGCGAAGCGGTGCAACGCGCCCGCGCCCTGGTGGCCGCCAAACCCGACGACCCCAACCGGCGCATGGCCCTCGGCTACGCACTGACTCGCGCCGGCTTGCAGTTCGACGCGCTGCATGAGTTCGACCAGGCGTTTATCCGCGCCGGCAATAAACCGGAAGTGGCCCGCGAATACATCGTCGCCTTGCAAAAGGCGCGTTTGCCGGAGCCTGCGTTGCGCCTGTCGGCCCAGCGTCCGGGGCTGGTGGACCCTGTGACCCAGCGTCGCCTGGAAGGTGACCTGGCGGCCGAGCGCGTGCGCATGGCCGAGTTCGCCACGCGTAGCGAGAAAGAACGCTATGTCATCGCGGATCGGGCCTTGCAGGGCTACGACCAGCTCCTCGCGCGTTGGACCCCGGACGCCACGGCCCGTGACGATGTGCTGATCTGGCGCATCGATCGCCTGGGCGCGCTCAAGGCACGGGCGCGTACCGCTGACGTGATCCGCGAGTACGAAACCCTCAAGGCCGAAGGTGTGCAATTGCCCACCTATGCCGTGCGTTGGGTGGCGGCGTCCTACCTCGACCAACGCCAACCGGAAAAAGCCGAACCGTTGTACCGCCAGGCGCTGAGCGCCCCCGATGCCGAGCCCGATGATCGCGTCGAAGACACCACCGCGTTGTTCTACGCCTTGCAGGAAAGCGACAAAGCCGACGACGCTCGCGAGGTCGCGAACAACCTGGCCAAAAGCCAAAACCCACGGGTGGAGCTCAAGGGCTTGCCGGTCGGCAACCCCAGCGACGCGTGGATGGACGCGCAACAACTGTCAGCCCAGGCTGGCGTCTTCGGCGGCGACCTGCCGGGCAGCGAAGCCGGCCTGGAAGCGTTGGTGGCCAAAGCCCCTGGCAATGTCGGCCTGCGCCTGGCCCAGGCCGACATGTACCGCGCCCGCGATTTGCCCCGGCGCGCCGAAGGCATCCTCAAGGAAACCGAAGCCCAGGCTCCGCGTGATATTGGCCTGGAAGTGAGCCAGGCCTACACCGCCATGGACCTGCAGGAGTGGCGCCAGCTCGACGTGCTCACCGATGACGTGGTGGCACGCAACCCGGACAACCGCCAGGTGCAGCGCCTCAGCCGCCTGCGCGATGTGCATGACATGGCCGAGCTGCGGGTCGAGGCCTACACCGGTAAAAGCTTCGGCGGTGGTAACAACGGCGATGCGGGTGCCGTCTCCGGGAGCCGTGACTGGGGGATTGAAAGCCGCCTCTACACGCCACCCATCGACGAAGACTGGCGCCTGTTCGCCGGTGCCGGCTATGCCCGCGCCGATTTCGAAGAGGGGACCGGCCAGCACCGTTGGCAGGTTGTCGGCGTAGAGCGGCGCACCCGCGACATGACCATTGAAGCCGAGGTCTCCAACCACTCCTACGGCGATGGCTCAAAACAAGGCGCCGCCGTGTCGATTGCCCGTGACATCAATGACAACTGGCAATACGGCGGCAGCCTTGGCTACCTCCTGTCCACCACGCCGCTGCGAGCGTTGAACGACGGGGTCACGGCCAATGGCGGCAGCGGTTTCATCCGCTGGCGTGCCAACGAAAGCCGCGAGTGGAAGCTGACCCTCAGCCCGTCCCATTTCAGTGATGGCAACGACCGCTTCGAGGCCTTGCTCAGCGGCCGTGAAGGCCTTTACAGCTCATCCAAAGTGCAAGTGGACCTGGGCCTGGAAGTCGGCGCCAGCCGCAACAGCAAGGAAGACACGGTCTACTTCAACCCGAAGTCGGACTTCACCGTGTTGCCGGTCCTCAACATCAACCATGTGCTCTATCGCCGCTACGAGACCCAGTGGAGTCAGCAGTTCCAGGTCGGTGCGGGTACGTATAGCCAGCGGGATTATTCCACCGGTGGCATCGGTCTGGTCGGCTACGGCCAACGTTTTCGCTGGAACGATGTACTGGACGCCGGCGCCAACCTGAGCCTGATCAGCCGACCTTACGACGGTGATCGTGAACGCGATCTGCGTTTGCTCGTCGACCTCACTTACCGTTTCTAGAAGAGCCTGACCATGACCGTCCTCAGCCGTTGCCTGTTGATCCTGGGCGTAATGCTGGCCAGTGCCTGCGCCCAGCAACCCGCGCCTTTCACTCCACCCGCCGAGCGGCCGACACCGGCCAACGAAGCGCCGTGGCCGAAAAACCATTTCCTGGGCATTGCCTACCACGATATCGAAGACCGCGATCCCGATCAGGCGGTGGTGGCGGTGCGCACCGAGCGTCTGATCGAGCAGTTGGCCTGGCTGCGCGAGAATGGCTACCAGGCGGTCAGCGTCGACCAGATCCTGGCGGCCCGCAACGGTGGCCCGGCATTGCCGCCCAAAGCCATCATGCTCAGCTTCGATGACGGCTATTCGAGCTTCTACACGCGGGTGATGCCGATCCTGCGCGCCTACCACTGGCCGGCGTTGCTGGCGCCCGTGGGCTACTGGATCGACACGCCGCTGAACAAACCCGTGGACTTCGCCGGGCAGCCACGGCCACGTGGCGAGTTCCTCACCTGGCAGCAGATCCGCGAAGTGTCCCAGTCGGGCCTGGTGGAAATCGCGGCGCACACCGATGCCAGTCACACCGGCATTCTGGCCAACCCGCAGGGCAACCTGGAGCCGGCGGCGACCTCGCTGCGCTTTGACCCGGCCACGGGGCGCTATGAAAGCCAGGCACAGTTCGACGCGCGGATGCGTGCCGATGTGGTGGCGATCTCCAACAAGATCCAAACAGTCACCGGCAAGAAACCACGCGTGTGGGTCTGGCCTTACGGTGCGGCCAAGGGCACTTCGTTGGCGATTGTTGGCGAGCAGGGCTACCAGATGGCCCTGACCCTGGAAGATGGCCTCGACAGCTCTAATGACTTGATGAACAGCCCGCGCTTCCTGGTGGCTTCCGACCCGGACGGCGAGCACTTCGCCAACAGCATCGTCGCGGCGCAAGCCAAGGCCCCTATGCGCGTGTTGCATGTGGACCTGGATAACGTCTACGACCCGGACCCGGCCCAACAGGCTCGCAACCTCGACCAGCTGGTGCAAAGGGTGGTGGATATGGGGGCAGGCACGGTGTTCCTGCAAGCCTTCGCCGACCCCAAGGGTGACGGCCTGGTGCATGAACTGTACTTCCCCAACCGCCACCTGCCAGTACGCGCCGACTTGTTCAACCGTGTCTCCTGGCAACTGCACACCCGTGCCCATGCCGCGGTGTATGCCTGGATGCCGGTGCTCAGCTTTGCCCTCGACCCCAAGCTGCCCCGCGTGACGCGCTGGGACCCGGAAACCGGCAAGACCGGCCTTGACCCGGACCAGTACAAACGCTTGTCGCCGTTTGACCCGCAGGTGCGCAAGATCATCGGTGAGATCTACGAGGACCTGGCGCGCAACAACGCCATCGACGGTGTGCTGTACCACGACGATGCGGTGTTCAACGACTTCGAGGACGCCAGCCCTGGCGCGCTCAAGGCGTACGCCGCCAACGGCCTGCCGAACAGCATCGAGGCCCTGCGTGCCGACCCGGCAGTGATGCAGCGCTGGACACGTTTCAAGAGCCGCTACCTGATCGACTTCACCAACGAGCTGACCGCCAAGGTCCGTGCCATTGGTGGGCCGCAGGTGCAGACCGCGCGCAATATCTTTGCCGAACCGATGCTCAATCCCGGCAGCGAGACCTGGTTCGCGCAGAATCTCGATGATTTCCTCCAGACCTACGACTGGACCGCGCCCATGGCCATGCCGTTGATGGAAGGCCAGGAATACAAGACCTCCAATGCCTGGCTGGAGAAGCTGGTGGCGACGGTCAAGGCGCGCCCCGGCGCGATGGAACGCACCGTGTTCGAACTGCAAGCCAAAGACTGGCGCACCAAGGCTGCGCCGGATATCGACGCTGTGCAGATGGCTGAATGGATGGGTGTGCTCAAGCGCCAGGGTGTCACGAGTTTTGGCTACTACCCGGACAACTTCCTGGAAAACTCCCCGGACCTGAAGACTGTACGTCCGGCCCTTTCCAATCAATGGAACCCTTGACCATGTTCGACAGAATCCTGGCTTTATTTGTGCTGGCATTGGTATTGGGCGTGCCCCTGGGCCTGATCTTCCTGGTCACCGGGCAGTTCCTGATGGACTTTGTGTTTTTCTACCCGCTGTTCATGTCAGCGCTGTGGATCGCAGGCGGCCTGTATTTCTGGCTGCACTGGGAGCGGCACTGGCCTTGGGAAGAAGACACACCGGCACCCACGCTGGCGGGCAACCCGCTGATCTCGATCATCATCCCTTGCTACAACGAGGGGGATAACGTCGCCGATACCATGCAGGCAGCGCTCGGTCAGCTGTACCCGAATATTGAAGTGATTGCGGTGAACGACGGCTCCCAAGACAACACCGCTGCCGTACTCGACGCACTGGCCCTGGAGAACCCGCGCCTGCGCGTACTGCACCTGGCGCAGAACCAGGGCAAGGCCGTGGCCCTGCGCATGGGCGCCGTGGCCGCGCGCAGTGAATACCTGGTGTGCATCGACGGCGACGCGCTACTGGATAAAAACGCTGCGGCCTACATGGTTGCGCCGATGCTCGATAACCCGCGCCTGGGTGCCGTGACTGGCAACCCGCGCATTCGTACACGTTCGACCTTGATCGGCCGGGTACAGGTGGGTGAGTTCTCTTCGATCATCGGTTTGATCAAGCGTACGCAACGGGTGTTCGGCCGCATCTTCACAGTGTCGGGTGTGGTGGTCGCGTTCCGTAAAAAGGCGCTCGACCGTATCGACTACTGGAGCACCGACATGATCACCGAGGACATCGATGTCAGTTGGAAGCTGCAGCTTGATCACTGGAGCATCTTCTACGAGCCACGTGCCCTGTGCTGGATCCTGATGCCCGAAACCGTCGGCGGCCTGTGGAAACAGCGTCTGCGTTGGGCCCAGGGCGGTGCCGAAGTGCTGTTCAAGAATATCCGTGGCATCTGGCAATGGCGTCATCGCTACTTGTGGCCGCTGTTGTTCGAATACTGCCTGTCCACCGGTTGGGCCTTCACCTTCCTGTTGTCGGTGATCTTCTGGGGCGTGGGCAAATTCATCCCACTGCCACAGGCCATCGCGGTGGACTCCCTGGTGCCGCCAGCGTTTACCGGGCTGGTCCTGGCGATGGTGTGCCTGGCGCAGTTTGCGGTGAGCATCATGATCGACCGCCGCTACGAGAAAGACCTGTGGAAAACCCTGTTCTGGACCGTGTGGTACCCGATGGTGTTCTGGCTGGTCAGCCTGTTCACCACCCTGGTCAGTTTTCCCAAGGTGCTGTTCAACCAGCATCAGAAGCGTGCGCGCTGGGTCAGTCCGGATCGCGGCATCAAACCTACTGAAGAGGAGGCGTGATCATGAAACTGGTCAGAACTCGCCAACGTACGGTGATGTGGATCATTGATGTGCTGTTGACCCTGATGGCCTGGGCCGGGTTGATCTGGCTGCTGGCGCGCGGGATTAACTCGATGCTGGAAACCCACGGTGGGCCCCGGATCGAGGCGCCGATTTTTGCCGCGCTCAACACCCTGCAGATCTACCTGTGGATCGCCCTGTTCAACGCTGTGATCCTGATCAGCTGGGCGCGCTACCAGCAACGCCGAGGCCGCAAGTTCGCCCAGCGTCGCGCCGAGGCCAAGGCCTTGAGCGACCAGAACCTGAGTGAGAGTTTCAGCCTGGGGGACGGGGACCTCGAGCAGTTGCGTCGACCTGGGGTGCTGGTGATCCATAACGACGAGGACGGCGGCGTCGCAGAAGTGAAGTCCCATGTGTCCCGCGATGTCGAAAAACCGGGGCTTACGCTGGTACCTGGCAAGGACCAGAACAAGGACGCTAGTTAAGAAAGCACGGTATTGGATCGTTCCCATGCAAGGTGGGAACGATTTCGCTTAATCCCGACAAATGGGATCCAATTCACAAAAACGCCGAGAACTTTTCTGATCTTTTCGGTACTAACTTATCTCGGAAGGAACTTGATGGCTAACTAATAGCATCTATAAGTTCCCCGAAGAAATGCGATCAACTGTGCTGCCGCTTGTCGGAATAATACTCCCAGCTACAAGCCTGCGGCCCTTTGTATAATTTTTAGTTGTTATTAATCAATAGGTTGCGCGAGTAACTAGTTCCAACTTCAAACGGGCTCATTTTTTTGAGTGCGTCGAAGTTCGATGTTAGTTTGCCGCCCCCTTGATTGTCGACGGATCGAACATGTCTCTGTTATTGCCACGGACTCGGTTATTACTGTGCACTTTCTTGCTCGCCTATATGAGCCTGAACAGTGCTACGGCTGCCCCTACGCCTGGGGATCAGGACCTGATCCGCGATCGGCAGAACCGCCTGCTCGAAGAGCAACGCCGCCGCCTCGAGGAACTCCAGGACCTGCCGGGCAAAGGCACCCAGTCCCCGGCCCCGGACACCCCTGCCGACAATCGTTGCTTTGCGATCAAGGACATCCAGCTGCAGGGGGCAGACAGCCTGTCGGCGTCGGACCGCGCGCGCCTGCTCAAGCCTTATGTCGGCCAATGCCTGGGGGTGTCGCAGCTCAATGAACTGCTCAAGGTCATCACTGACTTCTACATCGCCAAAGGCCGTGTCACCAGCCGTGCCTACCTGCCGCAGCAAGACCTTTCCAGCGGCCACCTGCAGGTGCTGGTGGTGGAAGGCAAGCTCGAAGGCTTGAAAGGCGCCCAAGGCAGCACCGTCACCGATCGCGAACTGGCGATGGCTTTCCCCGGCAAGGTGGGCGAGCCGCTAAATTTGCGTGAAGTCGAACAACTGGTCGACCAACTGAGCCGCTTGCCCTCCAAGCAGGCACACATGGAACTGACCCCCGGCAGCCAGGTGGGCGGCAGCGACGTCGTGGTCAAGAACACCCCGCAAAAGCCGTGGCGCGCCAGCCTGTCGCGTAACAATGACGGCCAGAAGAGCACCGGCGAACAGCAATGGGGGGCCGGCCTTGAGTGGGACAGCCCCCTGGGCCTTGCCGATCAACTGATACTGCGCGGCGGCCACGACGCCATGAGTGACCACCAGAAAACCTCGAAAAACAGCATGCTCTACTACAACGTGCCGTGGGGCTGGTGGAACTTCAGTTACACCTACAGCGAGAGCGACTACCGCACCCTCGGTGATGTGGATGGCTTCAAGTTCAAGCAGTCCGGCGACAGCCAGAACCACCAACTGCGCGCCGAACGTGTGATCCATCGTGACGACGTGAGCAAGACCTCGGTGAACGTCGGCCTTGCCCATCTGCGTACCAACAACTACCTGCTCGACGCGCGCCTGGCCCCCAGCAGCAACCGCCTCAGCGAATTCCAGGTCGGCATCAACCACGGGCGACGTATCGGCAGTGCCTTCGTCAACCTCGACCTCGGCATGCAGAACGGCATCGGCGCCTTTGACGCACAGAGCAACGACCAGGAACGCGATCGCGAGGGCAACCTCACGCCCACGCCGAACTACCGCAAATACACCGCCACGCTCAGCTACCTGCAACCGTTCACGCTGTGGGGCGAGTCGTTCAGTTTCTCCAGCCTGGCCACCGGGCAGCGCAGTGAAGACGTGCTGTTCAGCCCGCAACGTATCAGCCTCGGCGGGTCGGCTTCGGTACGCGGCTACAAGGACCAGCAACTCACCGGCGACAGCGGTGGCTACTGGCGCAACGATATTCGCTGGGCTCGCCCTGTGACGTGGGACTGGATGCGCCCGGCGTTCCTGGAGTACGGCGCCAGCGTCGGCTACGACCAGGGTGTGATCCGCAATGACCGCTACAACGACAACCTCCATGGCCGGGTCTCGAGCAACTCCCTGGAGCTGTTTGCCCGCGGCAGGAACGTCAGCGCCAGCGTGACCTTCGCCCACTCCCTGGAACGACCTGCGGTGATGAGCGAGCGCGAAGCGCCGATCTATTTCCGCATGGATTTCTACCTGTAATTCAACGCCCGCTGCCCTGAGATCTTGAATATGGACGTTCGCCCTGTTTCTGCCCTGAAAAGCCTGACCCAGCGTGGCCTTGCGCTGATCCTGGCCAATGCGCTGTTCTGGCAGCCGCTGCTGGCCCATGCCGACGGCATTGTCGTCAGTGGCCCGGGCACCACGGTCGGGCAGGCAGGCAATGGCGTGCCGGTGGTGAATATCGCCACGCCCAATGGCAGCGGCTTGTCGCACAACCAGTTCAAAGACTACAACGTCGGCCCCAACGGCGTGATCCTCAACAACGCCAGCGGGCCGGTGCAAAGCACGCAACTGGGCGGGATCATCGTCGGCAACCCGAACCTCAGGGGCGGCGCCGCCAGTGTGATCCTCAACGAAGTCAAAGGTGGCAGCCCCAGCCAGTTGCGCGGTTATACCGAGGTGGCCGGCCAGTCGGCGAAGGTCATCGTGGCCAACCCCTACGGCATCAGTTGCAACGGCTGCGGCTTCATCAACACCCCCAACGTCACCCTGACCACCGGCAAACCGGTGATCGACAAAGTCGGTCGCCTGGACCACTACCAGGTCGATGGCGGCGCCGTGACGATCGACGGCCAGGGGTTGAACGCAAGTAACGTGGACCGCTTCGAAATCATCACCCGCTCCGCCAAGATCAACGCGAAGATCAACGCCCGCCAACTGGCCGTGATCGCCGGGCGCAACGACGTCGATGCACAAAGCCTGAAGACCACCGCCCGTGCTGACGACGGCAGCGCCAAGCCGGAACTGGCGATCGACTCCAGCGCCCTGGGCGGCATGTATGCCGGCGCGATCAAGTTGGTGGGCACCGAGGCGGGAGTCGGCGTGAAGCTCGACGGCACGCTCGCCGCCAGCGGTGGTGATATCCAGCTCGATGCCAACGGTCACTTGAGCATGGCCCAGGCCGCGTCCAGTGGCGCGGTGGACATTAAAGCGGCGAGCCTCGACGCGGGCGGGCCGGTATATGCCGGCACCACGCTCAAGGTGCAAACCAAGGGCGAGCTGAAGAACCGCAAGACCCTCGCCGCTCGTGACAGCATCACCCTGGCCAGCAACGGCAAGTTGACCAACAACGGCATCATCGAAGCCGGGGTCAACGCCGACAACACCCGTAATCCCAAGGGGGACGTCAAGCTCGACGCCCAGCACATCACCAACACCGGCACGGTTATCGCCAACCGCACGCTCACCGCCAACGCCGCGCAAACCCTGGACAACCAGGGCGGCACCTTGAGCGCGACACAGGCGCTGACTGTGAGCGCCGACCGTGTCGACAACCAGAACAAGGGTCGCCTGCTCAGCGACAATGCGCTGACCGTCACCAGCGCTCAACTCAACAACAGCCACAACGGCGTGATCTCCAGCGACGGCGCACAGACCCTCAATGTCAGTGGTTTGCTGGACAACAGCGCAGGCGGCTCCATCGACAGCACGGGCGCCTTCGAACTGCACGGCCAAACCTTCGACAACAGCGCCGGCAGCCTTACCGCTGGCGGCGCGATCACCCTCGACCTGCTCGGTGACCTGATCAACCGCAACGGCAAGCTGGCAAGTGCCGGCCCTCTGCTGATCCAGCGCGCCGGCCACATCGATAACCAGGGCGGCAAGCTCGCCAGCCAGGGCCTGCTGACACTTTTCGCCAACAGCATCGACAACCAGGCGAGCGGCACTTTGGCTGCCAACGATGACCTGGCCCTCACCGTGGACGGTCTGGTGCAGAACGGCGCCAATGGACTTATCCACAGTGAGAAGGCTGGGCTGAACCTGAAGGTTGGCACCCTGGAAAACGACGGCGGGCGGCTCGCGGCCAAGGCCGGTGACGTGCTGATCGATGCCCGCCAGTTCAACAACGGCAGCGGCGCCGTATTCGCCGCCCAGCGTGTGTCTCTGCGGGGTGGGAATGTCGACAACGCCGGCCAGATCGCCGGGCAGGTGGTTGACGCCAAACTGGGCGGGGCATTGGTCAACCGCGGCTTGATCGAAAGCGCCACGACCCTGGATATCGACACCGCCAGCCTGACCAATAGCGGCCAGATGCGCGCGTTGGGCGCCACTGGCAAAACCCGCTACGCCATCGGCGGCCTGCTGAACAATAGCGGCAGCCTGGAGACCGCCAACACCGAACTGAGCCTGGCTGCCGGCACCTTCCAGAACAGGGGTGGCAGCGTGCTGCATGTGGGCACGGGCGTGCTCGACCTCAGTGGTATCAGCCTCGACGACGTCGGCGGCAGCCTGGTGACCCATGGCGACCTGACCCTCGACAAAGACAACTGGACCAACAGCACCGCGATCCAGGCCGGGCGCCTGACCGTCAATGTCGACAACCTGCACCAGACCGCCAGCGGCAAGCTGCTCGGCACCCGCAGCCTGGTCGGCAACGGCCGGGACTGGTCCGTCAGCGGTACCGTCGCCAGCCAGGGCACCCTCGACCTGTCGGTGGGCAACGTGCTCAATGACCACGGCCTGATCTTCAGCGCCGGCGATATGGGCCTGCGTGTCGAGCGCCTGAAAAACCTCGCCGCCGATATCTACACCATGGGCAACCTGCGCATCGACCGAGACGGCCAGGGCGGGCTGGCGACCAGCATCATCAACAGCTCGGGCACGATCGAAAGCGAGCGCAACCTGATCCTCGCCGCCAGCACCCTCGAAAACGTCCGCACCGTGCTCACCACCGAATCCGGCATCTACAGCGCTTCGATCACACCGACCGCGTGTATCGAACGCGTCACCGGCGGCGACTGCGACGGCGGCAAGCAGAACCGTCCGTTCCTGATCACCCAGCGTGATCACTTCATCGTCAGCGACGCCACCGCGGGGTCGAGCATCACCTCGGGTGGCAACATGCTGCTCACCGGTGGCTCGCTGCTCAACAGCAGCAGTAGCATCGCCGCTGGCGGCAACCTCAGCGCCATCGTCAACCAGTTGACCAACGTCGGCGTCGCGACCCACGACACCCAGTACGAGCGCATCTTCACTTCCGAGCGTGAACGCCGTCCTGAGGGCTGGTATCGCGAGGCGGCCGCGTTCACCAAGCGTTACGCGGCGAGCCAGGACATGAGCGGTGTCGAAGCCGCCATGGCTGCGTTCATCGGCAAGATGGAAAGCGAGCAGACCGGCCTGCGCAAGACCACCCAATTGTCGACGCCAGACCAGAGCTACGCTGCCGTCATTCAAGCGGGTGGCGCGGTGGATGTGAAAGCCCAGGCCGGTATCGACAACAACGTCGTGCGCGGTGGCTACACCTACGTCGGCAGCGGCGCCAATACCCATGCACCGGGCTACTCCACCCAGGTCATCCTCAACCCGCAATTGCCGCCAGACGTCGCCCAGCAACAGGTCAACCCGCTGGGCTTGCCAGGCTTCGGCCTGCCCGCCGGGCAGAACGGCCTGTTCCACCTCAACGACGGCAATGGCGTCAACGGCCTGCCCACCAGCCAGTTCGCAAGCAGCCCGCACAAATACCTGATCGAGACCAACCCGGCGCTGACCGATATGGGCAAGTTCCTGGGGTCGGACTACATGCTGTCCAAGCTCGGCTACAACCCCGACACCGCGCAGAAGCGCCTGGGTGATGGCTTCTACGAACAACGCCTGATCCAGCAAGCCGTGCTCGCCCGCACCGGCCAGCGTTTCATCGACGGCCAGACCAGCGACGCCGACCTGTTCAAGCACCTGATGGACAACGCCATCGGCAGCAAAACCGCGCTTAACCTGTCGGTGGGCGTAAGCCTGACTGCCGAACAGGTCGCGGCCTTGACCCACGACATCGTATGGCTGGAAAACGCCACTGTCGCCGGCCAGCAAGTGTTGGTCCCTGTGCTGTACCTGGCCCAGGCCAACAACCGCCTGGCGCCCAATGGTGCATTGATTACCGGCAGCGACCTCAACCTGATGGCCGGCACCCATCTCAACAACGTTGGCACCCTGCGCGCCACCAGCGGCCTGCTTGCCAACGCTGGCGGCAACCTGACCAACAGCGGGCTGATGGAGGCGGGCGGTCGTCTCGACCTGCTCAGCGGCAACAACCTGACCAACCGTGCCGGTGGTGTGCTTGTCGGGCGAGACGTCAACCTCGCCGCCGGTGCCGAGTTGCTCAACCAACGCACCGTCACCACCCACGAAAGCGCCAGCAACTACCGCACCGAGCGCAGTGACTTCGTCGACAGCGCCGCGCGTATCGAATCGGCCAACACCCTCGCGCTGCAAGCCGGCGGCAACATCAACAACGTCGGCGGTGTGCTCAAGAGTGGCGCCGACACGGCTGCCCAAGCCAAGGGCGACATCAATATCACCGCCTCGCAAACCCTCGACAGTGGCCACATCGGCAAGCGTTCGAACTACATCACCATCGCCCAGCAAGGCTCGGTGGTCGATGCCGGCCGCGATCTGCACGTGGTCGCCGGGCGCGACATCAGCGTGGGCGCCAGCCAAGTCGAAGCCAAGCGCGATCTCAACCTGATCGCCACGCGCGACCTTAACGCCATCGCTGTCGCCAACGAGCGGCATTCGGCATCCAGCTCGAAAAAGGTCAAGAGCATCGAGGACCACGTGCAGCAAGTGTCCAGCGTGCTCAAGGCCGGCGGCGACGCCAACCTCAGCGCCGGGCAGGACCTGCAACTGGTGGCCAGCCAAGTGAATGCCGGCAACGAGGCCTACCTGGTGTCCGGCAAGAACCTCAGCCTGCGCAGTGCTGAAGACCAGGACTACAGCTTCTACAGCAAGACCAAGAAAACCTCCCAGGGCAAGAAAATCCGCCTGGATGAAACCGACGTGGTGAACAACGTTGGCAGCCTCGTCAGCGCGGGCACCCACGGCACGGTGGTAGCGGGTGAGAACCTGCTGTTGGCAGGCAGTGCCGTCACCGCCGAAAAAGGCGCCGCGCAATTGGTCGCGGGGCAGGACGTGAGCATCCTCGCCGTGAGCAATTCCGACAGCGCACGCCATGAGCGCAAGGAAAGCAAAAGCAGCTGGGGTGGGCTCAAGTCGAGCAAGGTCCAGGACAACGTTGACGAAAAACGCACCACGGCCATGGGCAGCATGGTCTCGGGTGAAACCGTCACTGTGGGGGCCAAGCGCGATGCGACCGTCACGGGTTCGGCGCTGGTCAGCACCGGCGACCTTGCCGTGCAGGCTGGCCGCGACCTGACCATCGACGCGGCGCAGAACACCTTCTCCCGCATCGACATGCACAAGGAAAAGAACCGCGACCTCACCGGCGTATTGACCGGCAACTCGCTGGGCCTGGATGACATCACCGGCAACCAGAAGCTGTATATCAACAGCTCGAAACACAACGGCACGGCCAATGAAACGACCTTGACCGGCAGCACTGTTGGGTCGAGTGCGGGGAATGTGTCGTTGACGGCGGGCCGTGAGTTGAAGGTGATTGCCAGTGATCTGGTGAGCACCAGGAACATGGCCCTCACCGGCTCAAATGTGAGCATCGAGGCGGGCGCGGAGACCGCCCGGCAAACGTCCGAGGACAGCGCCAGGAGCCTCGCGGTTGGACGGGTGATTGGCGGTGCAGTGGTCGACACTGCACGCAGTATTCGTGATGCGACCGAGGCTGCCAAGAACGCCGATGACCCACGGCTCAAAGCTGTGAAAATCGCCCAGGCCGCACTCGCCACCTACAACTTGGCTGGACAGGCGTCGGACGCCAATGATCAGAGCGGCGGCTTCAAGAACAAGCAAGGTGGCACGCCAAGTAACGGTTCGCTGATCAAGATCGGTACTGAACTGGCCAATAACCGCAGCAAGAGCAGCAGCGAATTCAACAGCCTCACCGCCAAGCAAAGCACGCTCAACGCCGGGGAAGCGCTGTCGGTCATTGCCACGGGTGAGGCCGCAAACACGCAGGGTGATATCCAGATCACCGGCAGCAGCTTGAAAGCTGCCAGCACCTTGCTGCTGGCGAAAAATAATGTGTTGATGCAGAGCGCTCAGGACACCATCGACCGCAAGAACGAAGGGTCGAGCAACAAGACTGCGTTGGGTGCCAGTTTCAACATCGGCGAGCAAAACGGCTTCACCCTCGACTTGGGCGCGCAGGGGGCCAAGAACAATGGCAACGGTAATTCCGTCACCCAGGTCAACAGCACCCTCGATACCGGCAGCCTGCTGCTGCAGAGCGGTGGCAATACGACTCTGAAAGGCGCCCAGGTTCGCGCAGACAGCATCAAGGCGGACATTGGCGGCAACCTTACTGTCATCTCGCTGCAAGACACCGAGTCGTCGCGCAGTAAACAAAGCAGTGGCGGCTTCGGCGCAAGTATCTGCATTCCGCCGTTCTGCTACGGCTCTACCGTCGCGGGCTCGGCAAACCTTGCCGCCGCGAAGATGAACAGCGACTACAAGGGCGTCACCGATCAGAGCGGCCTGTTTGCCGGGGTAGGTGGCTACGACATCAATGTGGGCAAGACCACGACGCTGCAGGGCGCGGTGATTGCCAGTGACGCGTCAGCCGATAAGAACCGGCTCAGTACTGATCGACTTATCGTCAGCGACATCAACAATACCAGTGAGATCAAAAGCCAATCGGCCGGCATTTCGGTGTCGTCCAGCAGTGCGGGTGGCGCCTCGATGGGCGGCAGCATCCCGGTGGCGCTCAAGGATGAAGACCGCAGCCACACCCGCAGTGCGGTCAGCGAAGGCACGATTGTGGTTCGCAACCCCGAGGGCGCGAATGATCTGGTGGGCTTGAACCGTGATACCGCCAATGCCAATCACAAACTCGATCGGCCTGATGAAAAGGCCATGCGGGAACGTATCGACCTGATTCAAAGCTCGGCGCAGTTGGCCAGTGGGGTTATCAGTGCGGTTGGCAAGGCAAAGGCCGATGAAGCCAAGACACTGGCCGAACGGGCAAAGGCCCAGACAGAAGCGGGTTCGCCCGATGCAGGTGCATCAGTACAGGCGGCAAACTCCGCGTACATCGACGCCCAGCGTTGGCAGGTGGGTGGTGACAAGCGCTTGATGGCGGACATCGCTTCCGGGCTGATTGCGGCTGGGCTGGGTGGAGCACCGGTTGGAACAACCGTGGGGATTGTAGCCAACACCGCCTCCAGCGATATTTTCAACAAGATAGGTGATTACGCCCGGTCCCGCGCGACGGATCCCACGTCGGACGCTGCCACGCGAGCAGCCTGGGCTGAAGGTGGCGCGGCGCGTGTGATGCTGCACGCGTTGGCCGGCGCAGCCATCGGGTTGTCCAGTGGCAATGTGCAAAGTGGTGCCTTGGGGGCAGGCGCGTCGGCTGCGTTGCTGCCGACCATTGGGCGTGCACTGGAAAGCAGTGGGTTATCGGACACAGAACAGAAAACGGTCGCTGCATTGATCGCCTCAGGCGTAGGCGGTGCCGCCGCGTCTGGTAATGGTATCGCCGGGTCGATAGTTGCGGGCGGGGCGGCTTACGGCGTCGAGAAATTCAATCGGCAAATGCACCCGGACGAAGTCGCCCTGGTGAAGAAACAGGTCGGCGCGTTGGCCAAGGCTGCCAACATTACTGAAGCAGAGGCGGAGAAGCGGCTCGCTAACGCGTTCGTGTATTACACCGATGCCGACTGGCACGCTGTCGTCGATGCCAATCAGTCCAAGCCTGATGCACTGACGTTGAGTTACTTGGGTATCGCTCTGGCGCCCATTGCCAGTCGATACGATGTCGTACAGGCCATGGGGGATGTGCCTGTATTGATTAACCCAGGAAAAGTCTATTCGCCCACAGAAACTGAAGCGTTCATTCGAGACTTCCGCCTCAACCACCCGCTTGAGTATGCGACTTCAGAGATCAATGGCGAGTATTTGATCGGTAGCTATGGCTCTGCCGTGGCCCAACAGCGAGATTTCTATCAGAAAAATCTCTTCCAGATGCCCTCGTTCAATGAGCTGGTACTAGGCAGTTCATTAGGCCTGATTGCAGGTACGGCAAATGGCGCTGCTGTGGTGGGCAGCGGTGTGGTGTCGTTGGGTAAAGGGTTGGTCACTGACTTCGCCGGGACCAGCTCGCTGGTCGCCAATGGGCTTCTGGCAACACTGTCAGGTAGAAACTCGTCCGACGCCGGTATGGAGCGGGACATTCAAAGCTATCTCTACTCGCTTCAAGGAAATATGCGGGGCGCGGCGGAGATTGAGGCAAGTAAAGCGACGGAGTTTGCGCTGGGCATGATCCCGGCGGGGCGAATAGGCGTTGCCGGCCAGGCGGCTGAAGTTGTCATCGTCAGAAACCCGGTGGTGAAACTCAACAATCAGATTGGTAATTCCTTTGACGAGTACGTGGCGGCCACTCGTTTGGCTGGGCTGGATGCCCGGGGCCTACTGGCCAAGCAAGAGCGCCTGCCAACGCCTGATGTGGATGGCCGAAACTATGTCATTCCTGACTACACGATTTACCGGCAAGATGGGAAAGTGGCGGCTTATGCTGACGCCAAGACCGGCGCGGAAATCCCCTTTGATGCCCAAGCGCGTGGCCTGATTGAGTGGTCAACGGTGTCGCAGACCAAAACCCTGATTTACTACACACCGACAGGATCGACTCCCATCAGCCCCCACCTGCTAAATTATGCCCGGCAAGCAGGTGTTGCAATTAAACAGGTAGCGGTTAAATGAGTAATTTGGTGAGCGGTCTGTCCTTTTCGCTGTGCTTTGCGTCGGACTTCGAAGACCAGGATATGGCCCAGAAAATTCTTGAGGTTTTTCTCTCGGCGCCCGCCAGCGTCAGGCCCAAGAAGTTTGGTGCGTTTCAACCGTCCGAGAAAATCCAAGAGACCAGCACGTTGCTTGACGTCCTGACCAACAAGGCTGGCAACAAAGCTGGGGTGCGGGCGGGGAGTTTGATTCTTGAGCACAGCAAAAGCTGTAGTTATCAGGTGCAGTGGAATAAAACCAATAGGCCTACGTTTTCTTTTATCTCCGGGCATTTGATGTTTTCAGCGATGTCCAAGGGCACCGTGCTTGACGACTTTATTGCGCTGGTCAAGCAGTTGGCGGTCGTGCTGTCTCCGGCCTACGGAGAAATTCGGAGCATGGCGGTAAAGAACTGGGACGCGCCCATGAATCTATTGATTCGCCTGCCCGATGTGCCGCCTGTTTCCATTTATGGAAAGGAATACATCGCGCATTTCGGCGAGGAAAAAATCAAGGCGTTTCCGTTCGGCACGGTGGAGCAAGTCGGAGAAGGCTACTGGGTGACTGCTCACCCTTCTGTGCTGGAAGAGGTGCCAAGTGCCCGACGTGCAGAGGTGCGCAGCTATTTTGGCGAGCAAAGCTTCATGGCGGATGGCAAATGGCGATACACCGAAGGGAGTGCGCCTGACTTTGACCTGGCTTTTTCTATCGTGTGAGCACCTGATCTCTCTGTTTGATGGCACCTGGCTTCTGGACAAAGATCCGTCGTCACCCGCTTTTGCCCGATACGTAGTCGGCAGCACTTCGAAGCGGTGCGTTATTGGAAGCGGGTGATTAGCGATCTGCGTAAGAGGCGGCGGTGACTACTCATCACAAGTTGTTGGAGAACGCGCTCGGCGCGCTAGGTCTGCCAGAGGCACTGGTGGCGTGTGCTTTGGGGCGCACCAGCCCTGCGGTCTTCAATCTGGAAGCACCTGCCCGGTGGTATGTCTTCCCACCGGCACTGATCCCTGTATGGAGCGACGGGTCGTGGCCGACTTATATTGGCTACTGGAAGCATTGGTTCGTCGAGCGCGAGCCCTGTTTCGTGAAGATGTACGTAGGTTCAGGCCTTATGACTGTCGAGATCGCCCGCACGTGCGAGCAATTGATGGGCGTGCTGGCGATGATGTCGATCAGCCTTGAGGACGGCGTTACCCCGCAGCTTGAGCGGTTTGCCACGACAGTAGGGCTCGATTGCCTCGATGCGCTGGATGCGCAGTCGTTGAAGACCGGTGACGACCCGCAGGGCTTCGTCAACGTTGATCTGTTCAAAACACTGACGCCGCTGCAGAGCATGGCTGACGGATCGTCGGCCTACACCGGAGACTTTCCCGCCCCGGCCAACCTCAACCGCAAGTGGTGGGAAACCAGTTGCTCCTTCGAGATTGTCGACCAACCCCTGTGTCTACCGGCCGATGCAGAGTTGCCCGCCTGGTTTGCTGCCGACGTTGAGAAAAAACCGTTGTTCGACGACTTTATGGCCGCGGGTCGCCTGGATTACGCCTGGCTGACCTTGAACTCCACAGGCTGGTCGATCGCTGATGCCCGGCAGGCGCTAGTCGCGTTGCAGGCCCAGGCCGGCGATGAGGACTTTGATCAGGTTGCCGCTTATTGGTTGTCCGTTGCGGATCTGGATGCCGGGGGTTATTGAGGTTGAAAAGACGGGTTTAACCAGAGTGAAGTCGCGGAGAAATGTTGCCTGTTTTTTATAGTAAATCCTGGTTCCGTGCGAAAAAAATCGCTCTGGAGCCAATGGACACATCCATCGCACGCGCCAGGCATCAGGCGGGAGCGCCCTATGCTGTTCTAATAGGGTCAGCAACCACACCGTCGTGTTTTATTGAGATGTTGATGGATAAGCGCATGGTCGGCGTCGGTTTCCTTGATGATGAGGGCCGCGAGTACCTGACCTATCAGTTTCATTATCTAAACGGTGAACAGCTTTTCCTCACGATGGCGACTCACCGCGAATTCGAGGCAGCCAAGGTTATCCTTGGGACAACCTATATATTCAACCAGCAGGGCTCGCTTGTAATCCGCCGTGAACACCTGAATCCTTATCGACTGGAAGAGACTCAATCAACGTTTGACCCCACGGGGAACTACGAACCAGCGCCGGCATTTGGTGATTATTCAACGCTGATGAAAATCAATCGGTGACCGGTCGGCTCTTACGCTCGGCACGCGCGTCACCTATTTTTGTTATCGCTGGAGCAACATCGCATGGCAGTGGTGGGTTACCCGCACCCTACACGCTGCAGCGCCTTCCAGTCGTTCCTGCGCAATGTGTCGAAGCTGCTGCTCAGTGTGCTGGATGGGGTCTTTGTGTTGTTCGGCCAGCTTCGCCGCTTGGGCGATAGGTTGGCCAAGACGGTTGTCATCAATACATGAGCGGGGCGTCCTGAAGGGGCCGCCCGCTCTGCGTCCGGCGCGTTACAACAACTTGCGTTGCACGGCTTCATCCAGCGTGCTGCGGGTCAGCGCTTCGATCAGTTCCCGCGTGTCGCTCTGGAACGGGATACCCACGATCAGCACCAAGTGCATCCAGGTGCGCACCGACTCGCTCTTCTTGACGCGGCCCAGCTCCTTGCCGTCCTTGTCCTTGAACACCGTTTCCAGGGTGAACGTGTTCTTCGCCGTGGTCGGGATCACGAAGAACGTGAAGCCAGTGATGAACGCCGATACCGGGCTGTAATCTTCGTTGTTATACAGCGTGGCGTCGGCATAGATGTCCGAGTCGACCTTGTCGGTGCTCACGCGCGAAAACCGGTTGGATTCGCGATACGAATCGGCCACCGCCTTTTCCCACAGGGCCGCCGGCTTGCCGCCTGCCGCGTTGCCCGGGCCGCCGTTGACCTGGTTCAGCGCAGTGGTGCGCACGTAGGCCGTGGGTTTTTGCGCCGGTGCGTTAGCAGTCGGCGGCCAGGTGTGTACGGGCGGCAATTCGTGTTGCGAGTAAGACACGCAGCCGGTCAGCAAGACTGCGGCGAGTACCAGGCTGTGTTTGATCAATCCTTTCACGTGTTGCTCCTTGAAACTAAGGTTTCGCCAGGTTGGCGGTAGCGGTGTCGAGCAATTGCGCGATGAGCTTGGTCAGTTGCTGGCCGCCCATCGAAGGCGCCCAATATTGGCCGCTGTAAAGCCCGACGTTGTGTTCGAACTTGATCGACTCCTTCGCCGACGCCAGTTCCTTCCCGTCGCGATCTACGATGACCAAGTCGCCGGCCACGTCAAAACTGTCCACGTAGATCGGGCCATTGACCCAGATCCAAATGGTCAGCGTCAGCAACGCGCCGGGCACGTAGGCCGGATGCGGAGCGCGATGGCCCTTGAGGGAGGTCATGTTGAATGTGAGCGTCACGTCGTGCTCGCCCAGGCGTACCGGGTACTCGGTGACCTGCTTGAAGTAACCCGCCGTGCGCACGTACTGGTTGATCTGGGCCGTCAGGGAGCGGCTGATAGCCGTCTTGTTGGCCTCGTTGACGTCGGCGTCATTCACCCTCACATCGGCGACTTGCGCACTGCGCGGGCTGCTTGTGGATGCTGGGTGGAGTGGGGCGCCGACAGGGCCAGTGACGGTGTAGGAGACACAGCCGGTCATTGACAGCGCGACGACCAGAGCGGTAGCCCTGGAAAGGGTCTTGAGCACGTAATATCCCTATAAAAGAACGAACCAAGCCACTGTCTCGACCCGCTTGTGCATAACTTGAGTGTGCAATTTTTGTTTCACGCACGCGGTGTGACCGACTTCCGAGCGTGGCAGTAGAGGAGTAGAGTCGCCTCCCCGTATTTCCCGTCTCGCATGGAAGCTATTTGCAATGAACCTGAGATCCCTCGCCCTGTGCAGCACACTGCTGCTATCCGCTTGCAACCACCAACCTTGGGTGCCTTACGTTGAGCCGGCTGCCGGTACCGACACCGCCCAGTTGCGTGTTATCACCAACGGTGAAGTCCGTGGCGGTGAATACACGGGGTGCGTGGGCAAGGAACAAGGCTTGGCCAAGGCCGGGCGTTTCAGCGAAGACGGTCAGCCAAGCATCAATTACCCGCAGTCGCCCGTGACGCCGCGGCAACTCGGCATGCCACCGCGCATGATGCCGACAATGGACCAATACCTGGGGGTTATCAGCATGGCCGAAGGTGCCTACACCGAGATCGTCGCTGAATACCAGGTGCCCGCCGGCAAGCCGTTTGTACTCAAGCGAGAAGAGTTGGTCGCAGGTATCGACGGTCATCGCTACTTCAAGTGCGTGGCAGACACCCGAGTGGTCATGTTCGAGAGCGGCAAGCGCTACGAGCTCTTTACCGGGATGCAGTACGTCAAGGCGCCGGATGGCAGCACATCGCGGCGGTGCCCGTTTCTGATCTATGAGTTGTCTGCTGGCGACTACATGCCGATCCCGGCGAGCGCGCCGGCTAATCGGGTTTGCCAATAAGAACAAAGCGTTCCTTCATGGTTTTGTTTTGCCAGACAAGGTCTTAGAAAAGACCCGCGGCCTTCTCAAGGGATTTCGCCAGTAAAGCGGCGCAGCCTTGACGCCAAAACAACTTGAGAACGTCTTTCAACTCCGTAAAATGCCGCGATTGTTTAAAGTGCGATACTTTTCAGGGACGAATTCAGACATGCGTGTGTTTGTCGTATTTCTCGCGGCTTGCCTCATGGCAGGCTGTGCCTCCAAGCCGGCGTACTACGTTTCCCCGGCACCGGTCACTATTCCCAAGACAGCCACCTACTGGGTCGACACCTTCGACGTTGAGGTGGGGGGCAAAAGCAAGTACTTCATGCCCGACGACAAGGTTCGCCAGGAATTGGGCGTCGACCTGGTCGACCGTTTGCTCAAGGCCAAGCGCTACGCTGCCAGCAAGGAAACCGCCGATTACTTGCTGGACGTGGATATCGTCTACGTGCGCCATATCATCGACTCCAACGGCGGGCTGTCCAACCTGGTGATCGACGACGGCACCATCCTGCAAAGCATCGATTTCGGCTACAAGGTCAAGGTCAAGAAAGCCGGGGTCGAAGTGTTGCACTTCGGTCAGGACCGGCCTGGCCTGGTACCCAACAACTGGGTGGGGCAGGTGCAGCAATGGAAGACCATCGGCGGCATCATTACCAATACCGGTAACGCCAGTGTGGAGCGACATTTCACTGGCGGGCTGAGCCGCTACATCATCGATGACCTGCGCGATATTCCGGCTCGATAACGGCACCCCGCACTCACCCTGGATTTCCCTACTTAGGAGCACCCTGTGAAAACACTGTCAAAAATCCTGCTGTCCGGCCTCACCGCCGCAGCGCTGCTGACCGTGGCCGGTTGCGCCACGGAAAGCAATCGCGCCATGCCGGTGGAGCAAGTCGCCAGCGCCAACGTCGCCTATTCCGGCGTGCGTGTGCCGATTGCCGTGGGCAAGTTCGACAACCGCTCCAGCTACATGCGCGGCATCTTCTCCGACGGCGTTGACCGCCTTGGTGGCCAGGCCAAGACCATCCTCATCACCCACTTGCAGCAAACCAACCGCTTCAGCGTGCTGGACCGCGACAACATGGGCGAAATCTCCCAGGAAGCCGCGATCAAAGGCACCGTGCAGAAGCTCAAGGGCGCTGACTACGTGGTGACGGGCGATGTGACCGAGTTCGGCCGCAAAGAGACCGGTGATCGCCAACTGTTCGGCATTCTCGGCCGTGGCAAGACCCAGGTGGCCTACGCCAAAGTCGCGCTGAATATCGTCAACATCAGCACCTCCGAAGTGGTGTATTCCACCCAGGGCGCCGGTGAGTACGCATTGTCCAACCGTGAAGTGGTCGGCTTCGGCGGCACCGCCAGCTACGACTCCACCCTCAATGGCAAGGTCCTGGACCTGGCCATGCGCGAAGCCATCAACCGCCTCGTCGACGGCATCAACGCCGGCGCCTGGAACCCGCGCAACTGATCAGCAGCACTTCAAGGAGCAGTACAAGGATGAGCAAGGCAGTCAAGTTGGCGCTGACGCTGACAGCAGTTGCAGCGGTCGCCGGGTGCCAGACGGCGCCCCAGCCGCTGTATCAATGGGAAAGCTACCAGCCGCAGGTTTACGAGTACTTCAAGGGTGAGCCCAAGGAAGCGCAGGTCGAGGCACTGGAGCGGGATCTGCAGAAGATCAACGCCAGCGGCCGCAAGGCCCCGCCGGGTTACCATGCCCACCTGGGCATGCTGTACCTGAGCATGGGCAAGGATGACCAGATGGTGCAGGAATTCCGCACCGAGAAGGCGCTGTTCCCTGAGTCTGCCGCGTACATGGACTTTTTGCTGAAGAACGCCAAGACCGGAGTCGCCACTAAATGAGCCTGTTGAAACTCACTGGCGCCTTGCTGGCCCTGGCCCTGCTCGGCGGTTGCGCAGCCCCCAAAACCATTGATTACACGGCATACAAACAGGCACGACCGAAGTCGATCCTGGTCCTGCCGCCGCTCAATGAGTCGCCGGAAGTGCAAGCGTCCTACAGCATGGTCTCGCAAGTGACCTACCCGTTGGCCGAAGCCGGCTACTACGTGCTGCCGATCGCCCTGGTGGACGAAACCTTCCGCCAGAACGGCCTCACCACCGCCAACGATATCCAGGGCGTGGCGCCGGCCAAGCTGCATGACATCTTCGGCGCGGACGCGGCGTTGTACATCACCGTCACCGAGTACGGCACCAAGTACATGCTGATCTCCAGCGACACCTCCGTGACGGCCTCGGCCAAACTGGTGGACCTGCGCACCGGCACCACCCTGTGGACCGGCTCGGCGCGGGCGTCCAGCGAGGAAGGCAATAACAACAGTGGTGGTCTCGTCGGCATGCTGATCACCGCGGCGGTCAAGCAAGTGATCAACAGCTCCACCGATGCGGCGCACCCGATTGCCGGCATCACCAGTGCGCGCCTGTTGTCGCCGGGGCAGCGTGCGGGGATCCTGTACGGTCCGCGCAACCCGAAATACGGGACCGACTGAACCACCGAGCCCCACTGTGGGCGGGGGCTTGCCTGCGAAAGCGGCGTGCCAGTTGATACATCATCAACTGACAGACTGCATTCGCGGGCAAGCCTGCTCCCACAGTGACTGTGGTTAACCCGAATCCTGTGCGCCTTGCGTCTGACCTAGTGAACGGATCATTCATTCACGAGGCTCAGCCCATGTCCCGTCCTTTGCTTTTCCTGCGTCCTGCTGCCCAGGGCTTCGCCGTTACCTTGCTGGTGACGCTGGCCGGTTGTGGGCTGTCTTCCTCCCCCGATGTGGCCAAGCCTGCGGAACTCGCGCCCGTCGCTGAACTGCAAAGCGCGCCGCCCCAGGGCGCCATGGTCAAACGCATGGCAATGCCTGCACCCATGCGGATGCAGGAGTCCATGGCCATGGACTACCGCAGCGAACCCCGCGAGCAATACCAGCACCTGCCGGACAACCCGGTGCATCGCGTGGCCGAAACCCCGGTGTCCACCTTCAGCGTCGACGTCGACACGGGCAGCTACGCCAACGTCAGGCGTTTCCTCAACCAAGGCAGCCTGCCGCCCGAAGGCGCTGTGCGACTCGAGGAAATGGTCAACTATTTCCCCTACCGCTACGCACTGCCCACCGACGGCTCGCCCTTTGGCGTGACCACCGAAGTGGCCGCCACCCCATGGAACCCGCACACCCAGCTGTTGCGCATCGGTATCAAGGCGTCCGACCGCGCCGTGTCGGAGCTGGCGCCGGCCAACCTGGTGTTCCTGGTGGATGTGTCCGGCTCCATGGACCGCCGCGAAGGCTTGCCGCTGGTCAAAAGTACGCTGAAGTTGCTGGTGGACCAGTTGCGTGAACAGGACCGTGTTTCGTTGGTGGTGTATGCCGGTGAATCCCGGGTGGTGCTCAAGCCCACGTCCGGTCGAGACAAGGTGAAGATCCGCAACGCCATCGACCAACTCACTGCCGGTGGCTTCACCGCCGGCGCATCCGGTATCGACCTGGCCTACCAGATGGCGCGCGAGGGCTTTATCGACAAGGGCATCAATCGCATCCTGCTGGCGACCGACGGTGACTTCAACGTGGGCGTCAGCGACTTCGACAGCCTCAAACAGATGGCCGTCGAGCAGCGTAAAAGCGGTGTGTCCCTCACCACCCTGGGCTTCGGCGTGGATAACTACAACGAACACCTGATGGAGCAATTGGCCGACGCCGGTGACGGCAACTACGCCTACATCGACAACCTGCGCGAAGCCCGCAAGGTGCTGGTGGATCAACTCAGCTCGACGCTTGCCGTGGTCGCGCGCGACGTGAAGTTGCAGGTGGAATTCAACCCGGCGCGGGTCAGCGAATATCGCCTGCTTGGCTATGAAAACCGCGCCCTCAAGCGTGAGGATTTCAACAACGACAAGGTCGACGCTGGTGAAATCGGCGCAGGGCATACAGTAACGGCGTTGTACGAAATTGTGCCCAAGGGCGAGAAGGGCTGGTTGGAACCCCTGCGCTACGCAGCTGCGCCTGCGGCCGGGGATCAATCCGCTGAGCTGGCGATGCTGCGTGTGCGCTACAAGTCGGTTGCGGGTGGCAACAGTCAACTGATCGAGCGCCCCATCGGCAACGAGTCCGCCCCGGCCAGCGACGACCTGCGCTTTGCGGCAGCAGTGGCCGCGTTCGCCCAACAGCTCAAGGGCGATGGCCGCTACACTGGTAGCATGAGCCTGCAGGACACCGCCGCGCTGGCCCGCTCGGCCCGAGGCAGTGACCCGTTCGGCCTGCGCAATGAGTTCGTGCAATTGGTGGAGCTGGCCCAAAGCCTAAAACACTGATCGTGCACGCAGCGACGACCCAGTATGGGCGCTGGCGTGCCTGCGATAGCAGCACTGCGGTGTGACTGAAACGCCGAAGCGTCTGCATCGCAGGCAAACCCGTCGCCTACGGGTAATCTGCATCGATCCATCAAAAGGAGTTCGCCACCTACATGGTCGTACCCGATGATTCACCCAGCGACGAAGCGCTACTGGCTCGCTACCGAACCGGCGACAGCGCCGCGTTCGAAGCCTTGTACGCGCGGCATCGCCAGGGCCTCTACCGATTCCTCGTGTCCCTGAGCAACAAGGCCGAACTGGCCGAGGAGATCTACCAGGAAACCTGGCTCAGCCTCATCCGCAGCGCCACCCAGCCACAGGGCCGGGCGAGTTTTCGCACATGGTTGTTCCAGATCGCCCGCAACCGCCTGATCGACTATTGGCGCAAGCACGGCATCCACAACCCGCTGCATGACAGCTATGACGAGCAACTGCACGCCCAGGCCGACGACAGCGCCGGCCCCGAGCAGCAACTGAGCCTGAGCCGCGACCAGGCCCGCCTTGACGCCGCACTGCAAGGCCTGCCCGAAGACCAGCGCGAAGTCTTCCTGCTGCGCCTGCACGGCGACCTCGAAGTGCCGCAAATCGCCGCCCTAACGGGTGCCCCGCTGGAAACCGTCAAAAGCCGCCTGCGATACGCCCAGCAGAAACTGCGCCGCCTGCTGGCCGAGGAGATACCCGCATGACCGACTCCCGACACATCCCGGACCCCGACGACGTGCTGCTCCAGCACATGCGTCAACACAGCACCGGCGAGCCGCCCACGTCCCTCGACGCCTTCATCCTCGCCACCGCCCGCCGCGAAGCCCCGGCCCCGCAACCGAGCCTGTGGCAACGCTGGCTGCAAGCCTGCCAACGGCCACGCTGGCAAATGGCATTCGCCACCGTCGTAGGCCTGGCGCTGATGATCGGCGTAGTCATGCGCGAGCCTGTGCCACAACCCCAAATCGCCACCGCGACCTTCTCCGCGCTCCATGAGGAAGCCGCGCGCCCCGCGCCACCCGCGATGTCTGCACCGGCCCCCGTGGCCCGATCGGCCATCGCACCCCAGGCAGAGAGCGCGCAAGTCATGGGTTCGATGGCAGATGAATCAACCGCCAAGCTCAGCAAGCGCGCGCCGGTGGCGTTGCCATCGCTGGAGGCGGGACTTGAGGAGATTGTGAACCTGCGTGCGGCTGGGCAAAGCAAGGCGGCGGATGAGAAGCTGCTGGCGTTGCACAAGCGCTTTCCCGGGGAAGATTTGCCGGCGCTTTTGGAGGCGTTGCAGAAGCGTTGAATCGCTGCGTACAAAAAAGCCCTAGGTCGTTTGAGCTGGGGCTTTTTTTATCGTGTCCCGGCGCCGTTTGAACCTGGAGGTGATGTTCCCGTTTTTAGAGGGCTTGGTCTTCTTCGGTTTTCAAAGGGATACACCTGGGGATACACGGTGCTGCCTGCTGGGGTGTTTTCGGCCGGTTTCACGCTGGCTGAAAAAGCTGTCGAAGTTCGTTGCTCCATCCCCGACGAACGGTAACACCATCTTGATAACCCCGCCGCCGGTGCAAAGGAATGGTCATCACCACCATTCCTTTGAGGGATCAGTCCATAAGTGGTCCGATTATCTCGCTCCTCACTTTTGAGGAGCCATCGTCACGCTTTTGCGGCGATTGCGCTGGCGCCGTGTGGCACTTCCACCACAATGAGGTGTTCTTGCCATCCCCCGCGCCATCACCACCCCGGTCCAGGGTAGTGGTCATTCATAGGGAAAGTGTTGATGGCCACCTTTGGACTATTCCATCTCATAGGAGGCCGGCTCCCTAGAAAGGGTTCCATCAAGTCGACCGATGCCGGTATTTCGGCATCGTTTTTAAATCAAATGGTTACGCTAGCTTTTCCAGGAGTGCAGGTAGGTATTGTAGCGCCACCGGGTCTTTTTCCTGAAAGTATGACCGGCATCGTTGTGGAATCCAGGTCCCGTAGAAGTACAGTCGGAAATCACTTAAAAGCTCAATGGGGTAAAGCCGGGCGTCGACAACACGTCCATCCAGATACTGATGTTGATAATTTGGAAAATCTTTTGGCTCGATGCCTTTCTCTTTACGCAGCCAACCAGAAAACATTCTCCCGCTAGAGATGTCAGGGATCATATTTTCCGGCAGAACGTACCCGTCAGCCTCTAACGGAGCAATCAGAGCCAGAACAATTTCATTGAGCATCGAAAAGTGTGTGTGGGGAATCTTCGCTCTGTTTGCGATATATCGCTGTAGATGCACAGGGATACGCGCGGCATTTTTTGGAGATACCCCTCCAGCCATCCATTCGGTAATCCACGCAGTCACTTGGACAGCGAAATCTGCCGATAGCCACTGAGCAAGGTGGAGAGCTACCTGGGGATGCACCCAGGTACCTTGGTAATTTCCGCCTTTTACTGACTGTACCAAGACCGCAATTGGTAGCTTGAGCGATCTAGACAAAGCCTCAAGAAAGTCACTATTGGTCTTTGTCGTATGGTAGTGGCTAAATTTTTTATCCGCGGCCTGGCACATAGCTGTGGCGTTGATGTATCCATCTACGGCGCGCTGGTGGATAAGGTTGCCTTCCATTTCGTGCGGAATAACAGGCAAATCCATTTGAACCATTTTGTTCCCCTCGGGCGATAAGGTGACTGTCCTGCACCCAGATGCCCTGGAGTACTAGGTTAGCCGAGGTCTTCGGCGTCACACTGAGCTCTTATACCGGGTCTAGTGGCACTCGGCTATTGCCCTTTAGGATTGTGTTCCTTGCTTTGGTGGGAAGTTGTCTATTGCGAACCTCCCATTGGGGCTAAGCGCCAATGGCTAGGAGATTCCGGAAACGCTCTACGTGTCTTCCTGAGGCGTGAGCCCGGTTCCTTTTCGGTAGGGAAGGTGCTGCATACCACCGGGGTAATGGTAGTTCCCCTCCCAGGGTAAACGACTCGCTCATCACCTGCTCCGACCTGCTGTCACGTCGCTGGAAGCCCGGGTAAATACTTGACGAGCATCAAGCGCCATCAAGCTACTTTTAAAGCTGTAAGCCTTGTATTGCTTGGGCTGCGGGGCGTTCGGCCGCGGTCTCTCTGGAAAAATCCGTCTAGGGTCTGTCTAGTATTGCTTGGCGCGCTAAGCATTTGTATGGTCCGGTATTTGACCACCCCATCCCGCCAACGGGGCCTTGATATTGATCGGGCAGTTACCTTGACGGCCCCCTCCTAAATTCTTGACGAGGCTGGTGCTGGCCAAGCTAAGCGAATGCCCGCAAAGCATTGCCCTGCGTGGCTTTCAGCGTTCCCACTGCCAGAGGCGCCAGATCAATCCGTCAAGACCTGTCTAAAATTTCGTCAAGGCTGGTCAAGGATTCTGGCGGCGTTTACCTGGTGCTGCCCTGGGCCACTGGTCCCGCAAATGACCGTCGCGGTTCTCCCCGATTCTGGACGAGGTAGCTATCCAGTCGCTTTCCGGATCTGCCGCCAGCCAGTGCTGGCAATGGCTCCTGGGCGGATTTTGATGATCCGCGGCCTCCACATCTGTCCAGAGCCTGTCCAGAATCAGTCTGGGGTATGAGACAGCAAAGCCCTGCTCTTTGACGGACGCCGCCCGGGATAAGCCTCAGACGGCCATCCGGTGTGGATTCCGTCTCATGCCTGTCTCACCATTTCGTCAAATCAGGGTAAAAGAACCATGAGGTGTTCCCAGAGATTTCAGACCGGGCCGTATGCCTGTCCACTAGGGTTGTGCGGCGATCTTCCGCTTGGAGTTCGTTTGAAAGCGGTTGCCCGAGATTGGGGACTGGTAGATATCCTCATCTAGAAAACGCAGCAGTGCTTTGAGCCCTTTTTTGTCATCAGGAAAAACGAGCTTCATTTGCCCCCCGTTCTCGTGAACACCAATCTCGATATCAAAACCAGCTGCTGCAGTCCGCAATTCTTCAGGAGTACAGGCATCAAGAATTCCCTCTTGATTTATGAAGGTGACTTTCTTGCGAATCCAGTTATCAATATTTGCGTCAAGCCATACGGAATTAAAACCATGAAATTTATCTTCGTTGAAAAAGCTCTCTATCTCTTCTTTTGTACTCTCATGGTAGTAGGCGTCCATTTCAAAAAGTCTCCTAGTGTTATGGAGACTCACAAAACGCAGTTGAGTAAGAGCATTGTCGGTGGTGGCCTGGGACAAAATAGCTGTCGGTTTGTTATCTAGTGTGATGCCAATACCCCCAAGACGGCGGAAGGTATCGTTATCAAAAAAAAGCGCGAACTTCCCAGCTGTTATCGCCTGTCGTCGATCGAAGGCCTGAATCATCACAGTAGTTACACCGTTGTCGGTGAACCCCCCGAATATACCCTTGATAGCGCCGAGACCTTCTTCAGAAGGCTGCCAGGTGTTGGTATCCTGAGGTGATCGGACTGCCGCAATCACACCATCGATGTCGTCGAATCCTTCGATCACTAGCAACTCGTCATCGTCAGGCCTGTAGCGCGCATCGAACGGTACATCTGTTTTGTTGTGTGTGAAACTGGAGATTTGACGGCGGAATTCTTCCTCAAGGTCGTCCTGCAGATCTCTGGTCGTCACAACCCTCAGAATGCGTGGTGTTGAACTAAGTAAAACGAAAAGGTCCATCCATGACTCCTATGATGTTTCAAGAACAGTGTGTGAGGTTATGTAAGTTATTGTTCCAATGTCGGCTGGTTTAGTAATGACATTCCTAGTAATTAGTAGGAGGTTGCCACCATTGCTGAGCTGTACTTCATAAAATTTATAGCCGCAGATTGCCAATACTGGGTTTGCGTAAAATGATTTCGATACCCAGATGAATACAAAGAACATTAGCGCAAAGAATGCGAAAGTTGCAGGGTCAAGAAAATATTTGCCGCCACCCAGTACGGGCAGCATATAAGCAACAAAATAGCCAGATATCTCTTTGTCAGCAGGTTTTATTGAGGCGGCCGTAATAGTTGTTATATTCAGTTTGGCAGCCGAAGCTATAATGATCTGATGGCAAATCGCACATAGCGAAAGAGAGCAAAACAACACAAAAATTGCCCACAATATCTGGTCATTGCTCTGGTATAGCAAGAATGAAAGTGTGAAGCCAATGGGCGCAATTGTCGTCAGAACCAATGCGAACTTCATGAGGATACTAAGCATATTCAGCCCTTCCAGCGCCGGCCTCAAGCAGCCTGGCGACTCCGTTGGATAGAGCTAGCATAGTAAGGCATTTTACTGTGTATCCATACAGCATCGAGCTATCCCTCGCCCTTGAGTGCCACAATAGTGTAGCTGGCTGCATTTTATGTCAAATTGCCATCTTTCTACTTCTGAGAGTCGCTTCGTTGGGTCATTGGGAAGCGCAGTGTGAGGTTTATCGGCGTGCCCCACCCTCGGCCGCCGGAAACCACCGCGGAACAAATAATTAACAATCTCGGAGTCACTAGAAGACATCACCTACTAGGTTCGCGTCAGCCCTGCACAAGGGGAGGGCTGGGCGTTGGATAGGTCGCCCGTAGCGACCTAATTTTTCATCGCACGTATTTTTTAAAGATTTCGAGTTTTGCGACTGACGCATGGAATTCGATGAATTCACGAGCCATCGCCGGATCAGTGAAAACGGTTTGGTACTGCATATCCTGACTTACGGTCACCATTGAGGGGGTGATAGCTAGGTTTTTTGCCTGAATGAATCCCGACACAATGTCCCTAAATCGCGGCTCGGTGTGGCGATATTCTGACGTGTGGATTGTCGTCAACTCGCCAGTTTTCACGCAGCGTACTCCGCTCGGCGAAAAATCAAATAGCTGCTGTTTTTGGTGCATTAATTCAGGCACAACGGAACGCCTACAGGCTTCATAAAACCCATGCCGCAGACCGGGAGCCCGGCCCGTGATACAGGCGGGATAGCCGAAATCCGTTTTTTTTCCGTCGACCCGCAAAACATGGAAGCAACTTGTAGGATGGTCAGGCGATCTTTGACGATAAAAAGCTTGAACGCCCGCTCCGATTTTTTCATCGGCTTCGGGGTGGCGCTGCAAGAGTTCGTAAAGGATGTCTTCGTCATCAGAGTTAAGAAACTCCCCATCACCGTACCGCGCGAGCATGGCCTTGAAAAATGCCGTCGCCTCTCCTTGGGTCGCAAAAGTTCGACTTGGCAGCACAACGGGTTTAGCAGGCATACAGTTGTCCTTTTTGGGCTGGGCTCCGGGGCGGAGATACACTCACCAGAATCAACGTAGCACAGACTTTTTTGGACGTGATGTTTCGACATCATCGGCAACAACCTTGCCTGGCTGGAATGGACACAGATATCTGAGCTGGTCGGGGAGAGTATTGAGCGTCGCTCTCTATGCTTATTTGTATGGTCACAACCAAAGTGGCCTGGTTGCCAGTGGAAACCACTGAAAAACCCTGGAACCCACAGTGGAAACCAGCGCCTGGCAACCATAAATTTTGATAACTGGCTGGCCGTCTGGTTCGCACCAGGTTCGCGTAAGAGGGTGCGAACCTCAGTGCGAACCTGCTGCAGGTACACGCCCAGAATACGTACTGACCTGCGTACTTCCTGTGGTCAATTGCTGGGTATTTTCGATAATCCATTTCTGGGCGCTGCAGTGCCAAGCGATTCGGTTGCTTGAATCCAATGAGGGAAAACACGCTCGTCGGTATTGGCTTCGGTCTTCCATGGGCTGTTTCGAAAAAAGCACTCGATGCGCCATAGTCGAATGAGAAACGTCCAAAAGTGATGGACATCGCTATGGCGATCCATAAGAGCATCAAGACAGATCGATTCTGTGGATGCTTAGCGACCGATTATGCTTTACGACATTTTTAGCCTGTGAAAAAGAGTCGTAACTGACCAGTAGAAGGCAAGAACGTTTTCGACCGAACTGAATGGAGTGAGTATGTCGGATGAAATAGGACCGGAATTGACAGGGCGGCAAAAATCTCGCCCTTTGAGAGTCGCCTTTTTGGTGGAACCCGGCGAATATGCGGATCTCGTGCTCGATGGAATATTTGCTGATTGCTATTTGAGGTGGGGAGGGCGGTTCAGTCTTATTGTCCCTTGCGCAAACGGTAGGATTGCTGATGACTATTGGCAATGGCTGGAGGTTTTTGATCCGGACATTGTTTACTCCTATGTGGAACTGACCAAGGACGAAATTTTAGAGATTCACGAGCGCCTGGTACCAGCGGACTATATTTTTCATCGTCTGGACGAGGCTCCTAGATTAGATTTGGCTGGCTTTCGGCCGCGAACTGATTTCCCCGCTCTCTCTTCACTGTCAGCCGTATTTCGGCTAGGCCGACATAGCCCCTTGGCCAACGGGCCAAAAATCAAAATCATCGACAG
Organism: Pseudomonas sp. MYb13; assembly: GCF_002980075.1. Lineage (NCBI taxonomy): Bacteria > Pseudomonadati > Pseudomonadota > Gammaproteobacteria > Pseudomonadales > Pseudomonadaceae > Pseudomonas > Pseudomonas sp. MYb13. Next base: position 36,104 of record NZ_PCQI01000017.1, on the reverse strand, counting down.
TTGGCATACGGAAAGGCCAACCCGGTTCCTGACGGACAACTTTGGCACCTACCACACCTCTGCGGCCACGGGAATTTACCCAAATGATGCCCGTACAACAGCTGGTTTGTTGACGGTGGTTTCGGATGAGTATTTTCAAAACCGTAAGTATGCGGTGCCTAACGACCTCGATCGCATTGCATCTGAGAAAATGGCCTTTGCGGAATTTGTGGCCGGCCACGCAACGAGTATGAGCCAGCTATCGGCCTTGTATGCCACACGCCTTGAGATACGGGATAGGCGCTGGAGTGGAAAATTTAACTTAGTGATTGGCGAATCATTCGATGACCGGCTTCTATTCTGGAATGCGCGGTTAATGATCCCTACATGGCTTGATAACGATATTTGTTGTTTTCGGTTGACGTTCGAGCAACTGAAAGACCAGGACATGTTTAGTCAGCTCGTTGCAATGATCAACAGACGAAACCATGTGAATGACGGAACAGGAGGGCAGTCGCAGCTACAAGTTCGCTCGGCGTCACATAGTACTGAAGATCTCGCTGAGGTTCTCGATATGCTTCGTGCGGCAAAAGTATGGAGCTCCTTTGGGCCCGCTGAGGTTATTTTGGGCGGGCATGTGATCCCGAGCCCAGATTCGCTCCGGCATGCAAGGGAGCTTGCCCAAGTCGTGGACGCTCGATTTATGGGAGGGCAATGGCACGACTTTCGATGGAGATCGCCATTTGCTCACCCTCCAGCGATAAGGCCCGAACATCTGAATGATGCCCCATCGGGCCAATCGTTTACGCTCGGTTTGTGGGCGATGGATCTACGCTTCGAGTATGAGCGGGATAAGCCTAATCTGAGTCAGGAAAATTTGTGGATGCTGCCTAAGCGATGGCGGATGGCAGGCGCCTTTCAGGCCAAATATGTGATTCGCCGTATGGAGCATAACAATCTCCCTCCAATGCACCGAACGAGTAAGCATGGCAACTTAACGTTGTTTGTAGGTGTCAATCGCGCTCTCGAATCCATTGCAGTTCCCACCATCGAGCAGGCCATCCGGCATGCGTTATGCTTTAGCTCTCTTAAAAGTGATGCTAGTGCCGCTGATCCACCGTTGGTATCGTCGAAAGTAGCTTGGATGCGGGCGTCAAACGAGACCCCTCATTTAACTGGCGTTCTCGGCATGACCGGGGGGCTAATGAGTGCGAAGAACCTATTACTGCATCCCTTTTTACAAAATATGTTTGCTGGGTTGGGTGGGGCACCTAATCTTGCAGATGCCGATGTCCATGCTACTGCCAACTCTCTTGTGAAGCGTGCGCGACGCAATCCAGTATTCGATCTGCAACTTGAAGATGAGCGCATAGCTTTAGCGGCCCTAATCGTCAAAGCAGCGCAGTCAATCAAAGCTCCCAAGATGCATCTGGCTCTCGATTACCTACGTAACAGCTGGAATGAGCACAGAGAGCGCTATTGGGCGGAAAATCCCGAGAGGAGATCAGGTGACGAAGAGGAACTCAGCAAGTGGGATCTTCGAGAACAAGATGCCCTAAATGATCGGCTCGCGGAAATGAGAGCGCGCCGGATGCTCTTTCAGGGGTATCCGTGGATCTGTACAGCGTGCCAGCATCGTAACTGGACAGACTTTCAAGCCTTAGCTCCGTCTCTTGCATGCGATATTTGTCGGACCAAATCGGAACTGCCTTTAGGGATTCCTTGGCACTTCCGGCCGAATGAGTTCCTTATTGAAAGTCTTCGTTCTCGTAGCGTGTTGTCGTTGATCTGGGTTCTTTCAGCTCTATGCAACCGGGCTCAAGCTTCCTTCATCTACCTGGGACCAACATGCTTTGGTTACTCCCACGACACCCGAAATCCGGATTCGGAGGCGGATCTACTGGCTCTTATTGACGGCGAGTCGATCGTCTTTGAAGTGAAGTCGGCCTGGCGCAGTTTGCGTGCAGTGCATATCGAGGACTTCGTCCGTCTTGCAAAGCGCCTTAGGCCAGATCGAGCGGTATTGGCAGTGATGGAGGAGGGTAGGAAACTAAATAAAGAGCTCGATAAGGCAGCGAACGACCTCAAGGAGAATGGTATTGAGTTCGAGCTTTTAACGCCGACAAATTACAGTGTTCAGGATGATCCTATGCTCACCTGCTATTAGCAAGTATCGCTAAATATGGTGTGTTATTGACTGCGTAAACGCCAGGATGAGCCCACGCGTGCTGGTCAAGCGCGCGTCGGGCTTGCGCGAAGTATTGCGAGAAACCGCGTCGACCGCCACTAGACGCGTCGCCCCCCCATGGGGTTGTTTCGCAAATTGGTCACTGATGGTGGTCACCGCGCTTGGTCACTACCCTGGCTCCGGCGTGGATCAACGCCAAACTGTGGATACCAGAGTGGATACCGGCCGATCTGTTGCTCGATTGTTGAAGTCTGTGAGGGATGCCGCTATTAGTTACTTTCAACCCAAGCAGGAAGCGACGCATGCCCACAGAAACAATAGATCTCGTTGAAGCTCGAACAATGGCTGACGAGATACGTCGGTTGTACGAACATTTAGATGTCCTCATGCGCGAGGCAGGAGGTCGAAAGTCATTCTCCCCACACGAGATTGCTTCGCTTCAATCTAGGTTGAAGTCGATCAAGGTAGAAATCAAAACTGCGGCCAAGCACGGAACCATGTCTCGGCGAAAACAAGTACAAACGCGTTTGGAAGAAATGTACTTTGGCCCAGGTCTTCGTGCCGCGTCGGCCAATTTCAGGCTCGCCGTTAATGCGAATCCAGCGAGTGACAAATGGGTTCGCGAGCTGTACGACCCGGCTGGGGATCTCTCTTATACGCTTCACAACCTCGAGGCTCATATTCTCGAAGAGGAGCAGTCGGAAACCTGACAAAACTTGACATCGGATCGAGTGCGCAAGCCCTGTCTCGATGTCGAGAAATGTTGGGGCCAGGCTGACCTAAAGCCAGTGGCAACGCTCGCGGCCTGTTAGCAGAAGTTAGTGCAATGAGAGCTTGTATAGCCTGGCAGCCTGCTAACACGTACCGACATTTTGCGAGTAGCAAGTATCTTAAGGCGAGTGCTCGTCCAAAAGGGAGTACGGCCCTTTTGTGTCCCCGCTAGGCGTCGTGGCGCATGTCACAATGCACCAGCGAGGATTTCGCTTTCATCGCTTGCTAAGTTATTACGTAGTGCGTCTGCCAGTTCCTTTGACTCGCGTGCGGCTTCGTTCAGGTACTCTCTTCTCACCACTTTTATGCAACATCCAACGTGGTTAGGTATGTGTGCCGAAAATAGAAACTCGCTTTTTTGGACTTCTTTAAGTACAAGCTCGCCTTCTGGATTCCTCTCACATTCGAATAGTGGCGAATCGACAACGATGATTGGGAAGGCGAACGCTAAACGAGCAATTTGACCCTCGCCACTGTCTTGCGCCAAACCGTGGCAAGCTTTTAAAGCTGCTATCGCAGCGCTGAAGGCCTGGTCGTTCTCGCCCCCCATTGCTTGGCGAAAGCCATAACCTCCTCGATCAGGTCGCTCTATGTAAGCGCTGAGTAAGGGAAGTTCGCGTCGTATTCCCTTCGATATACGCTTCGCCAGCACCTCGCGAGCGACACCAGATTTAACCCCAAAAGAATTTATTCTGTTCACGTGCTTTAGCGCATCATCGGAAATGAATATTAACCAGGGCTTTTGAGCCGACTTGCACTCGACGACAAAAGAAATGTCCACGATCCCAACCCAATCAGGATCTTGCGCGAGCACATCTATTTCTCGCCCCTTGTCTGCTTGGGGGTCGGCAAAAGTGGCAGATTGTCTAACGTCGAACCCTGCCTCGCGAAATGCCGCCGCCGCTTCCATTTCCAACGGGAAGCCGGTCTTCTTTAGCCATTCAGTGATGTTCTTGGTTAGCGTGCTAGGTTCCTTCATGGCATCACCTCAATTTAAAATGGGCTTATGTTGGAGCCGGGCGACTCCGTGACGGAGATCCCTATGACGGATGGTAACCAGACGGGGTGGTTACCTGAGTGGTTACCAGCAATGTGGCGAAACAGACGATTTGGTCTGAGTGAGACCATATCGTCTGTCTCAAAGCGTGACAAAACCGCCCGAAGGCGGCCCTATCTTTTCGCTACAGCGTGGTGGGGAGAATGTCTAAAACACCGTCACCGCTGGTTGATATTCTGTAGTTTTTCACCTTTTCGCCACCGACGATTACCTCTCGCTCTTGCCTGTCCGCGCCCATCCCGCAGATGCCGCTTCCTTGGTATGCCGCACCGACAACAACAGACCCTGCTGGGACGTGGAGGGAAACCCTCTCTCCCGGCTTGAGTAACGCCGCCATTTTTCCGTCTACGAAAAGGCCAACCGAGCAAAGGCTTCCCGTATGGCCCGAGTCGCGGGTCACCGACAACGTGCCTGTGCCTGGCACGTCTTTCTGGTATGCAAGAACCCTTTCAGGCGGTACCGCGACAGCGTTTTTGATTGGCACCGGGGAAGTGGCACAGCCTGCCATCATGGCAACCAGGGCGGCAACAGCGGTAATTTTCAGCATGAGAGCTCCTTTCCATGAGGCGGCCACTTTAGCACCGCCCCGTGGCTCCTACATCTGGTCTTCAGCGTAGATGGCTGCGCTGATGATTGCGCCACCCCACCGGCGGCGGCCTGCGCAAAGCGGAACTGGATTGCCGGATGCAGTGGTGTTCTTGGCGCTGCCGAAGGCGTAGCCGGGCGTGTTCTCGGGCGCCGCGCTGGTCTTCAGACCGCCGGCCTGAGGGCTGAGCATCTGAATTATTCCGCCGATCGACATTGCAGCGCCTGCCGAATACAGAAAAGGTGACGCGGCAGCGAATGGGGTGAAAGACAGCACGTATGCTGCTGCAATCAATATCCCGCCAACAATGGTTTGAAGAGAGCCTGCGCGCTTACTGCCGGTGATCACGGGCGCAATGATGATGTCGCCTGCGCCCTGGAAACCCAGCTCTGTCTCTCCGACATTCTTCTTGCCCACGAACACTGCAAACTCCAGACCTCTCGACTTGGCATTGGAGATAAATCTCTCGAGCCCGGGGATCTGCACGCATAAGGCTTTTATGGCTTCCGCCGGCGTGCGGACGGCGAGCGGGTAAGACTTTCCGAATTGTCGCAACTGCGCGCAGAGCCTGATGTTTCTCATTGGGGTGTATTCAATCGAAAGTGCGGCCATGATTTGTTTCTCCTACTTGTCGCTGGTGTTGTGGGTTGGTACTTCGGCGCCGATCTGCATGGCGAGCATCATTCGGGATGCCATGGCGTCATCACGGATAGCCCTTTCGCGGCGCGGGTCTGGATTCCACGCCCAGCAATGGGTTGACACAAACGCTCGAGCGAACGGCTCTATCGGCTTCATCAGATCTGCTGCTACACAAGCCTCGTCCTCGGTGTAATACGGACCGTCGATCTCCTTACGGCCACCCTTGACGATGTGGTCAACGCCCCAGACGTAATACCCCGCCACCGCTTTCGGGTTGATCGCGAAATCAGTCACCTTGCACGCCTCGACGAAGCGCTCCCGGTGCGTGGGCGCCTGGCCCGTTGTGTTGCTGTTTTGGTCTGTCATGGTTTCCTCTTTGCGCCGCTGGCGCTGGTCATGGGCTGGTGCCCGGCGGTGTTGCTCGGTGTCGCGCCACGTTTTCGTGATTCGCAAAACGTGGCGCGGAAAATGGTCAGTTGGCGACGATGCTTAGGGCGGGCGGCAGCTTTGGGCCGAACGGCGCACCAAGGGCGAATGGGTCGGGCAACTGATCTTCTGGGCATTCCCTGAGGAACCGGGTCATGGCGGTGTGGCAGGCGCGATACAGCGGGCCTCCGGCGCCCCATTCGTCGCTCTTGCGGTCGGCGCTGTCCTCCAGTTGGGATAGGTACGCCACCCCGCGAAGGCTGGTATCACCGTCGTCGCTGGCCTGTTGGCGATGTACTGAGTTGACGCCCAGCAGGTCGCACATCTGGTCGAAGCCCAGCGCCTGCGCCAACCCCTCGCGGTCGAACATCAGTGATTGGCCAAACCCAGCAAGTGCGCTCCACGCTCCGCTGCGGATGGCTTCTTGGTGCTCCTGGGCTCGCTCCTCCAGTTCAGCAATGGTCTGCCGGGTGAATGGGAGAAACGCTTTCAACTTTCCCGCTTGCCGACGTAGGGCTCGCCGTTCGCTGCGGATAACGTCTAGCTGGTCAGTAATGGCGCGACATATTCGCCGGGTGGTGATGAGCTGCGTGGTGGCGCTAACGCCAGGCTTCAAAGCGATGTTGCACAAGCGGGTGATAAGGCTGGGCGTCATTGGTGGGCCTCCATAGTTGTGGCGTCGTAGTTGTCGCGCAGGTGGGCGCCAGCCGTGCAATGGCGGCTGATGGGTGCGTAGCAGCTCCGACAAACCATGATGTGGTTGAGGTATTGGTCACGGGCTTGACGCCATTCGGGCGTGGCGGTGGCGGCATTTGCGTGTGGGCTTGTGATGAACCGGGGAGTGCGCTCGACAGGGTTGGCCAGCACCAGGCGCGGACGAGGCCGGCTATCCACTTTTGGCGAGTCGACCCCAGCGATAGCTGGCGGAATGTGATTGAGCAGGCCGGAAAGGAGGCTCATACCGTCACCTCGGCCTGATCGCTGGCAATCCTGTGTTCCTGTGATTTCAAAAACACCGGCAACAGCGGCAACAATGGCAACAGCCGCGTAAACCGTGGCCTCCAGGCGCTATCGATGCTGCCAAACTGTTGCCACCGGTTTTTTACCGGCAACAGTGATAACCAAATGAAGGGAAGGTGTGGGTCTCTTATGTTGAAAATGAGGTGTGCGTTGCCAGTTGTTGCCACTTTTTTTATAGGGTGGCAACGGCTGTAAGCCACGCCACACAAGGCCGTTGCCGGTGTTGCCACTGTTGCCAGTGATTCTAGGTTCCTGTGAACTTGGGCAATCTTGATTGCTGGTCTTTGAGGGGCGTTCATACGCCACCGCCTTCACGATCCATGATGTCTGGATCGATCACATAGAGACGAGCCTGGCCACCACCAGGGAGTCGGTAGTTTTTGGTTTTACGCTCGTTGTCACGGCGTGCGATGACGTTAGCGCTCTCCAGAGCTTTGATGATGCGAGACAGGCCATAGCCGTGCGCCGCCTCGATGAGCGCCGGCTTGTTGAACAGGTACAGGCGGTTGGTGCCCACCAGCTCCCAGTAACCGGCCCGGTTGAAAACCTTGGTGTCAGGCGTTTGATCGTCGACATCTGAAAAGCGGCTGCTACCGTGGCGATCGATAAAGTCCAGGATGCCAGCCAGTATCTGACGGTCTTCGGCGTTGCCGCTGCCAACCCGGCTGAGCCATTCGCCATACAGCAAACGGCAGTCGGCGAGGGCGGTACCCGGCACCCAAGGCAGCAGGCCATACGCGATTGCCATTTCACCGGCCAGTGCGATCACCGCGAACCGATCAGCTACGCGCCCAGCTTGGGCGTTGTCTTCTACAAAGCTGGCGCGAACGCCGGCGAAGTCTTCCAGCAGGCCCGTGCGGTCGTCGCTTTCGAGCAGCTTCTCGACAAAGGCCGGCCCAAGGTGGCCATGGTGGGCGCCGACCGCCACGGTGAGCTGCCGGTGGAAGTCAGCGCCCTCAAGCCCGTGCAATTCGTCGAAGGCCCGGTGTGTGCGTGTACCGGCGTTCACGTCGACCATGCGCAGCTCGGCGCCAGCATGGGCGGCATTGCCGGATATGGCCGCGTGTTCAGAGAGTGAGCGCTCGCCGCTGGAGAGTGTCAGCAGGCGCCAGCTCAATTTGGCGCGGCCTTCGCGCTCACGGGTCATGGTGCCTTTACCCTGGCCGTTGGCGAGGGAGTAGGCCATTTCCTGTACGCGTTTGGGGTCGGCGCGCTTGATCTCATCCAAGGGCAGGATGGTGTCATTGCGGCTCGACGCTTCGATCTCCAGGCCGCCTTTGGTCATGTCCCAACTGGCGGCGAACACGCCCGGGTCACCCCATACCGACGATCCGATCAGTTGCGCCAGCGACTTACCGCTCGAGCTATCGCCCACAAGGTGAACACCACCGCCCAGCACGCCCACCAAACTCAGCAGCGGGCCAGCCAGTGAGCAACCGATCGCCAGTGTCAGCACCGGGTTGCCCGCGCACTTGGCGGCCACCTCCGATTGCCACAGCGCCAGCTCGCCGCGGCGACTGAAAAGTACCTGAGCCTTATTGCTGGCCTGGTACCGCACATTGGCGCTTCCGATGGTTCGCCCAGGAAGCACGAACGCGCCCGACTCATGCCAGCCCGGCCGGCTGGTGGTGGCAAACACTTCTGCTGGATGTTGGTCGAGCAGGTACTCCATGAACGTGCCGCGTTTCTTGAGGGCGATAATGACGCCCATCCCGAACAAGGCTCGCCGGGCGTCCTCGCCGCTGCCGCCGAACACCTCCATGGCGATGATCCATTCTTTGATGCCGCCCTCTGTGACCAGGCGCAGCAACCGGCCTTCGCTGCCATCGTCGCTGTTGGTGGTGCGGGCGACGACGGTGACGGGGCTTGAGATCCACTCATCAGTGATAGGCCGGTCGCCGGTACCCATGGCCGACCTCCCGGCGATCAGCGCCAGAAAAGGCCCGGCAAACTTGACCGTTGTTCACACCGTGCCAGCGGGTAATGTCGTCGATTGAGTCAACCAGACAGGCCGTCACCTGAGCGCCAGCACTGCGCATAACAACGCGCCCGCACTCGGCGTCGGCCTCGGTCAAGAATGGTCCCAGCAATGCCTTGGGCACCTTCGGGTGCGTGACGTAAAACAGTTCGGCGGCTTTTTTCAGGCAAGCCGATCCCGTCGACGCAGATGCGCCGTTTTGAATTTTCATGCTTAACCTCTTAGGTCAGTGCGTCGGCGGTTCGCGTGAGTACGCGATGGACAAAATGTGGGGCTGATAAAAAAGATCGAATGTGAACGCATGTGTTGGCTCATAGGGCGACCTCGCGGTATTGCTGAGCGCCGCCCAAGTCGTCCGATCCGAATAGGCCTTGATTGACGGCCTTCCGGCTTTCCAGCATCAGATCGTGTTCATCATGCGTTCCGACGCCCGGCGCAACCCAGTCAGGCAGTTCCTTGCGGCGCCGCATCTCGTTCAAGTGCGTCCACCACCGGGTAGCGTGCGTGCGCTCGGCAGAAATCGCCTCGGCCACCTCGTTACTGCGCTGGTCCTGCAGGTAGTGCGGCAATGGCGCTGCCTTCTGCGCTTCGCCGTTCGCATCATCCAGCTCGTTTTCCATGCACTCACACCACTGGTAAACCTTGGTGTTCCAGTCGGTTATCTCAATAGTGCCCAACTGCGCGAAGGCGTGAGGCGTGCTGTCTTCGGGGAAGGTCTCAAGCATCAGCGTGAAGATTGCGCGCACGCTCTCGAGCGCACTGGTCACTTCGTACAGATCCTGGACGCCGGTCTCGGCTATTTCCTTGTAGGAACGGCTCATAGGCCCCCCCCGGCGCCCAAGCCAGCGCACCCGGACAGAGCGGCGGAAATTGCGTCGCGGTTGCAGTCGGCGGTGTTGGCACCGTCAGCGGCTAGGTTCCACGCGACATCTACCAGATTGCGGACGTGCTGACTCGTGCCCTTGTCTGCCAATGCGGCATAGAGAACGGCCTCAACCTTGCGCAGGGCGATCTGGGCGCTCTCGAGATCCTCAAGCGTGTCGTGGGCGATTTCTTGGATGGTGCGGGCGGGAGTATTCATTGCGCACCCTCGGCAGACTCCAGGGTACGAGCGATGGCCATGTGGGAGTTGTAACGGGCGAGACGAACGGAAAGTGATGAGTTTGCGCGGAGGGCGCTCAGAGCCATGCGGCGGTGAGCAAGTGCGCGAATTGCGGACGGAATGAGGGCGTGATTCATCGGTACGGCTCCTAACGTTGAGGAACCGCCACTACCTGCTGCAAAACAGAATTGGGTGGCGGCTGTACGCAGGTTTGCAGACCGGGACGTTAGGAACCCGGCGCGCTCGAGAGCGCCCCACGCACAGCCACCATAAAACGAAATAGCAGCCATGAAAAAAGCGCCAGCTTTCGAGACGGTGGCGCTTATGCGCCTAACGATATTCGGGCTGCAAAACCCGATCGCTGAATTTGCAGCGACGGGCAAACCATACCGACGAGCGCGATTGCTTGCAACAAAACCTATCGACCGTTTATCGCTGATCATGAGCATAGCTGTCATGCGGCATCACTCCTAAGGTGCTTGGCCGTTAGGCTTTGGACATAGCGCAGTAGGGATGCTTTGCGGGCTGCGAAGTCCTTGCCCTGGCCGATCAGCAGCACGTCACGGATCTCGATCAGGGTGACCAGCAGCAATTCATGCGCCGCGAGCTCGCCGCGATTGCGGCCGGCAAACTCGCCAGTGATTACCTGGTTGATGAGCTTCGCTTCGTTGATGAAGTGGTGGCGCTGCGGAGTTTTGCCGTTCTCCTCGTGGGCGATCGCAAGTGCCTCACACAGCCCGCGATAGCCGACGGCCGATTGCTGGCGGGCCTGCTGCCAGTTGGCCTGGTCAGCGCGTACTAGTGCGTCGATCTGCTCGTCGCACCAGATCTCAAAGTCCACAGAGAGCCAGCGGGCGAATTTCACAGCCAGCTTCGGATGGAGCCAGGTACCGCTGTTGGCAGTATTGCCTCGACGGGTCGTAACAAGAGTAATGCGGGATTTTCCCGTATTACTCTCAACCATCCTGCTCGCCAGTTTCTCTATGTACTCCTCGGTGGAGCCGAGACGCAGCCACTCGTTGGGAACCTTATCGAAGCGGGCGGCTGCAACGGTCGCGTTGATCCAACCGTCAGCATTGAAGTTGATGACCTGGCCCTCGTATGAGAGGGGGACAACACGGGCGCTCATGCCGCCACCTTCGCGCCTGGTTCAGCGATCAATGTGTAGACGGCAACACCACGGTGGATGCGGCCCCATTCGTCCGTCATCGTGATTCGGTTGGTGATGATCTTGTAGCCGGCACTGCGCAAGTCGCAGATGCGGGCACCAGGACGACAGATGTTCAGCTCGCGCATGATGGTGAACGTGTCAGCAGGCCCCTTACGAAGACGCGGAACAAGCCGTACTAGTTGGGCGTGGTTACTGGTATCGTAGAGTTGAGTTTTTTCTGGGCTGGCCTTATTGGGTTGGCCTTTTTTTTGGTCGGCCATTTATGCAGCCTCCCCTCGCAAGGCGATGCGTTGGCGCACCCAGGCGTGGACCTCGGCCAGCACAAAGCCAACTGGGGAACCGCGCGACTTGCTGTTGCTCAGCGGCACAGGGCGGGGGAACGTTGGGTCGTCTTTGAGACGTTTGTAGACGGTGGCACGGGCCAGGCCAGTGATGGCCTCGACCTCGGGAAAGCGAATGATTGTGTAGGTAGGGTCGAACTGGGGAGTGGCGGTGCCTTGAATTGGGCTGATATTGCTCATGTCTGTATCCCGTTGTTTATGGCGACGGGATATAGGTTGATTGCCCAGCAATGGAAGCGACAGACCAGCCTGCGCGCAGACTGTACAGTTAGCGCGGATACCGTACTGTATGCGCGCAGAGTGTAAGGGCGGCTAGACTTTTCGTCGCTCGTGATCCGCGACCCACCCATAGAGCGTTCTTTCGGTGACACCGTAGTCTTTGTGTTTGTTTCGGGCGAACGCTGCCCGGCTACTGAAATTCGACCCTGTAGACCTCCAGCAAAGTAAGGCTTTAAATTTACTCTGGCTGGTTTCCTTGTGGCGAGCGCTGGCAGCTAGGCTCGCTGCTAGCGAAACCTTTTGCTTCGCGAGCTCTTCAATGCGTTCGGGAATTCCTTTTTCATTGTCGAGCAGGAAGAATTTGATCCTCTTCCGAACCTCGAGACTGTCCTGTAACTGCTCTGCTCTACAAACGATTTCCATAATATCGACCGCTTCGTTGCCGAGCACCGTCATGCGCGACATGGGCTGGCCAACCCATAAAACAGTAGGCCAGTCCTCACCTTGATATGTCTGAACAGCACGGGTTATCAGCGTCAGCGCCAACACTGCAACATATTCATAAAACTTTGCGTCTGGGAAGTCTTGGTCATCAAGATCGAATTCTTTTAGCGCATCCTCCAACGCTTCAAGCGGCTCGGTATTCTCCTCCGACGGGAAGTCAAGCTCGTCTGGATCGATTCCGCTACGACGCTCCTCAACCAGCTCTCTTAGACCGTGTTCGGTTCGATCTTCGGAACGCAGATGGCGCAGGACTGCCCCGCCGTTTTCTATTTGACGCCGAATCCAAGCCTCTTGCTGTGTGTAAAAATACTCGTTTACAAGCCACTCGATGGTTGATGACGCCACTCTAATTTCGCTCTCGGATCGGCGATCAAGCATGAGCTTCGCGCGCGCCTGCAGGCCACGCAGACGATATATTTCCAGGTAGGGCACTTCATCCGTTATTGCGTCAAACTCTTTGTCAGCGCTCACAATAAACCTTCTTCCAGAAGCTCCCGAATGTAATAGAACGGCTGACCAGGCGGATGGGAAGTCCGCTTTTCACCCCGTTGGGCTAGGCCAGCCAAAACCGTTGCTTGCTCGAGTACTGGCTATTTGAACAGTAATGGCATCCAGTCTATATCTGTCTATGCAGGCAATGGAAGGCCCGCATCAGGCACGCTTGATCGACACGACATTACCCTTGGCTAAGGTGTCTAGATGGTCGGCATACCATTGCATCATTGTGGCGCGCTGGGCCAGGTACTGAGCTTTGTTGTAAACACCCGCTATGCCTTGCTTGATATGCGACAGCTGCGCCTCGATGTGGTTTTCGTCAAACCCGTGCTCGTTCAGAATTGTCGAGGCGATGTGACGGAAACCGTGCCCGGTCTGGCGGCCTTCGTAGCCGAGGCGACGTAGAGCCATCAGAAAGACCGTGTTGCTGCGGGGCTTAGTGGTGTCGCTTCGACCAGGGAACAACATCGGGTAGGCACCAGTGAGCACCTGCAGATTTCGCAGAAGCTCGACTGCCTGGATTGGTAGCGGCACCAGGTGTTCGCGTCGGCGTTTCATGCGCTCGGCCGGGATCGACCACAGAGCTTTATTTAGATTGAATTCCGACCATCGAGCTTCGCGCAGTTCAGAAGGTCGACAGGCGAGCATGGAAAGTAGGTGCAAGCCGATCCGCACGTCAGCGGTTCCGTATGCCCTGATTGCGCGTAAGAGAGCCGGAAGCTCTTCAAGGGATACATGGGCATAGTTCTCGGCCGGCTTGGTTAGCAGGAATTTATGCAGCCCCTCCAAAGGGTTGTGAGTGGCTCGGCCTGTTACTCGGGCCAGGTCGTAAATCTCCCGGCACATGCCGCGTACGCGGCTGGTCTGTTCAATGATGCCCTTTTGTTCCATGGAACGTAGGAACTCCATCCACTCCATGGGCAGGATCTCAAGATAGATACGCTTACCGAATACCGGGAAGACGTGAAGTTCGAGCGCGCCAATCATTCGCACGGCGGTACCGGCAGTCCAGCTCAAGCGCTTGGAAGCGTACCATTCCCGCGCCAGCGCTTCGAAGGTCTGGCTAGAGGCTTCAGCCTCTGCGGTCTTTCTGGCTCGCTTGGTGGCAAGGGGGTCTCCGCCCTTGGCGGCGTCCTCTCTCAGCACAGCCGCCTTCTGTCGGGCCTGTGAGCCGGATAACTGGTGGTCGCCCGTGCCATAGCCGCCCAAGCCAAGCCATGACCACTTGCCGTCTGGCTTCTTGTAGCGCAGTTGCCAAGACTTGTTACCGTCTGGGCGCACTCGCAGATACAGAGCGTTTCCGTCCAGCTCCCGGTATTCCTTGGCTTCAGGCTCCAGGGTGGCTAGCACGGTGTCGGCTAAAGGGCGGCGTTTTATCTCGCTGCGCTTCATGTTTTTTGTACCCCTCAGTTTCAATTATTTTAAAAGGTACATGAAGGGGTACACGAAGGGAAGATATAGGGAGAGGCAAGGAGAGATAGCCAGAAACAAGAAAGCCCGCACTAGGCGGGCTTCTTGAGGTGATTCGTAGACTGTCTGAGACAGGTCTAAACAGCTATATGGTGCACCCGGCGGGATTCGAACCCACGACCCCTGCCTTCGGAGGGCAGTACTCTATCCAGCTGAGCTACGGATGCTTGTGCGGGCGACATCATACCCATGTCGACCTTGGGCGTCCATGCTGGTCTTTGGGCGTTCACGCGTAGGAATCTGCTGCTTAGAGGCCCTGCGCCGGGGGCCGGTGATCGGGGTGCTGGAACCTGGCCCAAATACGCTGATCAGAAAGTTTCGGCAAATGCGCCGTTTTCGTTCTTTTTTTCGAACAGACTATTGCCCTGTACCCCCATTGATCCTAGGATTCGTTTGAGATTTCAAACGCTCTGTCTCCCGTGCGCTGTTCACTCAATGCCGCGCGCTGGGGCTGATTTCCCTGACGGCAGCCCACAAGGCGCCTTTCAACAACTCTAATTCGCTCCGCGTGCGCGCGGTGCTGTTAAGGAAAGCCGACATGCAGCTCAAAGATACCCAGTTGTTCCGCCAGCAAGCCTTTATCGATGGCGCTTGGGTCGATGCGGACAACGGTCAGACCATCAAGGTCAACAACCCTGCCACGGGTGAGATTCTGGGCACTGTGCCGAAGATGGGCGCTGCCGAAACCCGCCGCGCCATCGAAGCCGCCGACAAGGCCCTGCCGGCCTGGCGTGCGCTGACGGCCAAGGAGCGCGCCAACAAGCTGCGCCGTTGGTTCGAGCTGCTGATCGAAAACCAGGAAGACCTCGGTCGCCTGATGACCCTCGAGCAAGGCAAGCCGCTGGCCGAAGCCAAGGGCGAGATCGTGTATGCCGCGTCCTTTATCGAGTGGTTCGCCGAAGAAGCCAAGCGCATCTACGGCGACGTGATCCCTGGCCACCAGCCCGACAAGCGCCTGATCGTGATCAAGCAGCCGATCGGTGTGACCGCCGCGATTACCCCGTGGAACTTCCCGGCCGCGATGATCACCCGTAAAGCCGGCCCGGCCCTGGCCGCTGGTTGCACCATGGTGATCAAGCCGGCTTCGCAAACCCCGTTCTCGGCCCTGGCGCTGGTTGAGCTGGCGCACCGCGCCGGTATCCCCAAAGGCGTGCTGAGCGTGGTGACCGGCAGTGCCGGCGACATCGGTGGCGAGCTGACCAGCAACCCGATCGTGCGCAAGTTGTCCTTTACCGGCTCCACCGAAATCGGTCGCCAACTGATGGCCGAGTGCGCCAAGGACATCAAGAAAGTCTCGCTGGAACTGGGCGGTAACGCGCCGTTCATCGTGTTCGACGACGCGGACCTGGATAAGGCCGTCGAAGGCGCGATCATTTCCAAGTACCGCAACAACGGCCAGACCTGCGTCTGCGCCAACCGCCTGTACATCCAGGATTCGGTGTACGACGCGTTCGCGGAAAAACTCAAAGTGGCGGTGGCCAAGCTCAAGATCGGCAACGGCCTGGAAGAAGGCACCACTACGGGCCCGTTGATCGACGAAAAAGCCGTGGCCAAGGTCCAGGAGCACATTGCTGATGCGTTGAGCAAAGGCGCCAAGCTGTTGGCCGGTGGCAAGGTGATGGAAGGCAACTTCTTCGAGCCGACCATCCTGGTCGACGTGCCGAAGGACGCCGCCGTGGCGAAGGAAGAAACCTTCGGCCCATTGGCACCGCTGTTCCGCTTCAAAGATGAAGCCGAAGTGATCGCGATGTCCAACGACACCGAGTTCGGCCTGGCGTCCTACTTCTATGCCCGTGACCTGGGCCGTGTGTTCCGCGTGGCGGAAGCCCTCGAATACGGTATGGTCGGCGTCAACACCGGGTTGATCTCCAACGAAGTGGCGCCGTTCGGCGGCATCAAGGCCTCGGGCCTGGGCCGTGAAGGCTCCAAGTACGGGATCGAGGATTACCTGGAAATCAAATACCTCTGCCTGGGCATCTAACCCGTCCGGCAAGGCATTGCAGCAAACGCAAAGGGCACGAGAGCGCTGACCCTTTGCGTGCTTTAAAACGTTATTCGTAGTGGCCGGGAAAGCTGTGGCAGTCGATCATCGCATGCTGCCGTAGTTGCCTCCCCGCCACGTATTCCTTGGACCACGCCACACGATGAGTGGCGAATGAGGACTTTATGAGCAAGACCAACGCATCCCTGATGAAACGCCGCGAAGCCGCTGTACCGCGCGGTGTTGGCCAGATTCACCCGATCTTCGCCGAATCCGCGAAGAACGCCACCGTGACCGACGTTGAAGGTCGCGAGTTCATCGACTTCGCCGGCGGTATCGCCGTGCTGAACACCGGCCACGTGCACCCGAAAATCATCGCTGCCGTCACCGAGCAGTTGAACAAGCTGACCCACACTTGCTTCCAGGTCCTGGCCTACGAGCCCTACGTGGAACTGTGCGAGAAAGTGAACGCCAAGGTTCCAGGTGATTTCGCCAAGAAAACCCTGCTGGTCACCACCGGTTCCGAAGCCGTTGAGAACGCCGTGAAAATCGCCCGTGCCGCCACTGGCCGTGCCGGCGTCATCGCGTTTACCGGTGCCTACCACGGCCGCACCATGATGACCCTGGGCCTCACCGGTAAAGTCGTGCCTTACTCGGCCGGCATGGGCCTGATGCCAGGCGGCGTGTTCCGCGCGCTGTACCCGAACGAACTGCACGGTGTGAGCGTTGACGACTCCATCGCCAGCATCGAACGCATCTTCAAGAACGATGCCGAGCCCCGTGATATCGCGGCGATCATCATCGAGCCAGTCCAGGGCGAAGGCGGTTTCTACGTCGCGCCTAAAGCCTTCATGAAGCGCCTGCGCGAGCTGTGCGACAAGCACGGCATCCTGCTGATCGCCGACGAAGTGCAAACCGGTGCCGGCCGTACCGGTACCTTCTTTGCCATGGAACAGATGGGTGTTGCCGCCGACCTGACCACCTTCGCCAAATCCATCGCTGGTGGCTTCCCCCTGGCCGGTGTGTGTGGCAAGGCGGAATACATGGACGCCATCGCTCCAGGCGGCTTAGGCGGCACCTACGCCGGTAGCCCGATCGCTTGCGCGGCCGCGCTGGCGGTTATGGAGGTGTTCGAAGAAGAGCACCTGCTGGACCGCTGCAAAGCCGTCGGCGAGCGTCTGGTGACCGGTCTGAAAGCCATCCAGGCCAAGTACCCGGTGATCGGCGAAGTGCGTGCCTTGGGCGCGATGATTGCGGTCGAGCTGTTCGAAGATGGCGACAGCCACAAGCCGAACGCCGCTGCCGTTGCCTCCGTGGTCGCCAAGGCGCGCGACAAGGGCCTGATCCTGCTGTCCTGCGGCACCTACGGCAACGTCTTGCGCGTACTGGTCCCGCTGACCTCGCCGGACGAGCAGTTGGACAAAGGCCTGGCGATCATCGAAGAGTGCTTCTCCGAGCTGTAAGCGGAAGCTGACCTGATCGACAGGAAAAACCCGCTTCGGCGGGTTTTTTTATGCCGATTACCGCCTATTCAGGCCGTGTTCATTGTACGTAGGCGCCTTCATTGTCTAAGGTTGCAGCATTGCCGATGGAGCGTGCTGGATGACTGCTGTTGATTTACCCGCTGTACCCCGCGTGTTGATTGCCGAGGCGGACCCTTGGTCGCGGGACCTGCTCAAGCACGTGTTGTTGAATGTGCGCTGCGATGCGCGGCTGGATGTGTGTGCCGACGGGCAGCACGCCGCCACGTTGCTGCGGGAAAAGACCTATGACCTGATCCTCGCGGATTGGGAACTGCCGGGCATCGACGGCCTGAGCCTGCTGCGCAGCGTGCGCCAAAAGCGTCGCTCGCCCGCGCTGCCCTTCATTCTGCTCAGCAGCCGCAATGACAGCGCCAGCGTGCACGAAGCCTTGCCCCTGGCGCCCACGGCCTACCTGAGCAAACCCCTGAACATGGAAGGCCTGACACAGCGTCTGCAAGACCTGTTGCTCAACGAAGGCGAAAACGTCTACTGCGAGATCCCACCCCTGGCGCCCGGCATGACCTTGCCGGTGTTCCTGGAGCGCCGCCGCGAGGCCTCGGATGGCGCGCCATTGCGCGTGGATGTGAAAGCCGCCGTGCAACACAGCCTTGGGCCGGACGGCCTGGACCTCAAGCATCTGGAAGACCAGGTGCGCATGGACCCCCAAATCACTGCCGTGTTGATCGCCGCCGCCAACAGCGCCGGCCATCACGGCACTCCGGTGCAAACCCTGCCCGCCGCCCTGCATAAGCTGGTGCCGGGGCAAAGCATGAACCTGATCCTGGGCTTGGCACTCAAGCACAACATCGTACTCGGTGACCCGGCGCTGGTGGCCTACGCCGAGCGCCACTGGCAATTGTCCCTGGACACGGCCGACTACGCCCAACGCCTGGCGCGCATGCTGGAACTGGACGATGAGCGCTGCTACAGCGCCGGTATCCTCCATCGGTTGGGCGACCTGGCGCTGCTGCGTTGCCTGGAAGACTGGCGCCAGGGCGGTGGTGCGTTGGATGACGAAACGATTGGTGAGTCGCTGTACACCTTTGGCGCCGCCTATGGCTCGGCGCTGCGGGCGCGTTGGCGTTTGCCGTTGGAACTGCGCCAGTTGATTGCGGCGACCTATTCCCTGGAGGGCGGGGTGTATGGCCTCGATGCGCTGGTGATGAACCTGGCGGCGCAGATGGCGCGCTTGACCGAGCACGAAGGGCTGGAAGCGCTGGCGGCGGGCAAGACGGCGCGATTGCTCAAGGTCGGCTTGTCGGAACTCACCCGGGTGCGCAAAGCCTAGAGCGCCACGCCCCCCAATGTGGGAGCGGGCTTGCCCGCGAAAGCGTCGTGTCAGTCGACACATGTGTCACTGCGTCCCGCCTTCACACGGGTACGCAAGGCCCAGAGCGCCACGCACTCCAATGTGGGAGCGGGCTTGCCCGCGAAAGCGTCGTGTCAGTCGCCACCTGTGTCACTGAGCCCCGCCTTCACACGGGTGCGCAAGGCCCAGAGCGCCCCGCTCCCACATTGGTGTTTACTGTTGCAGATGAAGGTGTTCGGGTTCAGCCCGCGATGACGCGGTTCTTGCCCAGGCGCTTGGCCTCATACATGGCCGCATCGGCGCGGGCGAACAGGCTGTCCAGGGTTGAGTCTGCCTCGGTGAGGCTGGCCAGGCCCTGGCTGATGGTCACGCTGAAGGCCTGGCCTTCGTAGCTGAAACTCAGCTCCTGGATCTCTTTGCCCAATCGCTCGGCCACCTGCAACGCCATCTCTGGCGCGCAGCCGGGCAGCACCGCGGCGAATTCTTCGCCCCCAATACGCCCGAACAGGTCACCCCGGCGTAACACCCCGCGGCCGCTCTCGGCGATGCGTCGCAGCACCTGATCGCCCTCCAGGTGCCCGTAGGTGTCGTTGACGTCCTTGAAATCATCGATGTCCAGCAACAGGAAGGACAGCGGCGCGCCTTGGGCGCAGGCGCTGTCGAATGCCTGGTTGGCGCATTCGAAGAAGTGCCGGCGGTTGCTGCTCTGGGTCAGCACGTCGGTGGTCGCGAGACGGTGCAGCTCCAGTTCCATCTGTTTCTTTTCGGTGATGTCTTCGGCCATGCCCACCACGATCAGCGGCTCGCCTGGTTCGACCTGCTGGTTGATATAGCACTTGTCGCTCAACCAGCGAATCTGCCCGTCTGCGGTGATGATGCGGTATTCGCGATCTTCCACGGCGGTCTGTTCCAGCACGCGGGCCAGGCTGTGCTCGGCATAGTCGAGGTCTTCGGGGTGAATGCTGTTGCGCCACTCCCGGTAGTCTGCCAGCAGCAGGGCGGAGGAGCGGCCGAACACCCGCTCGTAGGCAGGGCTTACGTACAGCACGCGGCGGGTTTCCCAGTCGATGGCCCACAGCACGGCGTTCACGCTGACCAGCATTGAGCTCAGCAGCTGCTCACGCTCGCTCAGTCGCTCGACTTCGCCCTGGGCATGCATCAACGCCAGCAGGGTCGCCGCCGCTGCTGGGCGGGGATGCTCAGCAATGGGGGCGTCGATTAAGGAGGACTTTTCGTGAACCATCGGCACAACTCTCTCTGGGCGCGCCGCTCATTGGAGCAGCGGTCACTACAAGGGGCCACCATGATGGCGAAGTGTTCATTGAGAGAGGCGAATTGCAGTGAAGTTCCGTCAACAGGACCGATTGCCGGTGACCGAGAAATGACGCCAAAAAGCTGATAGGCGGGAGGGGAGCCCCTCCCGCCGCACTGTCAGACGGCTGCAGGACGCAGCGAATAGGTCTTCAGTTGGTGAGCAAAATCCCTCAGGGATTGGATGCCGCTGGCCTCGGCTTCGTGCACCCATTCCTTGATGGCCGCCAACATGTCGTGCCCGTTGGAGCTGGTCTTGAGCCAGATCTGCTGCAGCGCCAGGCGCTTTTCATAGATCACTTTAAGGGCGTGGCTGTGTTCCAGCATGCTCTGGATACGCACGTGGTGGCGGTCATCCAGCAAGCTGGTTTCCCGCGACAACAGGCGCTTGGCACGGTGGAATTGGTGGCGAACCGAGTGATCGACCTTTTCCAGCTCCTGCTTGACCAGCGGGCCGATTACCAACTTGCGGTACTGGGCCATGATCTGGAAGCGGTTGTTGAGGATCGCCATGGCAGTGTCCATGTCCAGGTGGCCCTTGCCTTCCACGCGGTGGGCGATCGGCGCGACGCGCTGGACCTTGGCCAGGCGCAGGAAACTGAACACCTTGATCCATGCCCAGCCCAGGTCGAACTCCCACTTCTTCACCGACAGTTTGGCGGAGTTGGGGTAGGTATGGTGGTTGTTATGCAGCTCTTCGCCGCCGACGATGATGCCCCACGGCACGAGGTTGGTCGCTGCGTCACGGCATTCGAAGTTGCGATAGCCCACGGCATGCCCCAGGCCGTTGATCACGCCGGCCGCCCAGAACGGAATCCACATCATCTGGATCGCCCAGATGGTGATGCCGATGGTGCCGAACAGCATCAGGTCGATCACGCCCATGATCGCCACGCCCAACAGCGGGTAGGGGGTGTAGAGCTTGCGCTCGATCCAGTCGTCCGGGCAGTTCTTGCCGTAGATGCGCAGGGTCTCGGGGTTTTCGGCCTCGGCGCGGTACAGCTCGGCGCCTTTGCGCAGGACAGTGGACAGGCCCTTGATGACCGGGCTGTGCGGGTCGTCGACGGTTTCGCACTTGGCGTGATGCTTGCGGTGGATGGCGGTCCACTCGCGGGTGTTCTGCGCCGTGGTCAGCCACAGCCAGAAGCGGAAGAAGTGTTTCAGGCCGGCATTGAGCTCCAGGGAGCGATGGGCTGAATAGCGGTGCAGATAGACCGTGACCGCAACAATGGTCACGTGGGTCATCAACAGAGTGACTGCCACCAGTTGCCAGGCTGACAAGTCAAGAAAACCGTTGTACCACATAGGCTGTATGGCCCTCAGATAAAGAAAAGAACAGCTCACGCATTATCACTAAGCCTACACAGAAAACCAGCCACGCTTTCAGATAGGAGTGACTGGATGTTTCTTATTCTATAATCCGCAGCCTTTGTAGGGCGATTCTGTTTTTGGGTAAGGATTACTGACCATATGCTGTTTTCATACCGAGGTGCCCTGCGTGTGGGGCTGGTATACCTGCTGGTTTCCGTTCTGTGGATAGGCCTGACTCAGCGGTTATTGATCGAGTTTCTCGATAACCCGAGTGACCTGAACCACTGGCTGCAGGTGCGCGGCTACGTGTGGGTGGCTCTCAGTGCTCTGGCGATTTACCTGCTATGTGCACGGTTTGCGCGCGCCCACCAGCTGCAGCAGCCCCTGGAGGAAAACCGCGAACGCCTGCGCCAGGCCGCCGCCGTGTTCGATTGCACCCGCGAAGGCGTGCTGGTCACTGATGCCCGGGGACTGATCGTCCACGTCAATCGCGCATTCATGGAGATCACCGGCTATCGGCGCGAAGACGTCATGGGCCAGCAGCCCAGCCTGTTCAAGTCCGGTCGCCATTCGTCGAATTTCTACCAGCAGATGTTCCAGAGCCTGGAGCGCACGGGTGAATGGAGTGGTGAAATCTGGAACCGCCGCAAAAGCGGCGAGATTTATCCACAGTGGCAAACCATTCGTGTGATTCACGATGACCACGGCAATGTCAGCCATTACGTCGCGGTGTTTTCCGATATCAGCGCCATCAAGGACTCCGAGCACGAACTGGCGCACCTCGCGCATCACGACCCGTTGACCGACTTGCCCAACCGCCTGCTGTTCACCGACCGCGCCGAGCAGGCGCTGGCCTCGGCGCAGATCCATAAGCGCGGTTGCGCCCTGCTGTTGCTGGACCTGGACCACTTCAAGATCATCAACGACAGCCTGGGCCATAACGTCGGCGACCAGTTGCTCAAACTGGTCGGCGAGCGGCTCCAGGCGCTGTTTGGCCCCGGCGTGACCCTGGCGCGCCTGGGTGGCGATGAATTCGCCGTGCTGGCGGAAAGTTGTCCACAGGTGGCGCAAGCGGCCGGCTTGGCGCAACGCATGCTGGATGCGATGAAACAACCATTCATCTTTGACGGCCATCAGCTGTTTATCAGTGCCAGTATCGGTATCAGCCTCTTCCCCAACGACGCGCTCAGCGCCGAACAATTGCTGCGCAACGCCGATTCCGCGCTGTTCAAGGCCAAGAGCGCTGGCCGCGAAAGCTACGCCTTGTACACCGAAGAACTGACTGCCCATGCACAGAACCGTGTGGAAATCGCCAGCGAGCTGCGCCGCGCCCTTGAGCAGCAAGAGCTGTGCGTCTACTACCAGCCGGTGCACGACCTCAACGGCAGCCGCCTGATCGGCGTCGAAGCGCTGGTGCGCTGGCAGCACCCGGAGCGAGGCCTGGTGCCGCCTGGTGAATTTATCCCGATTGCCGAGCGCACCGGGCTGATTGCCGACATCGACGCCTGGGTGATGGACCAGGCTTGCCGGCAGATGTGCGACTGGCTGGGGCAGGGCGCACCGTTGGGTTTTATCGCGATCAACGTGTCCAGCCGCCTGTTTGCCCGGCGCGAACTGTACGAACAGGTTGCCCAGGTCTTGCACCAGACCGGTCTGGACCCGGCCTTCCTGGAATTGGAAGTCACCGAAAGCGCAGTGATGGATGACCCGGAAGTGGCGCTGGAGCAACTGCACCGCCTGCGCGAACTGGGCCTGCGGCTGGCCATCGATGATTTTGGCACCGGTTATTCGTCGCTGTTGCGCCTCAAGCGCCTGCCGGTGCAGAAGCTCAAGATCGACCAAGGCTTTGTTGCCGGGTTGCCCTGGGATGAAGACGACGCCGCCATCGTGCGCGTGGTGATCGCCCTGGCCAAAAGCATGGGCATGCAGGTGCATGCCGAAGGGATCGAGCAGGTGGAGCAGGCGCGGTTCCTGCTCGACCAGCAGTGCGACATGGGGCAGGGGTATTGGTTTGGCCGGCCAGTGCCGGCGGGCGAGATCGATTGGTCGCGAGCACCCGCCATTCGAGGGTGAAATGCGGGCAACAACGGGGGAGCGGGCGTGCTCGCCAATGCGGTGTTCCGGTAGGCGACGCGATGACCGAACGGGCGCTTTCGCGAGCCCGCCCGCTCCCACATCGGGAGCTGCTCAAGGCTTTATTTCACCACGCAAACACGAAAAACGTCCGCAACCCCACGCCGTACCAGAAAATTCTTTCTGGTTATATAAACATTCTTAAATAGTATTTTTAAGAATATCCGCGCTTATCTACTATCGCCCTCACGCCGCAAGCAGTGCCGCCACTGCAAGGCACGCACTATTCATTTCAGGAGCGAGACCATGAGCGCATCTCTACGTAGCGTCGACGGCCAGGACGAAGCAACCATTTTGCGTGAGATCCAGAGCGCCCTGCGCGATCTGCGGTTTGGCGCAGTGGAAATCACCGTGCATAACGCGCAAGTGGTACAGATTGAACGCAAGGAAAAATTCCGTCTGCAGAACCCGGGTAACAAACCGAGCTAGGCAAGAACGGCGATTCGCATGCTAGACCCGCAACTATAAGAAAAAGCCAACACCCCAGAATTTCAGGAGCTTCTATGTCGTCGATTCGCCGTTATGCCCTGGCCGCCCTGGCCAGCGCCGTGTTTGCAGGTTCCGCGGTTGCCAAGGACTACGAGTTGCTCAACGTCTCGTACGACCCTACCCGTGAGCTGTACCAGGACTACAACGCGGAGTTCACCAACTTCTGGAAACAGTCCCACCCAGGTGACAACGTCAAGATCCAGCAATCCCACGGTGGTTCGGGCAAACAAGGCCGTGCCGTGATCGACGGCCTGCGCGCCGACGTGGTCACCCTGGCCCTGGCGGGCGACATCGACGAGATCGCCAAGCTGGGCAAGACCCTGCCCGAAAACTGGCAGACCCGCCTGCCGGACGCCAGCACCCCGTACACCTCGACCATCGTGTTCCTGGTGCGCAAGGGCAACCCTAAAGGCATCAAGGATTGGGGCGACCTGGTCAAGAAAGACGTCTCTGTGATCACCCCCAACCCGAAAACCTCCGGCGGTGCCCGCTGGAACTTCCTCGCCGCCTGGGCCTACGGCCTCAAGGCAGGCGGCAGCGAAGCCAAGGCCCAGGAATACGTGAAAGAGCTGTTCAAGCACGTGCCTGTGCTGGACACCGGCGCGCGCGGTTCGACCATCACCTTCGTCAACAACGGCCAGGGTGACGTATTGCTGGCCTGGGAAAACGAGGCGTTCCTGGCCCTGAAAGAAGACGGCGGCGCCGACAAGTTCGATATCGTCGTGCCTTCCCTGTCGATTCTCGCAGAGCCACCCGTGGCCGTGGTCGACAAGAACGCCGAGAAAAAGGGCAATACCGAAATCGCCACCGAATACCTGAAACACCTGTACAGCCCGGCTGGCCAGGAAATTGCGGCCAAGAACTTCTACCGCCCACGCGATGCAAAAGTGGCTGCCAAATACGCCCAGCAGTTCCCGAAACTGGACCTGGTGACTATCGACAAAGACTTCGGCGGCTGGAAAACTGCCCAACCGAAATTCTTTAACGACGGCGGCGTGTTCGACCAGATTTACACCGCGCAATAACGCAATCTGGCGGCGCACGCTTTACCCTGTGGGAGCTGGCTTGCCTGCGATAGCATCACCGCGGTGTGACTGACATACCGAGGCGCTTGCATCGCCGGCAAGCCCGCTCCCACAGGACGTGTGTGCCTTCAGTGGTTTTCCCTTGACCAAGGACTCTTATGTCGCGTCGTATCTCCCCCGTCATACCCGGCTTCGGGCTGACGCTGGGCTACACCGTGGTGTACCTCAGCCTGATCGTACTCATCCCCCTCGCGGCGATGTTTGTACACGCCGCTCAACTCACCTGGGATCAGTTCTGGAACATCATCTCCGCACCGCGTGTGCTGGCGGCGTTGCAACTGAGCTTCAGCACCGCGCTGTACGCCGCGCTGATCAACGGCGTGATTGGCACGCTGCTCGCCTGGGTGCTGGTGCGCTATACGTTCCCCGGCCGCAAGATCATCGATGCGATGATCGACCTGCCATTCGCCCTGCCCACCGCCGTCGCCGGTATCGCGTTGACGGCGCTCTACACGCCTAACGGCCTGGTTGGCCAGTTCGCCGCCGACCTGGGCTTCAAGATCGCCTACACCCCCTTGGGCATCACCCTGGCGCTGACCTTCGTCACCCTGCCGTTCGTGGTGCGCACGGTGCAGCCGGTATTGGCCGATATCCCTCGGGAAGTCGAAGAGGCCGCCGCCTGCCTGGGTGCCAAGCCGTTGCAGGTGTTCCGCTACATCCTTGTGCCTGCGTTGCTGCCTGCCTGGCTGACCGGCTTCGCCCTGGCGTTTGCCCGTGGTGTCGGTGAGTACGGTTCGGTGATCTTCATCGCCGGTAACATGCCGATGAAAACCGAGATCCTGCCGCTGCTGATCATGGTCAAGCTCGACCAGTACGACTACCGCGGCGCCACGTCCATCGGCGTGCTGATGCTGGTGGTTTCCTTTGTCCTGCTGCTGCTGATCAACTTGCTGCAGCGGCGCATCGAACGTCCATAAGGAGGCGCGGAACATGTCCCAATCGTCTATTTCCGCCGCGTCCTCGGCCAACGCCGCCCGGCGTGGCAGTGCTGCATCCCGGCGCGTTCTGATCGGCCTTGGCTGGCTGGTGTTTGCCCTGTTCTTGCTGTTGCCGCTGTTTATCGTGGTCACCCAGGGCCTGAAAAACGGCCTCGGCGCGTTCTTCACCGCGATCCTCGAGCCGGACGCGCTGTCAGCGCTGAAACTCACGGTGATCGCCGTGGTGATTTCGGTGCCGCTCAACTTGGTGTTCGGCGTCAGCGCCGCGTGGTGCGTGAGCAAATACTCGTTCCGTGGCAAAAGCATCCTGGTGACACTCATCGACCTGCCGTTCTCGGTGTCGCCGGTGATCGCGGGCCTGGTCTATGTGTTGATGTTCGGTGCCCAGGGCTTCTTTGGCCCGTGGCTGCAGGACCACGACATCCAGATCGTGTTCGCCTTGCCTGGCATCGTGTTGGCGACCATCTTTGTCACCGTGCCCTTCGTGGCCCGTGAACTGATCCCGCTGATGCAGGAGCAGGGCACTCAGGAAGAAGAGGCCGCACGCCTGCTCGGTGCCAATGGCTGGCAGATGTTCTGGCATGTGACCGTGCCGAATATCAAGTGGGGCCTGATCTACGGCGTGGTGCTGTGTACCGCGCGGGCCATGGGTGAGTTCGGCGCGGTGTCGGTGGTGTCCGGCCACATTCGCGGCGTGACCAACACCCTGCCGCTGCATGTCGAGATTCTCTACAACGAATACAACCACGTTGCCGCGTTTGCGGTGGCGAGTCTGCTGCTGATCCTGGCGCTCTTCATCCTGCTGCTCAAGCAGTGGAGCGAGAACCGTATCAATCGCCTGCGCGCCGCTGCGGCTGAGGAATAAGTCATGTCGATCGAAGTCCGTAATGTCAGCAAGAACTTCAACGCCTTCAAAGCCCTGAACAGCATCAATCTGGACATCCAGAGTGGCGAGCTGGTGGCGTTGCTCGGCCCGTCCGGCTGCGGCAAGACCACCTTGTTGCGCATCATCGCCGGCCTGGAAACCCCGGATGACGGCAGCATCGTGTTCCACGGTGAAGACGTGTCCGGCCACGACGTGCGTGATCGCAACGTCGGCTTTGTGTTCCAGCACTACGCGCTGTTCCGCCACATGACCGTGTTCGACAACGTAGCGTTCGGCCTGCGCATGAAACCGAAAAACCAGCGCCCGAGCGAAAGCCAGATCGCGGTCAAGGTGCATGAGCTGCTGAACATGGTGCAACTGGATTGGCTGTCCGATCGCTACCCGGAGCAACTTTCCGGTGGCCAGCGCCAGCGTATCGCCCTGGCCCGCGCCCTGGCGGTGGAACCCAAAGTGCTGCTGCTGGACGAGCCCTTCGGCGCACTCGACGCCAAGGTGCGTAAAGAACTGCGCCGCTGGCTGGCACGGCTGCACGAAGACATCAACCTGACCTCGGTGTTCGTGACCCACGACCAGGAAGAGGCCATGGAAGTCGCCGACCGTATTGTGGTGATGAACAAGGGCGTGATCGAGCAGATCGGCTCACCGGGCGACGTCTACGAAAACCCGGCCAGCGACTTTGTGTATCACTTCCTCGGCGACTCGAACCGCCTGCACTTGGGTGAAGACAAGCACGTGCTGTTCCGCCCTCATGAAGTGTCGCTGTCGCGCCATGAACTGGAAGATCACCATGCGGCTGAAGTGCGTGATATTCGCCCGCTGGGCGCGACGACGCGTGTGACGTTGAAGGTGGAAGGCCAAAGCGAGCTGATCGAAGCGGAAGTGGTAAAGGACCACGACAGCCTGACCGGCTTGGCGCGCGGCGAGACCCTGTTCTTCAAGCCCAAGGTCTGGCAAAAAGCCTGAGTCTACCAACACCGCAAAACCCCTGCGGGAGCCGGGCTTGCCCGCGATGGCGAACTGTCGGTCGACAATGATGTTGGCTGGCCCAGCGTCATCGCGGGCAAGCCCGGCTCCCACATTTGATCTCCAGTGTCTGTTAGACCGTGGCGTTTTTCGCACGTACCGCCACCGGCCCCGACCGTTGCTCGATCTGCTGCTTGAGCCCCTGCCGCAACCCCAGCAGAAACGCCAGCTCCGCCACCACAAACAACGGCCCCACGATCAGCCCTGACACGTCGTCCACAAACGCCGGCTTCCTGCCTTCGTAGTAGTGCCCGACAAACTGGATCACCCAGCCCACCACAAACATACCGATGCCGCTGCTGAGCCACACCAGCGTGCTTTGTGCGGCCAGCGCATGCCCGGCCCACACCGACAGGCCCATCAGCACACTCATCAGTGCACCCAGCGCCCGTTCCAGGCGCAGGTAAAACCACGCCGCAAGCAGCGCGACAATCACGGCGGGCGAAATCCACAGGCTGCCCAGTGCCCATTCGGGGCGTGACAACAACACGGCCACCGCCACCACAATCAGCGGAATGCCGATAAAGTGGCTGGCGATATTGCGCGGGTCGCGGTGGTAGGCGGCGTATTGACTGAGATGGTCGACGAGGCTTTTCATTGTTATTCCTCCTGTAGGATGTTTGATCATGCCCTGTCAGCCTCTGGCGCACTGTCAACTGGGCGACAATCTTCGGAGTTCACATGGATGCAGAACAATGGCGCTCCCGGTTGGCCACCGGTCACTGGTTCAGCCACCTGCCGGCGCCTTTTCAGCATAGCTTGCTGGCTCACGCCCGATTGAGACAGCTCACGGCGGGCCAGTACTTGTTCAAGCGCGGCGACCCGCCCTGTGGCTTGTATGCGGTACTCGACGGCAGCCTGCGGGTCAGTGCGGTGAACGAGCAGGGCAAGGAAGCGATTCTCAGCCTGGTGGAGTCGCCCTTTTGGTTCGGTGAGATCTGCCTGTTCGATGGCTTGCCGCGTACTCACGATGCCTGCGCTGTCGGGCCGTGCACGCTGTTGCAGGTGCCCCAACAGGCGCTGCTGAACATCCTCGAGGAGACGCCCCGGTACTGGCGCGACCTGGCGCTGCTGATGAGCCAGAAGCTGCGCCTGAGTTTTATCAGCCTCGAACACCTCAGCCTGATGCCGGCCTCGGTTCGGTTAGCTCATCGTCTGTTGATGATTGTTGAAGGTTACGGCGATATCGAGCATTCAAAGCGTGTGCTGCAGCTGCCCCAGGAAGACCTGGCGGCGATGTTGAGCCTGTCACGCCAGACCACCAACGCCTTGCTCAAGGATCTGCAAGCCCTGGGGATCGTGCGCCTGGGCTACGGCGAGATCGAAATCCTCGATCCCCAGCGGCTTCGGGAGGCGGCGCACACCTGAGGATGTTAGCCTGCAGGCCTATCAATCGAGGTGTGTTATGCGCGTGCTGTTAGTGGAACATGAATCCGAAGAAGCACAGCGGATGGCCCAGGGCCTGAACGAGGCCGGCTACAGCGTGGAAGTCGCGGCCAATGGCATGGCGGCGCAGCGGCTTGTCGAGAGCGCCGAGTACGACCTGGTGATCCTGGATGTGATGCTGCCGGGGCTCAATGCCTGGAAACTGCAGCAGGCCATCCGCCAGAAAGGGCAGACGCCGCTGCTGTTCCTGACCACGCCCGGTGGGATTGAAGACCGCCTGCGCGGTTTGGAATTGCATGAGGATGACTACTTGCTCAAGCCGTTTGAGGCCAAGGCGTTGGTGGCGCGGGTCAAGAAGGTGTTGCGGCGCGATCGCGGGCGTTGATCGACCTGACATGCCCAGTGCTTGAACCTGCGCCTTCGCGAGCAAGCCCGCTCCCACACTTGGAATGCGCTCCCCTGTGGGAGCGGGCTTGCCCGCGATAAGGCCCTGGAAACCAGCACAAATCCTTCTATCGCAACCCATCCCGAAACTGCCCCGGCGTGATCCCCGTCCAGCGCTTGAACGCGCGGTTGAAGCTGCTGGTATCGGCGAAGCCGAGCAAATGACTGATCTCGGCCAATGAGCACTGCGGGTCGCGCAAGTGCAGCAACGCCAGGTTTTCCCGGCACTCATTGAGCAACGTATCAAACCGACAGCCTTCATCCGCCAGGTGCCGCTGCAAGCTGCGCAGGCTCAGGTGCAGGGCCTGGGCGATGCGCTCGGCACTTGGCTCGCCATCCGGCAATTGCGCCTCGATGGCCGCGCGCACCTTGCGCTCCCAGGTCAGCGGTTGCAGCTGGGCGAGGGTGCGCTTGAGCACGGTCTCGTTGTGCTCGGCCAGTTCGGGGTTGGCATCGTCCAGGTGGCTGTCGAAATCCCGTGCGGCGAACTCCAACCAGTCTTCCTCGGCGCCGAAAAACACCGGCGCCCGAAATACCGCGTGCCAGGGCTTGGGATCGGCCGGCTCCGGCCGGCGCAGGTGCACCGCCAGCGGCGCGTACTCGCGGCCCAGGCGGTTACGGCAGGTGCGCACGTAGATCGCGGCAAAGGCGTCGATGGCCTCCAATGCCGGCGCCGGACTGCCCGGGGGCTGCAGCAAGCGAAAACGGTAGCGCTCGCCCTCGCGACTCAGCTCCAGCGTCAGGGCATCGCTGACGACCTGGTGATACCGCACGATGCGTTCGAACACCTCGCGCAGGCTGCCGCTGGCCACCAACGCATAGCCCAGCGCATGAAAGGTGGTGGGGCTGACAAACCGCGACACCCGCAAGCCAATCGAAGGGTCACCGCTGGCTTGCACCGCCAGCTCCCACAAGCGTGTCGTGGCCGAAAGCGGGTAGCGCGCATTGGGATCGTCCATCTGCTGCGGGTCGAGCCCGGCTTGCGCACACAACGCGGCGCTGTCGAGGCCCAGGGCGTCGAGCTGCTTGCGCAGGGCGCGGGTCCAACTGGCGAGGGACGTAGGTTCGGTCATGGCAATTGGCGCTTGCGGTCAACAGGTTGGCGTGTGGGGCTAGCATCCTGCGACATCGCTTGGGGCAGGATGTGAGCATCAATAAGCAAGAGGATGGAAGCATGGACGGTACTTCTGCAAGTCCCCAGCAGATGAACGCACAACAGCGTTCGGCGCATATCCGCGAAGTGGTGCTGGCCGAGGGCGTGCGCTTGCGCCAGCAACACCCCTGGTTGCTGCACCAGGACGCATTGGGCGCGGGCATCCTGGCGTTTGCGCTGGTCGGCATGCTCGGCTCGGCGGCGCTCTACATCAGCGGTCATATGGCGTGGTGGGTGTGTCTGTTGCTGAACGCGTTCTTTGCCTCGCTGACCCACGAGCTGGAACATGACTTGATCCACAGCATGTACTTTCGCAAGCAGCGCCTGCCCCACAACCTGATGATGGGCCTGGTGTGGCTGGCGCGGCCGAGCACCATCAACCCTTGGGTGCGCCGGCACCTGCACCTCAACCACCACAAGGTGTCGGGCACCGAAACCGACATGGAAGAACGCGCCATCACCAACGGTGAACCCTGGGGGTTTGCGCGCTTGCTGATGGTCGGTGATAACGTCATGTCGGCGTTTATCCGCATCCTGCGGGCCAGGACCTGGAAGCACAAACTGAACATCCTCAAGCGCTCGCTGCTGGTGTATGCGCCGCTGGCGCTGCTGCACTGGGGGGCGTGGTATGTGTTCCTCGGCTTTCATGCCGCCAATGGCATCGCCAGCCTGCTGGGCGCGCCAGTCGAATGGTCAGCCGGCACCCTGCAGATAATGCAGGTGATCGATATCGCCGTTGTGGTGATCATCGGCCCGAATGTACTGCGCACCTTTTGCCTGCATTTTGTCAGCTCCAACATGCACTACTACGGCGATGTGGAACTGGGCAACGTGATCCAGCAGACCCAGGTATTGAACCCGTGGTGGATGTGGCCGCTGCAAGCGTTCTGCTTCAACTTCGGCAGCACCCATGGCATCCACCATTTCGTGGTGAAGGAGCCGTTCTACATTCGCCAGATGACCGCCAAGGTGGCGCACAAGGTCATGGCCGAGATGGGCGTGCGCTTCAATGATTTCGGCACGTTTGCGCGGGCCAATCGGCTTGGTTTTCCACCGCCTGCAGGGTTTCGATCAGCGCCTTCGCCGCAGGCGACAAGCGCACCCCAGCGCGGCTGATCACTGCGCAGCGGTTGTTCAGGCTGTCCAGGGCCTGAGGCAGGTTGCGCCAGTGCAGCACCTGCAGTTCGCCACGGGCGAATGCGTCGACGAAGGCTTCCTCGGCGCCCAGGCCAATGGCGTCGGATCGCTGCACGATAGTGGCCAGCGCGGCAAACTGCTCAAGCTCGATCGCGGGGGCAAAGTCGATGCGCCCGCTGAGATTGGCCAGCAGTTTGCGAATCCCCGGCGCGATCAGCGGTGTGGCGAGTGGGTAGCCGAACAGGTCGTTGGTGGACAGGCTGTCCTTGGCCAGCAGCGGATGCCCTGTACGGCAAAAAAACACGCTGCGCCGTGGCGCCAGGGCCTGGGTCTGAAAGTTCGGGTCAGCCTCGAAGTGACGCACATCGGCGATAAAGAATTCGATCTCTTCACGGTTCAGGCTGCGCCCGAGTTTTTCCCAGTTATCCACTTGCAAGGCGGTGCGTACCTTGGGGTAGGTGGAGATAAAGCGCGCCATGGCCTGGGGCACCAGGTTCACGGCAGCCACGGCGTCGCTGCCGAAACGCACTTCGCCGGCATCGAGTTTGGTCATGCGCGTGACTTCATGGCTCAGCAATGCCGCGCCTTGCACCAGGCTCAAGGCGTGTTGCAGGACCACCTGGCCTTCGGGCGTGGGGCGCAGGTCTTTTGAGGCGCGGTCGACCAGCACGCAACCGAATTCCTGCTCCAGGCCCTGGATGCTGCGGCTGAACGCAGGCTGCGTGATTCCCATGGCGTCCGCCGCACGTACGAAACTGCGGTGCTCATTGAGCGCGATGAAGTAGCGCAGTTGGCGAAGGTCCATGTGTGCCCGGCATCCTGTTGGGGAACCGGGATTTTAAGGTGACTGCTTATTCCGTCAATGAAGCGTGTTTGTTTTATCTAGACCTTAAATGCATATCTATAGAGCAGGCGCCGTGCGATAGGAGGCGGGGCTGAACACCCGTGTCACCACCAGCATCGCGACCGCCGTCACCGTGAGTACCACCCAGGCGCTGACAAAGCTGCCGGTGAGTTCACGCAGCCAGCCGGTCAGCCATGGCGAAATCGCATTGATCAAAAAGCCTACGCCCTGCACGAAGGCCGCCAGTTGCCCGGCTTGGCGAGGGTCGCGGTGATGGTCCAGGGTCAGCAGCAGGCTCAGGGCAAAACACGCCCCCAGGCCGAAGCCGCACAGCGCCACCCACAGGTGGGGAAACTGCAACGGCGCGAGCAGCAGGCCGAGATAGCCGATGGTCTGGGCCAGCAGGCTGATCCACAGCAATGGCCGACGGTCGATCCCGCGTTGCGCCAGCACCGGCATCAACAGCGCGGCGATCACCTGGAAGATGGTCATGAAGGCCAGCAATGAACCACTGGGCAATACCCCCCAGCCCAATTGCTGGTAGTACGCCGGCAACCACGCCACCATGCTCATATAGCCGCAATTGACCAGCCCGAAGTACAGCGCCAGCAGCCAGGCGCGGCGGTTGCGCAGGCCCTGGAATGCAGGCGCTACCCGTGGGTTTTTCGCGGCGCCCAGCGGCAACCAGGCCCACAGCAGCAACGCCGCCAATGCTGGCAACCACCACACGCCGAGCCCGGCTTGCCATTGCTGGAAGTGGCTGGCCGCCACCGGGCTGAGCAGGGCCGCCAGGCCGCCACCGGCCATCAACGACGCCGAATACACACCCATTGCCACTGGCACGCGGTGATGGAACTCACGCTTGATCATCGCCGGCACCAATGCCTGGATCAGCGCTACGCCGGCACCGCCGAGCAAGGCCGTGACCAGCAAGACGGAGCCTTGGCCCATCAGCCAGCGAGCCAGGCACGCCAGCAGAATCATCACCAGGCCCAGGGCGATGCCTCGTCGCTCGCCCAACTGCGCTTCAACGCGCACGCCCACCAGCGCCACCAGGCCCATGCACACCACCGGCAAGCTGGTGAGCAGTGCACTGCTCTGGAAGCTCAGGCCGGTGGCCTGGCGTATCTCGCCGAGCAACGGGCTGATGGAACTGAGGATCGGGCGCAGGTTGAGTCCCAGGACCATCAGCAGGCCCCAGCCAGCGAGGGATTTATTCAGGGGCATGCAGGGTTTTCCACTCGCGATACAGGGCGGTCATGGCCGCGTCGGGCAGATGCTGGATGTTCAGGCGTTGTTCGCTCAATGGCAGCCCTACTTGCTGACCGATCGCCGCCGTTGACAGGCCAAACGGCTCGGCCATGGCGTTGCTGGCGGCAAACACTACCCGCTCCACGCCGCACAGGTACATGGCGCTCAGGCACATCGGGCAGGGTTGGCCGCTGGCATAGATCACACAGCCGTCCAGGCGCGCCCCGAGCAGCTTGCTCGCCGCACGGATCGCCAGCAGCTCGGCGTGGGCGGTGGGGTCCTGGGTCAGGTGGATTTCATTCACGGCCTCCACCAGCACTTCGCCGTTGCGCGTCAACACTGCGCCAAACGGCCGGCCACCATGGGCGACATTGGCCTGGGCGAGTCGGATGGCGCGTTGCAGGTGCAGGTGATCGTCGGTCATGGGGATCCCTCGGGGCAGGATGAAAGGTGAAGTATGGGCAGCCGTCGAGGTATTCTGAAATTAAATATAACCATGCCAACCAGTGGCAAATGGAATGGTGAGCGCCATGTTCGATCCCGTGTTGTTGCGCAGCTTTGTTGCCGTGGTGGATTGCGGCAATTTCACCCGCGCCGCCGAGCGCTTGCACTTGACCCAGTCCACCGTCAGCCAGCAGATCCGCCGTCTGGAGGAGGCGGTGGCGTGCCAGTTACTGGACCGTGACCAGCGTCGCGTGGTCGCCACGGCCGAGGGCGAGCGGTTGCTGGCTTATGCGCGGCGCATCCTCGCACTGCATGAAGAGGCTGCCGATGTATTGATCAACCAGCAAAGTGATGGCGTGTTGCGCCTCGGCGTGCCGGAAGACTTTGCCGCCGAACGCTTGATGCCTCTGCTTTCGTCTTTTGTGCTGGCCTATCCGCGGGTGCGCCTGGAGGTCACCAGTGGCCTTGGTCCGGAGTTGCAGCGCCAGTATCGCAGCGGTGAGTTCGATGTACTGCTGGTCAAGCAGATGGGCGACAGCGATGACTGCGTGGCCTCGTGGCCGGAGCCGTTGTGCTGGGTCGACAGTCGCAGCACGCCGTCCCTGGGGCGCGACCCTTTGCCGTTGGTGGCCTTCCCGGTGGGTGGCCTGTACCGCAATGAAATGCTCCAGCACCTGGAAGTGGGTGGCTGGCGCTGGCGCATCGGTTACTCCAGCGCGAGCCTGGCCAGTGTGTGTTCAGCGGTGGCGGCGGGATTGGGCATCAGTTTGCTGCCCCGCCGAGTCGTGCAGCCGGGGCATGTGGTGCTGGGCCCGGACAGCGGTTTGCCGAAGGTCCAAGGTGTACGGTTGGCGTTGTATGGGCGCAGCGGTCTGGGCGCGGCGGGGCAGACGTTACAGCGCCAATTGCTCGATTTGTGCGCAAACAGCCCTGCCTGAGCCATGCCTTTGCTGAATATTTTGTATGCCTGGAAAGCATTGAGAAAACACCCCTGGTCGCCAGGCCGCGCAGGACGCGGGCTGGGCGTTTCGGGAGTTTTATTTATGCAATTTAGATCTATGTATAACTTTAAAGATTACTTTAAGAGATAAGCGTCTGGCCCCGATGATTCAGCCCTCGACGGCCTCCAGGCAGGCCTGTCGGTTTTTTGTTTCAAAACCGTAGGGAGTGAATCAATGGGCAATGTCCAGACCGCCGCCAGTGCACACGAGGCGCAATGGCGCCAGGCACCGAGTGGTGAGTTGGTCGACCTTGGCCGGGCGCACCGCGCGCCGTTGGGGCAACTGCGAACGCAGAAGACGCCAAAGCGTTTTTCAAGCCGTCGCGAAGGGATCCTGCTCGGTCTGCTGGTGCTGGCTCTGCACGGTGCGGTGATCTACTGGGTGAGCCAGAAGCCCACCCCGGTGCTGCCGATCGTGCCGCCTGAAATCCCGCCGATGACCATCGAATTTGCCCAGCCAGCGCCGCCGGTGGTGGAACCTCCACCGCCTGTGCCGCCACCCCCACCGCC
>NZ_PCQI01000016.1:0-119587 GCF_002980075.1 Pseudomonas sp. MYb13 | reverse complement strand
CGGTAGTTCAGTCGGTTAGAATACCGGCCTGTCACGCCGGGGGTCGCGGGTTCGAGTCCCGTCCGCTGCGCCATATTTTCCAGGTCCGATGTGTCGGGCTTGAGATTGAACAGCCAAGGCTGGTCGATCAGATGTTTCAAGACGGGCGAGGGTTTGATCTCGGCCGGTCAAGCGATACGCAGCGGTAGTTCAGTCGGTTAGAATACCGGCCTGTCACGCCGGGGGTCGCGGGTTCGAGTCCCGTCCGCTGCGCCATATCTGCCTCAAGGCCAACTGAACGCCTTGAAGCACAAAGAAAGCCTCTGGCTACTTTGATCCGATAGCAAAGACCCTGGTCGAAAGACCGGGGTTTTTTGTGTCTGCGATTTGTCCCTTGGCTCTGTCTCGGTCAAATAATGTGGGAGCGAGCAAACTCGCTCTCATCATTGAGTTGGCTCAGAACCCCAATTTATCGCGCAAACCGTAATACCAGGCCCCCATCGCCGCAAACGGCGTGCGCAACAATTGCCCGCCCGGGAACGGGTAGTGCGGCAAGTCGGCAAACGCATCAAATCGCTCTGCCTGACCTCTGAGGGCTTCGGCCAGTACCTTGCCCGCCAAATGCGTGTACGTCACGCCATGGCCGCTGCAGCCCTGTGAGTAATAGATGTTGTCGCCCAGGCGCCCCACCTGCGGCAAGCGCGACAGGGTCAGCAGGAAATTGCCGGTCCAGGCGTAGTCGATCTTCACATCCTTGAGCTGCGGGAAGGCCTTGAGCATCTTCGGACGAATGATCGCCTCGATATTCGCCGGGTCGCGCGCGCCATACACCACGCCACCGCCGAAGATCAGGCGCTTGTCGCTGGTGAGGCGATAGTAGTCGAGCAGGTAGTTGCAGTCTTCGACGCAGTAATCCTGCGGCAGCAGCGTTTGCGCCAGTTCGTCGCCCAAGGGTGCCGTGGTGATCACTTGTGTGCCGCAGGGCATGGACTTGGCCGCCAGCTCTGGCACCAGGTTGCCCAGGTAGGCATTGCCCGCGACGATGATGAACTTGGCCCTGACCTTACCTTCGGCGGTGTGCACCACCGGGCTGGCGCCACGTTCGATACGTACCGCTGCCGATTGTTCGTAGATCGTACCGCCCAGGGATTCCACGGCGGCCGCTTCGCCCAGTGCCAGGTTGAGCGGGTGGATATGCCCGCCGCTCATGTCCAGCAAGCCGCCCACATAGTTGTCACAGGCCACCACTTCGCGGATGCGGCGCTCGTCCAGCAGCTCCAGTTGCGTATGGCCGTAGCGCTCCCACAGGCGCTTCTGTGATTCCAGATGGCCCATGTGCTTGCTGTTGAGGGCGGCGAACACGCCACCGTCCTTCAAGTCGCACTGGATCTGATACCTGGCCACCCGCTCGCGAATGATCTTGCCGCCCTCAAACGCCATCTGCCCCAGCAGTTGCGCCTGCTTGGGCCCGACGCTGCGCTCGATCACATCGATATCACGGCTGTAGCTGTTGACGATCTGCCCGCCGTTGCGGCCCGAGGCGCCAAAACCCACCTTGGCGGCCTCCAGCACCGTCACGCGAAAACCGTTCTCCAGCAGGAACAGCGCACTGGAAAGGCCGGTGTAGCCGGCGCCAATCACGCACACATCGGTTTCGACCTCGCCTTGCAGCATCGGGCGAGGAGGAGCGGCATTCGCGGAAGCGGCGTAATACGACTGGGGGTAGGGGGTGTTCGCCATCCTGGAACCTCTGTTTTATATTTTTTACGAGTGAGCCGATCCTACCTGAGTTGAAAATTGCCTGCCAGCCACCCGAAATTCACGGGCGTCCCCCACGCAAATAAAAAATTCGCATATTCATAGGCTTAGCTGCAAAAAAGATGTTGACACCCCTCCGGAATTCCGTAGAATGCCGCCTCACAGCAGGCACGTAGCTCAGTTGGTTAGAGCACCACCTTGACATGGTGGGGGTCGTTGGTTCGAGTCCAATCGCGCCTACCAAACAAAATCCGCTCTGCTGGGCGGTCTAGAAGGGCTCACCGAAAGGTGGGCCCTTTTTTGTTGCCTGGGATTTGGCAATCTCCTGCTTAACCTCGCTTCAGCACACTTTCCCCAGCCTGCCTCGGTAACCGATACACATCCACCAACGCCAACACCCCCAGCACCGCCACGCCGATAAACGCCACTCGGAAATCCGCGACCTGCGCCTGAACCTCATGCCCCTGCACGGTCATGGATGCACGCAACAACAGCGCGGCCACCGTCACACCCATCCCCATCGCCAGCTGGAACGACATGCTGAACAACGCCGACGCTTCGCTCATGCGCGCTTTGGGCACGTCGGCAAAGCCAATCGAGTTGTAGCAGGTGAACTGCATCGAGCGTGACAGGCCGCCCACAAACAACACCGCCGCAATCACGGCAAACGGTGTTTGTGCTGTGAACAAGGCGCAGGCGGCGATCGACACCACACTGATCACCCCATTCACCATCAGCACCTTGCGAAACCCGAAGCGCTGCATGATGGCCGTGGTAAAGGGCTTCATCGCCAGGTTGCCGGCGAATACCGCCAGCACCAACAAGCCCGCGTCCACCGGGGACAAGCCGAAGGCAACCTGGAACAGCAGCGGCAGCAAGAAGGGGACGGCGCTGATGGCCAGGCGGAACATTGAGCCGCCATAGAGGCTGACGCGGAAGGTAGTGATGGACAGCGTTTCCAGCGGCAACAAAGAATCGGAGGAATGTCGGCAATGGTGCACGGCCCACACCGAAAGCACTAAGCCCGCCGCTACCAGCCCGGCGCCGGGGATGAGCATTTCGCCGGCCTGGCTGCCCAGCCATTCCAGCCCACCCAGCAATGCCACGCAGGCACCTGCCAGCAGCAAAAAGCCCTTGGCATCGAACGGGCGCACGCTGGCCTCACGGCCTTCCGGCACCAGCCACAGCGCGGCGGCCAGTGCCACGGCGCCCAGCGGCAGGTTTACGTAGAAAATCCACGGCCACGAGGCATGTGTCACGATCAATCCGCCCGCCAATGGCCCCAGAATCGGTGCCACCAGCCCTGGCCAGGTGATGATCGCGATCATGTTCACCAAGTCTTTTTTGTCGGTATTGCGCAGCACCGCCAAACGCCCTACAGGCACCATCAGCGCGCCACCGATGCCCTGCAGCACGCGGGCAAAGATGAACATTTCAAGGCTCTGGCTCAACCCGCAAAGCAGCGAGGCGAGGGTGAAGACGATGATCGCGCCGGCAAAGACCCGGCGCGCACCAAAGCGATCCGCGACCCAGCTGGACAGCGGGATGAAGATCGCCACGGCGAGAATGTAGGCGGTGATGCCGATGTTCATGTCGACCGGCGTCACCCCGAAGGCCGATGCCATGGTCGGCAGGGCGGTGGCGATCACCGTGGCATCGAGGTTTTCCATGAAGAAGGTCACAGCGACCACCAGGGCTATCAAGCGGGTTTTTACGCTGAGCGGGGTGTCGGGTGTTGTGGAAGAGGTCACCGGTGCAGGCCCTTGTTCAGTGAAGGTCGCTTGGGCCTGACGATACCGGGCGGTCGCCTCAGGCGCTACCGTCAAGAGAAAACTGCAGCAACGCACGTTCAACGACCGCCACCAGCAGTAAATACATGACAAACCCAAATGAAAACACGCGTTTTCGCCGCGAAGGTGTGTAGTCGCTGGACAGCTCAAGCAGCCTGTACAGCACATCGATGAGTCTCCAGATAAATTCGAGGAATTCGCTCACGGTGTCGGTTTACTTGGCCTTGGCATTCTTGATATCGCTGATCATCGGCTTGGCAATCGCCTGCACCGGCTTTTGCGTCATGGACGAGGCAGTGCCTTCCCAGGCGGATGAGGACGTATCGTAGATGCGCGAGCCAATCGGTGCGCGCGCCTGATAAGCAGGCGGCGCGAAAATGCATGAATCCCTTCCGGCCTGTCCACACCTCGCTACCTGCGCATTGTTCAATCACCCACAAAATTTATTGGTTTGCAGCAACAATTTTTCTTGTTGGACACCCCCCGTCCCCAGGCAGCAAAGTTGCCGCCACTGACGCTCGACCTTTCGGGTCAACAATAAAAAACCGAGCCGACTGCACGCCACTTCTTGCTGTGAACCCTTTGTTCACATCCTGCTGTAATGGCGCCGCAGCGCGCACTTAAGGACCTCATCGCCATGCAAACTGTTGTGAACTTATGGCCGTTGATCGGCGTACTTGTGATCGTGGTTGGCTTCGTCTTGCGCTTCAACCCGCTGTTGGTGGTCACCGCCGCCGCTATCGCCACCGGGCTTGCCGCCCATTTTCCGTTGGAAAAAATCCTCGCCACCATGGGCGATGGCTTCCTTCAGACCCGTGCACTGCAGTTGATTCTATTGCTGCCCCTGGCCGTCATCGGCCTGCTGGAGCGCCACGGGTTGCGCCTGCATGCGCAGAACTGGATTGCACGGTTCGAACGCGCCACGGTGGGGCGCTTGTTGATCATCTATCTGTTTGTGCGTGAATCCACGGCCGCCATGGGCTTGACCAGCCTGGGCGGGCACCCGCAGATGGTGCGTCCGTTGCTGGCACCGATGGCCGAGGGCGCTGCGGAAAAACGCTACGGCAAGCTGCCGGACAAGTTGCGTCACAAGGTCTTGGCCATGTGCGCCGCGACGGATAACGTCGGCCTGTTTTTTGGTGAGGACATTTTTGTTGCCTTCGGCGCCATCGCATTGATGCACACTTTCTTGCTCGGTTCCGGAATTGATGTGGAGCCGCTGCACATTGCGGTGTGGGGTATTCCTACGGCGATCTGCGCCTTCATCATTCACGCGATCCGCCTGCATCGGTTTGACCGAAGGCTCACCCGTGAGATGACGCCGGCCGCCACCCCCGTGGAGGCCGCGCAATGATCATTTCCATTCAATACCTGTACTGGCTGGCCGGGGTTCTGCTGCTGATCACGGCGGGCATGATCCTGATGGACCGAGCCCATCCCAAGCGCTGGTCCAGTGCACTGTTCTGGCTGTTGTTCGCCATTCCGTTCCTGGTCGGTGAACGTCTGCCGTCGGTGGTCATCGGTGCAGGCGTAGTGCTGATGGCATTGATCGCTGGCATGGGCGGTGTTGGCCGTGGCACGCATGCCGAGTTGCACGACAAGGCATCCCGCGCGAGTGCCGGTCGCCTGGGTCATAAGCTGTTTATTCCAGCCTTGGCAATTCCGCTGACCACGGTGATCGGCTCGGTATTGCTCAAGCACACCGAGATCGGCGGCGTACCGCTGCTGGACCCGAAAAACACCACCTTCGTCTCCCTCGGTATCGGTTGCCTGATCGCCCTTGGCCTGGCCTGCTGGCTGACCCGCGATACGCCGGTGCAAGCCTTGCGCGAATCGCGCCGACTGACTGAAGCCCTTGGCTGGGCCATGGTGCTGCCGCAAATGCTGGCGATGCTGGGTTTGCTGTTTAACGAAGCTGGGGTCGGCACGGCTGTCGCGCATGTGACCACTACCTATATCAACCTGGACTTCAAGTTGGTGGCGGTGATGGTCTACGTGCTGGGCATGGCCTTGTTCACGGTGATCATGGGCAATGGCTTTGCGGCGTTCCCGGTGATGACCGGCGGTGTCGGCGTGCCGGTGCTGGTGGGTATCTACGGCGGTAATCCGGCGGTGATGGCGGCGATCGGCATGTTCTCCGGCTACTGCGGTACCCTGATGACCCCGATGGCCGCCAACTTCAATATCGTCCCCGCGGCGTTGCTCGAGCTGCCGGACAAGAACGCGGTGATCAAGGCTCAGTTGCCGACTGCGTTGATGATGCTGGTGGTCAATATTGTGCTGCTTTACCTGCTGATGTGAGGCCAGGATGCAAATCGTACTGCTGACGGGGTTCGAACCCTTTGATCAAGACCGGCTGAATCCGTCCTGGGAAGCTGTGCGCCAACTGGATGGCGTGCAATTGGGAAGCGATGTGCAGATTGTTGCGCGTCGACTGCCTTGCGCATTTGCCACGGCTGGCGAGTGCCTGACCCGGCTGATCGACGAGTTGCACCCGGCGATGGTGATCGCTACCGGCTTGGGACCGGGGCGTAGCGATATTTCAGTCGAGCGAGTGGCGATCAATATCAACGATGCACGCATCCCCGATAACCTCGGCGAGCAGCCTATCGACACGGCGGTCGTGGCTGAAGGTCCGGCGGCCTACTTCACGACGCTGCCGATCAAGGCGATGGTCAAGGCCGTGCGCGACGCGGGAATCGCGGCCTCGGTATCGCAGACGGCAGGGACGTTCGTGTGTAATCAAATTTTTTATCTGTTGCAGCATGCGCTCGCAGGGTCTGGGGTACGCAGTGGGTTTATCCACGTGCCGTTGCTGCCGGAGCAGGTGACGGGCTCGCAGCGCCCCTCGATGGCGCTGGATACGATGGTTGCGGGCTTGCAGGCGGCAGTACTGACGGCGTGGCAAGCACCTGTGGATATAAAGGAAGCGGGCGGGCAGGTCAGCTGACCGGGCCGACGCTTCTCACAGTGCAAACAAGTGATTGCCGCTCAGTCGTCCCGTTTCGGAAAGAACAACTCAAAACACGTCACCCCCGCCTCGCTGCTCACGCTGTAACGACCGCTATGCAACTGCATGATGGTCGCCACGATCGACAAGCCCAATCCATTGGACTGCGCCGAACGTTCTCGTGACTCATCCACCCGGTAAAACCGTTCGAACAGCCGCGGCAGGTGCTCGGCGGCGATGGTCTCGCCTTGGTTGCTGACCCTCAGGTGAATGCCCTCGGCGCTGGGCACCGCCCGGATCTCCAACGCAGTACCCGGCGCGCCATATTTGATGGCGTTGGCGCACAGGTTCGCCAGGGCTCTGCGCAGCAGCATCGGCTCCGCCCAGATCACCCCTTCACCTTCGGCATGAATGCTGATGTCCACATCACCCGCCAAACCCTCGAAGTACTCGGCGATACGTTCCACCTCGTCCGCCGCACTGAGTTCCTGGCGCTGGCGAAGGGCGCTGGCCGGGTCGGTGCGGGCCAGGAACAGCATGTTGTCGAGCATCCGCGCCAGGCGTTCAAGTTCTTCGACATTGGATGCCAGCAGTTGCTGATAACTCTCGATGCTGCGGTTCTGTTGCAGGGCGACCTGGGTTTCCCCCAGCAGGTTGTTGATCGGTGTGCGCAACTCGTGCGCCATGTCGGTGGACACCTGGCCCAGTTGGACAAAACCCTTGGCCAGCCGCTCAAGCATGGTGTTGAACGAATCGATCATCGGCAGCAGTTCTTTCGGCGCGCCGTGGCTGTCGAGGCGCTCGGCGAGGTTGCCGACGCCGATGCCTTGGGCGTGCCGCGCCAGGCGGCGCAACGGCAATAACCCACGATGAACCAGCAGGTAACCCACCACGGCCAGTAGGATTGCCGCAATGCTCGCCAGGATATAAACGCTCAAGCGGTAGCTGGCGAGCACGGCGGTGCGCTCGGTCATCAGGCGCCCCGTGGTGACTTGCAGGCTGCCCAGGTCGCCGGAGTCGATGGACGCGGCCAGGGTGGCAAAGGGTACGCCATTGATGCCGGGGAAATGGTGCACGTCGGCGAACGTCAGTTGATGGTTCTTGGGGACGGGCGGCACGGCAGGCAGGTCGATATTGCCGGGGTTGACCGTCAGCAATGGCTTCTGCCCTGGCGCGGTGATGCTCAGCACCGACTCGCGGTTGCCCAGCATGTTCTGGAACAGCTCCGGCTTGGTCTTGATCAAGTCCAGGGTGTTGCTGTCGTTGAGCAGGTTGCGCAATTGATCGATGCGGTAGATCAAGGCCGCGTCGTCACGCATGACCAACTCCCGCTCCAGCTCGCGGTACAGCGCCACGCCGAGTGTCGCCAGCAGGGCGAAGGCGAGCAGGGCGAAGATCAACGCCAGGCGCAGGGTCAGGGAATAATGACGGGGTTTGTTCATGGCTGGGTATCGAAGCGGTAGCCGATGCCACGCACGCTGTGGATCAGCTTGAGCTGGAAGGGATCGTCGATTTTCAAGCGCAGGCGCCGCACGGCCACGTCGACCACGTTGGTGTCGCTGTCAAAATTCATGTCCCACACCCGTGACGCGATCAGTGAACGGGAGAGCACCTGGCCCTGGTGGGTCGCGAACAGATGCAGCAAGGCAAACTCTTTGTTGGTCAGGGTGATGCGGGTGCCAGCGCGGGTGACGCGACGCTTCAGCACGTCGATTTGCAGGTCTGCGATCTGCAACTGTTCCTCTTCCCGGCTCGGCCCGCGGCGGGTCAGGGTGCGCAAGCGTGCCACCAGTTCAGCGAAGGAAAACGGCTTGATCAGGTAGTCATCGGCACCCAGTTCCAGGCCCTTGATGCGGTCGGCGATGTCGTCGCGCGCCGTCAGGAACAGCACGGGCGTATCGGCTTCCTTGCGCAGGCGGCGCAGCACTTCCCAGCCATCCATTTTGGGCATCATCACATCCAGCACGATCACGTCGAACGGCGTTTCCAAGGCCTGGTGCAAGCCGTCCACGCCGTCCCGGGCGAGGCTGACGGAGTAGCCCAGCTCCTGCAGGCCATTGAGCAGGTA
Organism: Pseudomonas sp. MYb13; assembly: GCF_002980075.1. Taxonomy (NCBI): domain Bacteria; kingdom Pseudomonadati; phylum Pseudomonadota; class Gammaproteobacteria; order Pseudomonadales; family Pseudomonadaceae; genus Pseudomonas; species Pseudomonas sp. MYb13. The sequence continues at coordinate 111,042 of NZ_PCQI01000016.1, read as the reverse complement.
ATTGCCAGCCTTGGGTTCGTCTTCGACTACGAGAATGTTCATGGGAAGTGCCCTGTCTCAATGCGTGGCGCAAGTGTAGCCCGATCAATTGTCACTGGCGCAACCGATGCCCTGGACCTGATAGTCCAGCACATGTTCGCGGCCCTGGCTGTCCAGGTAGTCGAGGCGCGCGGGGACGATGCCGCACTGGCCGTAGGTGTCGGTGCTCGACAGCACTTTGGCCACGTCCAGGTGTACAAAGAAGCCCGTCTGGTCGTGAATGACCGGTTCGGCAGCCAACACGGAGCCGGTAGCGAGCAAAGCGGTGAAGCCGAGGATGAACAGTTTCATGGCGGTATCTCTCTTAAAGGGTTGGCTGCCAGGTCGTGGCAGTGAGTTCACAGTAACCAGGCGCCCCGAACAGCCAACCAACAGGATGATGACAAGTTTGTAATGCCGTGTTTTCAGGGCTGGCGGCCAGAGGCTTCGAGGATCAGGTCGGTGATTTCCTTGGCGTGGGACACCAACGACAAGTGGCTCGAAGGCAGCTCGATCGTGGTGGCGTTCATGCGCTTGGCGAGGAAGCGCTCCAGGTCCGGGTTGATGGTCTGGTCATTCGCCGACACCGCGTACCAGGACGGCTTGGTGTGCCAGGCGGCATTGACGGTGCGGCCGCTGAACAGGGCCTTGGTGATGGGCTGCTGCACGGCGTACAACGCCAGGGCCTTGGCGTGCGGCACATCGGCAGCGAAGTACTTGAGGAAGGCGTCCTGGCTCAGGGTGAGGTAGCCGTCGTGCTCTTCCACACCGGCCCGCACAGGCATGGTCGGGTACTTGGCCGAAAGGGCGACGAAGTCTTCATTGGCGTCCGGCGCACGTGCGGCGACGTACACCAGGGCACTGACTTTCGGGTTTACTCCGGCGTCGCTCACCACGGTCCCGGCGTAGGAATGGCCGACCAGCACCGTAGGGCCATCTTGTTGGTCCAACACGCGGTTAGTGGCAGCGACATCGTCGGCCACCGAGGTCAGCGGATTCTGTACGGCGGTAACGTGCAGGCCGGCGGCCTGGAGGCGGGTGATCACCTCGGACCAGCTTGAACCGTCGGCCCAGGAACCGTGCACCAGCACGACGTTATTGGCTTTGACTGGCGCGACGGTGGCGGCCATGGCGGTGCCGGTGCCCAGCATCAGCAGGCTGGCGGCGATCAGGCAGAGTTTGCTTGCAGGTTTCATGGGCGGGCCCTTTTCATCAGTAGGAAGCGGCGTCATCCAAGATGGGTGACTGACGACTCCACTGTATGAAGTGAGGGTGCCAACAAGACTTACAGCCTGATTACAAAGCTGTAATGCAATCGAGTTCGGTAGCGTTTACAAGTGCCGAGGCGATCCGTAGATTGCAGTGGGCCGATCATTTGTCTCTGCCCATGAGGAAGCCGCGCAGTGTCCATCCGAGGTTCAGCCGTGTTCAACCGCCGTTACCGTGCCTTTCTGTTCGATATGGATGGGACGTTACTCAACTCCATTGCTGCCGCCGAGCGAGTCTGGAGCCTCTGGGCTGAACGCCATGGCCTGGATGTGCCCGCGTTTTTGAAGACGATTCACGGGGCCCGCGCGATCGATACCATCACGCGCCAGGCACTGCCCGGCGTGGATCCCGAGGTTGAGGCGCAGTGGATTACCGAGGCTGAGGTCAATGACGTCGAGGGTGTTGTCGCGATTCCCGGCGCCGTCACATTTTTGAACAGCCTGCCGGGTGATCAATGGGCGCTGGTCACCTCGGCCCCCAGGGAGCTGGCGTTGCGTCGAATGCAAGCGGCGGGCATTGCGCCACCGGCGGTGCTGGTCACGGCCGAAGACGTTGCCGTCGGCAAGCCGAACCCCGCCTGCTACGTGCTGGGGGCGCAACGCCTGGGCGTACCGGTGCAGGAGTGCCTGGTATTTGAGGATGCGACAGTAGGCATTCGTGCGGGAGAGGCCGCAGGGGCGGATGTGATGGTCGTGACCTCGACGCATCATACGCCGATGGTTACCGAGCATCCTTCGATTGACGGGTACGGGGAGTTAGACGTGCAGCGCGACGCGCAAGGCTTGCTGTACGTGCAGGCCGCGGCGGGCTGACACGAAAAGGCCGAGCCCGTTACCGGTCTCGGCCTTTTCCCGCATTGGCTGGATCGGGCGGCTGCTTGCGGTCATTCCTCATGGCTTGGCGTGAGAGCACCATTTCCCTGAGTATTTCATTGGCCAACAGTGCGATCGCTTCGGCGCCGCGGTAATGCGTGCGCACGATCCCGGTAATTGCAAAATGGTCGGTTTCCGGGCCGCTGATTACGACCGAAAGGGTGCCATCGGCGTGCACTGTACACGTCACCGTGTAGCTGGGCAGGCGGGCTGCCAGTGCCGATTCGATTTGGGATTTACTCAGGGTGTCCATTTGCCTCAGCCCCTTTTACTGATCGTGCACGCCCAAGCATAGGTGCTGTGGCGACGCTGTAAATACCGGCGCTCTGACAGCGAAGACCGGGCATCAGCGTGGCGTTTCTTCAGGTGCCCGCCGGCACAATCTGCGCTGCACGGCTTGCTGGATGGGTTTGAGACAGAACAGGAACAAGTACCCGCAGAGCAACAGCGCCAGGTCCAGCCAGGAGTGCTGGTCGGCAGAGGCCGAGCCTTCGACTTCATACCTCAAGCCGTAGGCAAGCCCGACGAAGACCAGCCCTATCAATAAGGCGATCATCCAGGACCTGTAGGCAAATGGCGGTGCGGTGCTAGGCCTCATCGACGTGCTCCCGAATGCACACGGATGGCGCAGTGTCAGTCAGCAGATTCGGCTATGAATGAAACAACAAGTTCCGGGCGTGAAGACAGTTTCATCTTTCCATGAAGATGAACACATTGGCGACGTCAGTCACGCAACAAAGACAAGAGCAGTCCGAAGGGGTTTTCGCCAGCCGTTACAGTGAACGAAAGGGCTGGCTACTGAGGGTGCTTCAAGGCGTCTGGTTTTTGTCCGGGGCAGTCAAGCCAGCCTGGATGCGCTGGTAGATCTCCTCGCGATGCACGGCAACGTCCTTGGGTGCGTTGATGCCGATTCGTACTTGCTGGCCGCTGACGCCCAGGATGGTGATCGTGATGTCATCACCGATGTTTATGCTTTCACCAACTTTGCGGGTGAGTATAAGCATGGACTTCTCCTTGATTACTTTTAAGGACACATGTTTCAGACAGGGCAGGTGTCGGATGTGTGTAGCTTACTGCTAAGCGCTTCCCTGTGACTGCCTCTTTTAGGACGCATAGAGGCGACATTAATTCCCATGGCGGCATCATACAGGTCTGCGATACATGATTCGCATTGTTTAAGCCAACGTTTATGACGGCCAGAATAGACAGTGAATGATAAAGTCGCCTCTTTATCTTCGAAGGAGCAGGGCAGTGCGTAAAGTAGCGATGGCAATTGCGGTGTTGGCATTGGCCGGTTGCGGTGAAGGCAGAAGCGTCGATGCGCCCAGGACCAAGCCTGCCGCGAACGAAAGCCAGCCCCAGACCGGCGCGATTGCTGCCCAGGAATGGGATGTGCGGGTAGGCCCGCCGGACCACAAGTTGCAGGCGATCACCGACCTTACGGCCTGGTTGCTGGAACATGGTTTCAATTTTTATATCGTGAAGGTGGACGGCAAGGACGAAGTACTGCTGGGCCCGTTTGCCACCAAGGCGGAGGCGGAGGCCAAGCAGACGCTACTTAACGAGAAGATGGCCCGCGCCAAGAAAACCGACACGGTGTCAGAGGTCATTGAGCACAAAACCGTGCAGTAAGTGCCTGGTCGGGCGCAAGTCTCGCCCCTGTTCAACCGCAGGCTTTGAGATTCACCGGGCCTACAAACTCATTGCCGCGCCCCATCACACACGCCACGGTCTGGTTGCGCTGGCGCTCCCAGGCCTGCACTGGATAGGTCTTGTTCCAGGCTTCGTACAATTGGCGATCCTGTTTGGACAGTCGCAAGCCGTATTGCTTGCTCATATAGAAATAGGTTCGGGCGATCATCCCCCGAATTGACGGTCGCGGCATGACCTTCTTGGCCTTGAAGTCCACCTGGGTCAGGCATGAACCGTACTGCCCGCTTTGCACTGGCAGCCAGCCGAAACTGAAGTTATTTCGGTCACCGTTGACCTCGCCGATGCTCGGTACCAGGTTATGCAGGTCCGCCTCGGCACGCTTGAACACGTCATCGTGGCGCGTGCAGTTCTTGCGCCCACCATCTTGCCAGCATTGGCGCTGATGCCCGATCTGCCAGGCTGGAACAATGTGCTCCCATTCGATGCGCGCAGCGCGGTTGGCATTTTTGCGCGGGATGTAGCCACAGGCTTTCAGGTCAACGCGGTTGCCGGTGTATTTGCAGCCGCAATAAAACTCGGTGGATTGCGGGGCGTACAGCTTCCAGGCGACTTTCTTGGCTTCGCTGAACGTGCGGGGTGCCTGGGCCTGGGCGGTGATGGCAAAAAACAGGCAGCACACAGCGATAAAACGGACGCTCATTGAATCAATCTTCCTTCGGTACAACCCAGAAAATCTGCACACCGCCGTCGTCTCGATAGGCGAGGGTGACGTTGTCGTTCTCAGCGATTTCTTCCAGCAAACGCGCCCATTCATCCTCAGGTTCATCCGGCAAACGGAAGATCAACGCCGCCTTGGCTTTCTGCGCGTTGGTCGAGTTGATGATCTTTTGCACACGGATGGCCAGGCGTTCGTAGGCATCGGGCGGAGTTGGTTCTGCGGAAGAGGACTTTGCCACGGAGTATTCCTTAATAAGCTGTACGCACATACAGTATTTAACTGTAGGCAATTTCGCAACTGCTTAAACTTAAAGAAGTTCGTCCGACGGCAATTCAGGCAATTTCATGTAGGGCGGGAGAGGAGGAGTGTAGGAGCGAGGACGGCGCCTCGCTCCTGCATTGAACGACCAGGAATCAGTATTCCCAGAAAATTCGTTGCAGCTCTTTGCTGTCCTGGGTCTTGGTCATGGCGACCATCGCCAGGATGCGGGCTTTCTGTGGGTTCAGGTCAAGTGCGGCCACCCAGTCGTATTTGTCGTCAGGCTGTTCGGCGTTGCGCAGCACCATGCCACCAGCGTTTACGTGGGAAGAGCGAATGATCTGTACACCTTGCTTGCGCAGTTCCACCAGGGCAGGCACGACTTTGGAGGATACAGAGCCGTTGCCGGTGCCAGCGTGGATGATAGCTTTGGCACCCGCTTGAGCCAGGGCCTTGTAGGCGGTGTCGCTCACGTTGCCATAGCCATAGGCGATCTCGACATCAGGCAGGCTCTTGATGTTCTTGATATCGAATTCCGAATCCAGGGTATGACGCTTGGCTGGCAGGCGGAACCAGTAGGATTTGCCCTCAACCACCATGCCCAGTGGGCCCCACGGGCTCTTGAATGCTTCGGTCTTGATATTGATCATCTTGCTGACGTCGCGACCCGACTGGATCTCGTCGTTCATGGTCACCAGCACGCCTTTGCCGCGTGCATCCTTGCTGCCTGCCACGGCCACGGCGTTGTACAGGTTGAGCATGCCGTCGGCCGACATGGCAGTACCTGGGCGCATGGAGCCGACCACCACGATGGGCTTATCGGTCTTTTCCACCAGGTTCAGGAAGTAGGCGGTTTCTTCCAGGGTGTCGGTACCGTGAGTGATCACGATGCCGTCCACGTCCTTGCTGTCAGCCAGTTCGGCGACGCGGCGACCCAGTTGCAGCAGGTTTTCATTGTTGATGCTTTCGGACGCAATTTGCATCACTTGCTCGCCACGCACATTGGCGATCTGGCTAAGCTCAGGAACGCCGGCGATCAGTTGTTCGATGCCGACTTTGGCCGCCTGGTAGGTGGCACTGTTGGCCGCGCTGGCGCCGGCGCCGGCAATGGTGCCGCCGGTAGCGAGGATTACCACGTTGGACAGTTTGGTCTTGGTTTCAGCTTCCTTTGCCTGGGCGGCAACGGGGAACAGCAGCAGGAGGGCTAACGCGCCCGGAACAAAAGTCTTCAGTGCAGATTTCATTATTTTTCTCTCTGGTTTTTGATGAGTGCTGTAGCAGGTTCATCTAGAACACCCGGGCGGTTCTGAATACCCGAGGTGATGGGGGTAGAGCACGATCTGTACCAGGCTGATTGTGATTGCGGATATAAAATAACGTATTGATTTATAACAAGTTATACTGAGTATCTGCCCCAGGACGTCATTTCGGCGTCCGGCTTTCCGAACATCTGGCCTGTAGCGCGTTCGGTTGTCCGAAGACGCTGGCGACCGGGCGTTGGATTTGCACGAGCGACGCGGCAAAGCCTGTCGTTTCAGAGAACGACTGGGAGAGGGCAATGTTTAATGGATCACCCTGCCTGGCGAGAGGGGGGCGCTGGGAGGACGTAGATGAAAGGCTGTTTTCACCCGTTGACAAATCTCGACAAGGTTCTCATAGTTTGAATAACGCAAACGTTTGCGAGATGTTTCACGGAACACGCCTTGAGTACCGTGAAAGCTCGTATCAGCCACCCGGGTGGGAAGGCTGCCGAAGCACACTTCGGTGCAAGCGTTGCTCACAATAATCATAAGATCGGAGTGAACCCATGAAGCTGCCATTCGCTGGACGTCTTCTTGCTGTCGCTGTGCTTGCCGCCGCATCCGCTGCCCTGCCTCTCTCCTCTGCATTTGCCGATGACGCCGCCAAACCCAAAGTCGGCCTGGTCATGAAATCCCTCGCCAATGAATTCTTCGTCACCATGCAAGAAGGTGCCAAGACGTATCAGAAAGAGCACGCCGCCGATTTCGACATGATCACCAACGGGATCAAGAACGAAACCGATACCAGCGCGCAGATCGATATCGTCAACCAGATGATCCTCGCCAAGGTCAACGCCATCGTGATCGCTCCCGCCGACTCCAAGGCTCTGGTCACCGTGCTGAAGAAAGCCTCGGATGCCGGCATCAAGGTCGTCAATATCGATAACCGCCTGGACCCGGACGTGCTCAAAAGCAAAAACCTCGACATCCCGTTCGTAGGCCCGGACAACCGCAAAGGCTCCAAGCTGGTGGGCGACTACCTGGCCAAGCAACTGGCGTCGGGTGACAAGGTCGGCATCATCGAAGGTGTACCGACGACCACCAACGCCCAGCAGCGTACCGCAGGCTACAAGGATGCGATGGATGCTGCCGGGATGAAGATCGTTTCCACCCAATCCGGCAACTGGGAAATCGACCAGGGCCAGAAAGTGGCGTCTGCCATGTTGAGCGAGTACCCGGACCTCAAGGCCCTGTTGGCCGGCAACGACAACATGGCCCTGGGCGCTGTCTCCGCCGTGCGTGCGGCAGGCAAGGCCGGCAAGGTACTGGTCGTGGGCTACGACAACATCGAGGCCATCAAGCCGATGCTGCAGGACGGCCGTGTACTGGCGACCGCTGACCAGGCTGCTGCCCAGCAAGCCGTGTTCGGTATCCAGAATGCGCTCAAGCTGGTCAAGGGTGAGAAAGTCGATGCCAAGGACGGCGTGATCGAAACCCCGGTCGAACTCGTCCTCAAGAAGTAATCCTGGCAGCACCCAACAGCGCCCGCTCGTCCTGAGCGGGCGCCTGGAGATTTTCCTATGTCATCTTCCGCCCCGAACGCTGTCCTCTCGGTCAGCGGTATCGGCAAGACCTATGCCCAACCGGTTCTGTCCGACATCACCCTGACGCTCAATCGCGGGGAAGTGCTGGCGCTGACCGGTGAGAACGGCGCAGGCAAAAGTACCTTGTCGAAGATCATCGGCGGGCTGGTCACACCGACCACCGGGCACATGCAGTTCAATGGCCAGGATTTCCGCCCGGGCAGTCGCACACAGGCCGAAGAACTGGGCGTGCGCATGGTCATGCAGGAGCTCAATCTGCTGCCGACGCTGACCGTCGCCGAAAACCTGTTCCTGGATAACCTGCCCAGCCACTGTGGCTGGATCAGTCGCAAGCAACTGCGCAAGGCCGCGATAGAGGCCATGGCGCAGGTCGGGCTGGACGCCATCGACCCCGATACGCTGGTTGGCAGCCTGGGCATTGGCCATCAGCAGATGGTCGAGATCGCCCGCAACCTGATTGGCGATTGTCACGTACTGATCCTCGATGAACCCACGGCCATGCTTACCGCACGTGAAGTCGAGATGCTGTTCGAGCAAATCACCCGCCTGCAGGCTCGGGGCGTGGCGATCATTTATATTTCGCACCGGCTGGAAGAGTTGGCCCGTGTTGCCCAGCGCATTGCGGTATTGCGCGACGGCAAGCTGGTCTGCGTCGAGCCGATGGCCAATTACAACAGTGAGCAACTGGTCACCTTGATGGTCGGTCGCGAACTGGGCGAGCACATCGACCTGGGGCCTCGCACCATCGGTGGTCCGGCCCTGACGGTCAAAGGCCTGACGCGCTCGGACAAGGTCCGTGACGTGTCCTTCGAAGTACGCGCGGGTGAGATCTATGGCATCTCCGGCCTTATCGGCGCCGGTCGCACCGAGTTGTTGCGGCTGATCTTCGGCGCCGACCTGGCGGACAGCGGCACCGTCGCGCTTGGCTCGCCGGCCCAAGTGGTGAGCATTCGCTCGCCCGTGGATGCGGTGGGCCATGGAATCGCGCTGATCACCGAAGACCGCAAGGGCGAAGGCCTGCTGCTGACCCAGTCCATCAGCGCCAACATCGCCTTGGGCAACATGCCGGAAATTTCCGGCGGTGGCGTGGTCAACAGTCGCGACGAAACGGCCTTGGCCAAGCGTCAGATCGATGCCATGCGCATCCGCAGTTCCAGTCCGGCGCAGTTGGTTTCCGAGTTGTCCGGCGGCAACCAGCAGAAGGTGGTGATTGGCCGCTGGCTCGAGCGCGACTGCTCGGTGATGCTGTTCGATGAACCGACCCGTGGCATCGACGTCGGTGCCAAATTCGATATTTATGCCTTGCTGGGCGAATTGACCCGCCAGGGCAAAGCGCTGGTGGTGGTGTCCAGTGATTTGCGTGAACTCATGCTGATCTGCGACCGCATCGGCGTGTTGTCCGCCGGACGCCTGATCGAGACGTTCGAGCGCGACAGCTGGACCCAGGACGAATTGCTCGCCGCCGCCTTCGCCGGCTATCAGAAACGTGATGCGCTGCTCAACGACGCAGTGCTTAGGGATACCCCATGAAAACCACAACTTCCCCCGGCAAGACTGGCGGTAACTTCTACGGCCTGGGCACCTACCTGGGCCTGGCCGGTGCTTTGCTGGCGATGATTGCACTGTTCTCGGTGCTCAGCGATCACTTCCTGTCCTATGACACCTTCAGCACCCTGGCCAACCAGATTCCGGACTTGATGGTGCTTGCGGTGGGCATGACCTTCATCCTCATCATCGGCGGTATTGACCTGTCGGTCGGGTCAGTGCTGGCGCTGGCGGCGTCGGCGGTCAGCGTGGCGATTCTCGGCTGGGGCTGGAGCGTGTTGCCAGCCGCCGTGCTGGGCATGGGCTGCGCGGCATTGGCCGGCACCATCACCGGCTCGATCACCGTGGCCTGGCGCATTCCGTCATTTATCGTGTCCCTCGGCGTGCTGGAAATGGCCCGTGGCGTGGCGTACCAGATGACCGGCTCGCGCACCGCTTACATCGGTGATTCGTTTGCCTGGCTGTCCAACCCGATTGCCTTTGGTATCTCGCCGTCATTCATCATTGCCTTGCTCGTGATCATCGTCGCGCAGTTGGTCTTGACCCGTACGGTGTTTGGTCGCTACCTGATCGGTATCGGCACCAACGAAGAGGCGGTGCGCCTGGCGGGGATCAATCCCAAGCCTTACAAGATCCTGGTGTTCAGCCTCATGGGCCTGCTGGCCGGTGTGGCCGCGCTGTTCCAGATTTCTCGCCTGGAAGCGGCGGACCCGAACGCCGGGTCTGGCCTGGAATTGCAAGTGATCGCGGCGGTGGTGATTGGCGGCACTAGCTTGATGGGTGGGCGCGGCTCGGTGATCAGTACCTTTTTTGGTGTGTTGATTATTTCGGTATTGGCGGCTGGCCTGGCGCAGATCGGTGCAACGGAACCTACGAAACGCATCATCACCGGTGCCGTGATCGTGATTGCCGTGGTCCTCGATACCTACCGCAGCCAGCGCGCCAGTCGGCGAGGCTGAACCATGGCAACGATCAAGGATGTGGCAGCGCTTGCAGGTATTTCCTACACCACCGTGTCCCATGTGGTGAACAAGACGCGTCCGGTCAGTGAGCCGGTACGTATCAAGGTCGAAGCGGCGATCAAGCAGCTCGACTACGTGCCCAGCGCCGTCGCACGTTCGCTCAAGGCCAAGACCACGGCCACCATCGGTCTGCTGGTGCCCAACAGCCTCAACCCGTATTTTGCGGAGTTGGCCCGTGGCATCGAGGATTACTGCGAGCGTAACGGTTACTGCGTGATCCTTTGCAACTCCGACGATAACGCTGAGAAGCAACGCAGCTATTTGCGCGTGTTGCTGGAGAAGCGTATCGACGGCTTGATCGTGACCTCGGTGGGCGGCGACGACAGTGGCCTGGCCGCCGGGTTGAGCGCAGTGCGTACGCCCATGGTGATTGTCGACCGCGCGCTGGATGGCATTGACGTGGACCTGGTGCGTATCGATCATGAGGAGGGTGCCTACTTGGCGACCCGGCACTTGCTCGAGCTAGGGCACCGCGACATCGCTTGCATCGGCGGCCCTGCCCATACCCGTGTCGCGCAAATGCGCCTGGCGGGGTATCACCGTGCGCTGCGAGAGGCCGGTGTGGAAGTGGTGGCCAATCGCACGCGCGAAAGCGACTTCACCAGCACCGGCGGGTATGCCGCCACCGTGCAGTTACTGGCGAACAATCCTCCCAGCGCCATTTTTGCCAGCAACGACATGATTGGCTTCGGTGTGTTGCGCGCAGCGGCAGAGCGCAATATCCGCGTGCCGGGCGAGCTGTCGGTGATTGGTTTCGATGATATTCAAATGGGCCGTTACGTCTACCCGGCGTTGACCACGGTCGGGCAGTCGATCCTGCAACTGGGCGAGACGGCGGCCGAACTTTTACTGCGAAGAATTGCGACACCCCAACTGCCGATCGATCAACGCATCGTGACGCCAAGCATCGTGTTGCGTGAGTCGACGGCGCCTGTCGCCGGTACGTTCGCCCAATACCGCTGAACCGAATTGACGAGTACTGATGTATGCCAGCAAAAGTAGTGGTAGTAGGCAGCTTGAATATGGACCTGGTGACCCGCGCCAGCCGGTTGCCGCGCGCCGGTGAGACCTTGATTGGCCAGACGTTCTCCACCGTGCCTGGCGGCAAGGGTGCCAACCAGGCGGTAGCCTCGGCACGCCTGGGGGCCGATGTCTCGATGATTGGCTGTGTCGGTACCGATGCCTACGGCACCCAACTGCGTGAAGCGTTGCGCGTGGAGGGCATCGACTGCCAGGCCGTCAGCACCGTGGACGGCTCCAGTGGCGTGGCATTGATAGTGGTCGATGACAGCAGCCAGAACGCGATCGTGATTGTGGCGGGCAGTAATGGCGAACTGACGCCAGCCTCGTTGCAGGCTTTCGACTCGGTGCTGCAAGCGGCCGACGTGATCGTCTGCCAGCTTGAAGTGCCGATGAATACCGTGGGTTATGCCCTCAAGCGCGGTCGTGAGCTGGGCAAGACGGTGATCCTCAACCCGGCCCCTGCCAGCGCTCCGTTACCCGCGGAGTGGTACGCCTCCATCGACTACCTGATTCCTAATGAAAGCGAAGCCGGCGCACTGAGCGGTGTGACGGTCGACTCCATTGACAGTGCCAAGGCGGCGGCGACCCAATTGATCCAGGCCGGCGCCGGCAAAGTCATCATCACCCTGGGGTCCCAGGGCGCGCTGTTTACTGACGGCCAGGGCTTCGAACACTTGCTGGCACCGAAAGTCAGGGCGGTCGACACCACGGCAGCGGGCGACACCTTTGTGGGTGGTTTTGCGGCGGCACTGGCCAATGGCAAAAGCGAGGCCGAGGCCATCCGTTTTGGCCAGGTCGCTGCGGCATTGTCGGTGACACGCGCCGGTGCGCAACCCTCCATTCCAACGCTGCACGACGTACAAGGTTTTGTCCCCTCATGAAAAAGACACCCCTGCTCAATATCGCCCTGTCGCGTGTCATCGCGTCCCTGGGGCATGGTGACATCCTGGTGATCGGCGACGCTGGCCTGCCGGTTCCGCCGGGCGTCGAGCTGATTGACCTGGCGTTGACCCAGGGCATCCCGGACTTCGTCAGTACCTTGCGTATCGTGCTCAGTGAGATGCAGGTGGAGCGTCACGTGCTGGCGGAAGAAATCCTGCTCAAGCAGCCACCGGCGCTGGTCGAACTCAATACGCTCACAGAACAGGCAGCGCTCGGTGAGCGTCGCCTGGTCAGCCACGAAGAATTCAAGCAACTCAGCCACAAGGCGCGCGCCGTGGTGCGCACCGGTGAGTGTCAGCCGTACTGCAATATCGCGCTGGTGTCCGGCGTAACGTTTTAGAATTCCCAACGACAAGGAGTGTTTTTATGCAACGCGGTCTCCCAATCCTGAAAAACCTGTTCCGGAGTGTTTTGCTTTTGTCCGCACTCACTGCTGCAAGCGCCCAGGCGGCGGAAAAAATTGACCTGATCATCGACACCGACCCAGGCGCCGATGATGTGGTGGCATTGCTGTTTGCAATGGCCTCCCCGGATGAGCTGAACATTCGTGCGCTGACCACCGTCGCCGGCAACGTGCGCCTGGACAAGACCTCCCGCAACGCCCGCCTGGCCCGTGAGTGGGCAGGGCGCGAGGACATCCCGGTGTATGCCGGTGCGCCAGCGCCACTGCTGCGCACGCCTATCTACGCCGAGAACATCCACGGCAAGGAAGGTATTTCCGGCGTCACCGTACATGAACCCAAAAAGGGCCTGGCTGACGGCAATGCCGTTGATTACCTGATCAAGACCTTGAGCACCGCCAAGCCTCATAGCATCACCATCGCCATGCTCGGTCCGCAGACCAACCTGGCGCTGGCACTGACCCAGGCCCCGGAAATCACCCAGGGCATCAAGGAAGTGGTGGTGATGGGCGGCGCGCACTTCAACGGCGGCAATATCACGCCGGTGGCGGAGTTCAACCTGTTCGCGGACCCGGTTGCGGCCGAGATCGTGCTCAAGAGTGGCGTCAAGCTGACTTACCTGCCGTTGGACGTGACCCACAAGGTGCTGACCAGCGAAGCGCGCCTGAAAAAGATTGCCGACATCAAGAACAACGCGAGCAAGGTCGTGGGCGATATTCTCAATGAGTACGTCAAGGGCGACATGGAGCACTACGGCATTCCAGGCGGCCCGGTGCATGACGCTACCGTCGTTGCTTACCTGCTCAAGCCTTCGCTGTTCAGCGGCCGTGACGTCAACGTGGTCGTGGACAGCCGTGAAGGCCCTACCTTCGGCCAGACCATCGTCGACTGGTACGACGGCCTGAAGCACCCCAAGAACGCGTTCTGGGTGGAGAACGGTGATGCCCAGGGCTTCTTTGACCTGCTGACCGAACGCCTGGCGCGTCTGAAGTAATGTGTTGACCGGTCGGCGTTCGCTGGCCGGTTCTTATGCGCGCTCGGGGTTGTGTGCCCCCATGTGGTCGGCCGGGTATTTCTCGAATATCTGGCCGATGAACGCTTGCGCCGCTCGTGTACCCAGTTCCTTGACCAACAGGTCGATACCGATGATTGCCAATTCCTCGGGGCTTCCGGGGCTGTAGGAGCTCTGTCCCTGTGGCCATTTGGCTTTGATGTCGGCTTGGAGCGTTACGGTGGTCATGACTGTCTCGCGGGGCTGAAAGTACTGGGCAATGCGCTGGAACGCGGTTCTTACCGGGCCAGTTAACCATTTTGCATCGTCTTTGGCACTGATACTTAGGCATGAGGCGATTCGGAATGACGGCGTCGCTGTGCGACACTGTCTGCCTGTTTAATTGCCGGGGAACACCGCGTGCAGATCGACTTGAACAACCCCGAGAACCTGACGCTGGCGAATGTGCGCCTGCTTCTCGCCAGTGCCAGTGACGACGAACATGCCCAGTTGCGGGTAACCAAGGCCGGCATTGCCTACATCTCCTCAGGGAAGGTCGTAGGCGGTGTGGAGATCGACGGGCTGCTGTTTCGCCTGGAGACCTGGGCCAAGGGTTCCGGATACGTAGGCAATGTGGCCGCCAGCGATGAAGTCTGGGTGACGCAGATCTTCAATGCATTGAAGGAAAACTGGCCAAAGCCGGCGTTCGACTACATCGACATCTACTGAGCATATTCATATCTGGTCACGATTGATCGGGCGAATGCCCGTCGAGAGTCAGGCAGACTTGCCCTGCGGCGGTTTACGTCTTGAAACCAATCCGCCCAATCGCTGTCGCACGATCTCTGTCCATTTTTTATCATAGGAGGCTTCATGCCTTGGAAGCTCGCATCATTCGGTACTTTGTTGGCAGCACTCGCGTTGGCGGGTTGCAGCACCCCGGGTGCCTCTGAGCCAGCCAAAGACGCCGCCGTGGCCGATGCCGGTCATAGCCGCTGTGAGTCGAAGGCCGCCGAGTTCACTATCGGCCAGAAAGCTTCGCCCCAGTTGCTGGAACAGGCGCGTACCCGTGCCGGTGCGCAGAACGCACGCATCCTCAAGCCTAACGATATGATCACCCTGGAATACCGCTCCGACCGCCTGAACCTGAACACCGATGACAACCTGGTGATCACGCGGGTCAATTGCGGCTGAGCCTTTAAAAGGCTTTTGCAGCGCCCACAAAAAACCCCGTCACATGGACGGGGTTTTTTTAGCTCAGCGGAGAATTACTCGCCGCGAACTTGTGCAGCTTGCATACCCTTTTGGCCTTTCTCAGCCACGAAGGAAACGGTTTGGCCTTCTTTCAGGCTTTTGAAACCGTCGCTTTCGATAGCTTTGAAGTGTACGAACAGGTCGTCACCGCCACCTTGAGGAGTGATGAAGCCGAAGCCTTTTTCATCGTTGAACCATTTAACGGTGCCGGTTTGGCGATTAGACATGGTGTATCTCCAAGAAACATATATTTTCAGTAGTGCTGTGCTGCTCAGGCCAACTGGGCACACTGGGCTATCATAGTCGAAATGTTCGGCTTGGGAGCCCCCCCAAGGCATTGTTTGCTAATCAATAGCGTTGCGTTTGCTACCAGGTTCGGCTGAAAGCCCCGATCTACGGGGCTTTGGCTCGAAATATCAACTGGTAAAAAAAGCCGTAAAAGCTGTGTAATTTGTGAGAAATGGCAGTTTTCGGGCCGTTTTAACCGTAAAAAAGCCGTGTGATCAGTGGCAAATCTTACTTTTTCTTCACGACTTTGCAGGACGAAATCGCCGCGACTGCTTTGTTTTTAAGCTCCGGGCTGGCGTTCTGGTTGGTCATGAGTTCTTTGATTTCCGCGGTGCTCAATTCGGCGTTGATCTTGTCGGCGCCACATTCGCAGTGGGCTTTGGCAGTTTTGACGTCTACGTTCTGGCTGGCAGCTGCGCTGCAATCGCTGACGAAGCTGTCGCGAGCACCGGCTGGCCAGTTTGACGGGGCTGCCGCCTGCGCGCCGAGGGAAAGGAGGGTCAGGGAAGCGGCGAGAGCGAGGGTAGAGGTTAAACGCATCATGAGGATGCTCCTTTGGGTCGAGGACGAACGGCGATTCTCAGTGGGTTTGAGGCATTGCGTACAGCTCAAGTTCACTTTTGCAGCTATAAAGGCCGGAATTTGTATTTGCGCAAGCCAGCGGCGCGGCGATGACCGTTCATCTGTGCTAGCATCCTGCGCTTGGCTATTTCCAGGCGCGCCAATTGCCGCCTTGCCATGTTCTTTTTAGCTCACTCCAGTCACTCTGGTTCGATTATCGGTTGGCCGAAAGGCTCCTGCCGCTGTAAGGCAGGCGTTCATCAATGAACGGCCTGGTGTTGGATCTTGTACTGGCTCATCCCAACCCACGTGACCTTTGGTAGGGGTCACCACTAGGAGAGGAGGCGCCATGCCAACTATTACTCTTCCCGACGGCAGTCAACGTTCATTCGATCATTCGGTTTCCGTAGCCGAGGTCGCCGCATCCATTGGCGCAGGCCTGGCCAAGGCCACCGTGGCCGGCAAGGTCGACGGCAAGCTCGTCGACGCCAGCGACCTGATCACCGGCGACGCCAGCCTGCAAATCATCACGCCCAAGGATCAAGAGGGGCTGGAGATCATTCGCCACTCTTGCGCGCACCTGATTGGCCATGCGGTCAAACAGTTGTACCCAACCGCGAAGATGGTGATCGGCCCGGTCATTGACGAAGGCTTCTATTACGACATCGCCTATGAGCGTCCTTTCACCCCGGACGACCTAGCCGCCATCGAACAACGCATGCACGCGCTGATCGAAAAAGATTACGACGTGATCAAGAAAGTCACGCCTCGCGCCGAAGTGATCGACGTGTTCACTGCCCGTGGCGAAGACTACAAGCTGCGCCTGGTGGAAGACATGCCGGACGAGCAGGCCATGGGCCTGTACTACCACGAAGAATACGTCGACATGTGCCGTGGCCCCCACGTGCCCAACACGCGCTTCCTCAAGTCCTTCAAGTTGACCAAGCTGTCCGGTGCCTACTGGCGCGGCGACGCGAAGAACGAGCAACTGCAACGTATCTACGGCACTGCGTGGGCTGACAAGAAGCAACTGGCTGCCTACATCCAGCGCATCGAAGAAGCCGAGAAGCGCGATCACCGCAAGATCGGCAAGCGCCTGAACCTGTTCCACCTCCAGGAAGAAGCGCCGGGCATGGTGTTCTGGCACCCGAACGGCTGGACCCTGTATCAGGTACTCGAGCAGTACATGCGCAAGGTTCAGCGCGAGAACGGCTACCTGGAGATCAAGACACCTCAGGTGGTTGACCGTAGCCTGTGGGAGAAATCCGGGCACTGGGCCAACTACGCCGACAACATGTTCACCACCCAGTCGGAAAACCGCGACTACGCCATCAAGCCGATGAACTGCCCATGCCACGTGCAGGTGTTCAACCAGGGCCTGAAGAGCTACCGCGAGCTGCCGATGCGCCTGGCCGAGTTTGGTGCCTGCCACCGTAACGAGCCATCGGGTGCGCTGCACGGCATCATGCGCGTGCGTGGCTTCACCCAGGACGACGCCCACATTTTCTGCACCGAAGAGCAGATGCAGGCCGAATCCGCCGCGTTCATCAAGCTGACCATGGACGTTTATCGCGATTTCGGCTTTACCGAAGTCGAGATGAAGCTGTCCACTCGTCCGGAAAAGCGCGTTGGCTCCGATGAGCTGTGGGATCGCGCCGAAGCTGCACTGGCCGCAGCACTGGACAGTGCGGGGCTTGCGTACGACTTGCAGCCGGGCGAGGGCGCGTTCTACGGTCCGAAGATCGAGTTTTCGCTGAAAGATTGCCTTGGCCGCGTCTGGCAGTGTGGTACTCTGCAGCTCGATTTTAACCTGCCGATCCGTCTGGGAGCCGAATACGTCTCCGAAGACAACAGCCGTAAACACCCGGTTATGCTGCACCGGGCGATCCTCGGCTCGTTCGAACGGTTCGTCGGGATCCTGATCGAGCACTACGAGGGTGCATTCCCTGCGTGGCTGGCTCCGACCCAGGCAGTGATCATGAATATCACTGATAAACAGGCAGATTTTGCCGCTGAGGTTGAAAAAACACTCAACGAAAGCGGATTTCGTGCCAAGTCCGACTTGAGAAATGAAAAGATCGGCTTTAAAATCCGCGAGCATACTTTGCTCAAGGTTCCCTATCTTTTGGTTATCGGAGATCGGGAAGTCGAGATGCAGACTGTCGCTGTGCGTACTCGTGAAGGTGCTGACCTGGGCTCGATGCCCGTCGCCCAGTTCGCTGAGTTCCTCGCGCAAGCGGTTTCCCGGCGTGGTCGCCCAGATTCGGAGTAATTATTATTAAGCGTGAAATGAGACAAGATAAACGAGCTGCACCGAAAGCCCCGATCAACGAGAATATCTCGGCACGCGAGGTTCGGTTAATTGGCGCTGACGGCGAGCAGATTGGCATCGTCTCGATTGATGAAGCGCTTCGTATTGCAGAAGAGTCCAAATTGGACCTGGTGGAAATCTCCGCCGATGCAATCCCACCCGTATGCCGGGTGATGGACTACGGCAAGTCGATCTTCGAAAAGAAGAAGCAGGTTGCCGCGGCGAAGAAGAACCAGAAGCAGATTCAAGTAAAAGAAATCAAGTTTCGTCCAGGGACGGAGGAAGGGGATTACCAGGTAAAACTGCGCAACCTGGTACGTTTCCTGAGTGATGGGGACAGGGCCAAGGTATCCTTGCGATTCCGCGGCCGTGAGATGGCCCACCAGGAGCTGGGGATGGAACTCCTCAAGCGGGTTGAAGCTGACCTGCTCGAGTACGGTTCGGTCGAACAGCATCCTAAGATGGAAGGACGCCAGCTGATCATGGTCATCGCCCCGAAAAAGAAGAAGTAATCAACAGGGCACGGCAGGCCTTCTGATTATGTTTATCAACTGAATGCGGAGTATCCGAACATGCCAAAGATGAAGACTAAAAGTGGTGCTGCTAAGCGGTTTCTGAAAACTGCTAACGGTATCAAGCACAAGCACGCTTTCAAGAGCCACATCCTGACCAAAATGTCGACCAAGCGTAAGCGTCAACTGCGCGGTAGCAGCTTGCTGCATCCGTCTGACGTGGCAAAAGTCGAGCGCATGCTGCGCCTTCGTTAATTTTTGGTTCAAGAATAGAGGAAGTAACTCATGGCTCGTGTAAAGCGTGGCGTCATTGCCCGTAAACGTCACAAAAAAATTCTGAAACTTGCTAAAGGCTACTACGGCGCGCGTTCACGCGTATTCCGTGTTGCCAAGCAAGCGGTAATCAAGGCAGGCCAATACGCCTACCGTGACCGTCGTCAGAAAAAACGTCAGTTCCGCGCTCTGTGGATCGCTCGTATCAACGCTGGTGCACGTGTTAACGGTCTGTCCTACAGCCGTTTCATCGCTGGCCTGAAAAAAGCGTCCATCGAGATCGACCGTAAGGTTCTGGCTGATCTGGCAGTGAACGAAAAAGCGGCGTTTGCTGCGATTGTCGAGAAAGCTAAAGCCACCTTGGCTTAAGTACCCCCGACAGTCACCCTGGGTTACTCCGTAGCCCAAGGTGTTAAACGTCATAAATAGGGGAAGAGCCTTCAAGCTCTTCCCCTATTTTGTATCTGGAGTCTGTACATGGAAAACCTGGACGCGCTCGTCGCCCAAGCCCTTGAGGCTGTGCAAAGCGCTGAAGATGTAAATGCCCTGGAGCAAATCCGGGTTCACTACCTTGGCAAAAAAGGTGAATTGACTCAGGTGATGAAGACCCTGGGGAATTTGCCGGCTGAAGAGCGTCCGCAAGTCGGTGCGCTGATCAACGTTGCCAAGGAGCGTGTCACAGAGGTTCTCAATGCGCGCAAGGCGTCGCTCGAGGAGGCCGATCTTGCGGCCAAGCTCGCCGCCGAGTCCATTGACGTCACCTTGCCTGGCCGTGGCCAGGCCTCGGGCGGTCTGCATCCGATCACCCGGACTCTGGAACGTATCGAGCAGTTCTTCACCCATATCGGCTACGGCATCGCCGAAGGCCCTGAGGTCGAAGACGACTATCACAACTTCGAGGCGCTCAACATCCCTGGCCATCACCCGGCCCGGTCGATGCACGACACCTTCTATTTCAACGCGAACATGCTGTTGCGCACCCATACCTCGCCGGTACAGGTCCGCACCATGGAAGCGAACAAGCCGCCGATCCGCATCGTCTGCCCAGGCCGTGTGTACCGCAGCGACTCCGATATCACCCACTCGCCGATGTTCCACCAGGTCGAAGGCCTGCTGGTTGATCGCGATATCAACTTCGCCGACCTCAAAGGCACCATCGAAGAGTTCCTGCGGGTGTTCTTCGAGAAGGAACTGGCGGTGCGTTTCCGTCCATCGTTCTTCCCGTTCACCGAGCCATCCGCTGAAGTCGACATGGAATGCGTGATGTGCAGCGGTAAAGGCTGCCGCGTCTGCAAGCAGACCGGCTGGCTGGAAGTGATGGGCTGCGGCATGGTTCACCCTAACGTGCTGCGCATGTCCGGCATCGATCCGGAAGAGTTCTCGGGCTTCGCCTTCGGCATGGGCGTTGAGCGTCTGGCCATGCTGCGTTACGGCGTGAACGACTTGCGTCTGTTCTTCGACAACGACTTGCGGTTCCTCGCGCAATTTCGCTAGTCGTAACGAATCTTTAGGAGAGCAGGATGAAATTCAGTGAACAATGGCTGCGTGGCTGGGTAAGCCCGCAGGTAGATCGCGACGAGCTGGTTGCTCGTCTGTCGATGGCCGGTCTTGAGGTCGATAGCGTTACCCCGGCCGCCGGTGCCTTCAGTGGTGTGGTAGTGGGCGAGGTGCTGAGCACCGAGCAGCACCCCGATGCCGACAAGCTGCGTGTATGCCAGGTCAGCAATGGCACGGAAACTTTCCAGGTCGTCTGCGGAGCGCCCAATGTGCGCCCGGGCCTGAAGATCCCGTTCGCTATGATCGGTGCCGAGCTGCCGGGCGATTTCAAGATCAAGAAGGCCAAGCTGCGTGGCGTTGAGTCCAACGGCATGCTGTGCTCCCAGGCGGAACTGCAGGTGGGCGAGGGCAATGATGGCCTGATGGAACTGCCGGCCGACGCGCCAGTGGGCCAGGACATTCGTGTTTACCTGGAACTGGAAGACGCCAGCATCGAGGTCGACCTGACCCCGAACCGTGGCGACTGCCTCTCCCTGGCGGGCCTCGCACGTGAAGTGGGCGCGTTGTACAACGCCCCGGTCACTCGTCCAGTGGTTGCCGCCGTGCCTGCGGTGCACGACGAAGTGCGCCCGATCGACGTGCTGGCCCCAAGCGCATGCCCGCGTTACCAGGGCCGTGTGATCCGCAACGTCGACCTGTCCAAGCCAACCCCGCTGTGGATGGTTGAGCGCCTGCGTCGCGCCGACGTGCGCAGCATCGACGCTGCCGTCGACATCACCAACTACGTGATGCTGGAACTGGGTCAACCGCTGCATGCGTTCGACCTCGCCGAAATCAATGGTGGCATCCGTGTACGCATGGCGGAAGAAGGCGAGAAGCTGGTGCTACTCGATGGCCAGGAAGTCAGCCTGCGTGCCGACACCCTGGTGATCGCCGACCATTCCCGCGCCCTGGCGATTGCCGGCGTGATGGGGGGTGAGCACAGCGGTGTGTCCGAGAAGACTCGCGACGTGTTCCTTGAGAGTGCGTTCTTCGACCAGATCGCCATCGCCGGCAAAGCCCGTTCCTACGGCCTGCACACCGATGCGTCGCACCGCTACGAGCGCGGCGTGGACTGGAAGCTGGCCCGTGAAGCCATGGAGCGCGCCACTGGCCTGCTGCTGGAAATCACCGGCGGCGAAGCCGGCCCGATCACTGAAACCGTGAACGAGCAGTACCTGCCGTCCATTGCGCCGATTACCCTGCGCGCCAAAAGTGTCGAGCAAATGCTTGGCCTGGTCATCGAGCCGGCTGAAATCGAGCAACTGTTGTCCGCCCTCGGCCTGGGTGTTTCCGCAGGTGCACAAGGGCAGTGGACCGTTGAAGTGCCAAGCCATCGCTTCGATATCAGCCTGGAAGTCGACCTGATCGAAGAGCTGGCTCGCTTGTACGGCTACAACCGTCTGCCGGTTCGTTACCCGCAAGCGCGCCTGGCACCCCAGCCGAAGGCTGAAGCGCGCGCGCACCTGCCTGAGCTGCGTCGTCTGTTGGTTGCCCGTGGCTATCAGGAAGCAGTGACCTACAGCTTCATCGATCCCAAGCAGTTCGAGCTGTTCAATCCAGGCGTCGAGCCGCTGCTGTTGGCCAACCCGATCTCCAACGACATGGCAGCCATGCGTTCTTCGCTGTGGCCAGGCTTGGTGAAAGCACTTTCCCATAACCTGAACCGTCAGCAAGATCGCGTGCGCATGTTCGAAAGCGGCCTGCGATTCGTCGGCCAACTCGATGGCCTGAAGCAAGAGCCGATGCTGGCTGGCGTGGTGTGCGGTAGCCGCCTGCCGGAAGGCTGGGCGCAGGGTCGCGATGCCGTGGACTTCTTCGACGTCAAGGCTGACGTGGAGGCGGTGCTGGGCTTTGCCGGTGCTCTGGATGCGTTCACCTTCGTACCGGGCAGCCACCCGGCGTTGCACCCTGGCCAGACGGCACGCATCGAACGCGAAGGGCGCTTGGTCGGCTTCGTCGGTGCTATTCACCCTGAGCTGTCGAAAACCCTCGGTCTTGACCGTCCGGTATTTGTCTTTGAGCTGGTCCTGGCTGAAGTCGCTTCGGGCAAAATGCCTAAATTCAGCGAGCTGTCGCGCTTCCCTGAAGTGCGTCGTGACTTGGCGCTGATTGCCGACCGCGAAGTGGCCGCCACTGCCGTTCTGGATGTAATCCGTGAAAATGCAGGGGAATGGCTGACAGACCTCAGGCTATTTGACGTCTATCAGGGTAAAGGCATTGATCCGCATAGAAAAAGCCTTGCAGTTGGCTTGACCTGGCAGCATCCATCGCGCACTCTTAATGACGATGAGGTGAATACCACGACACAAAATATCCTCACCTCGCTCGAACAAAGGTTGAACGCCACGTTAAGGAAGTGACGTATGGGGGCTTTGACGAAAGCTGAGATGGCGGAACGTCTGTACGAAGAGTTGGGTCTGAACAAGCGCGAGGCCAAGGAATTGGTCGAGCTGTTTTTTGAAGAGATCAGACACGCTCTGGAAGACAACGAACAGGTCAAATTGTCCGGTTTCGGCAATTTTGACTTGCGGGACAAACGCCAGCGGCCTGGCCGCAATCCAAAAACGGGAGAAGAAATCCCGATCACGGCTCGCCGTGTGGTCACCTTTCGTCCAGGGCAGAAGTTGAAGGCCCGAGTTGAGGCTTATGCTGGAACCAAGTCATAACGACGAGCTACCCGTCATCCCAGGCAAACGCTACTTCACCATTGGTGAAGTCAGCGAGCTCTGTGCGGTAAAGCCGCACGTGCTGCGCTATTGGGAGCAGGAGTTTCCTCAACTCAACCCCGTCAAACGCACCGGGAACCGTCGGTATTATCAGCGCCAGGACGTGCTGATGATCCGACAGATCCGCGCGTTGCTGTACGACCAGGGGTTCACCATCAGCGGCGCGCGCCAGCGCATGTCCGGTGATGAAGCCAAAGACGACACCACCCAATACAAGCAACTGATACGCCAGATGATCTCCGAGCTCGAAGATGTGCTGGTGGTTCTGAAAAAGTAATTCCGGCTTTTAAAATACTTCCACATTTCAAAAGCTTGCGGTATATTCCGGTTCGCTTCCTTAAGAAGCGAATCCAGTAACACGCCTAGTCGGGGCGTAGCGCAGTCCGGTAGCGCACTAGCATGGGGTGCTAGGGGTCGAGTGTTCGAATCACTCCGTCCCGACCATTATTCCTGAGTAAAATCAGACACTTGAGCCGATCAGCTAGATCGGCTTTTTTGTGGCTGCGCAAAACTACTCAGTGACGTCGCTGATGTTAAGGTTTGCAATCACTTGGCCGCGAAGCCGGATACGTTCCATGGACTACCCCGTGCCCGGCCTTGCCCGGTGCTGCATTTCCTTCTCTGCGACCACCTCCTACGTCCTGAAGCGAAGAACCAGATCGTTCAAGTTGACGGCCAGGCGAGAAAGTTCGTTGCTCGCTGTGAGTGTTTGGCGAGTGCCTTCACTGCTCTGCACTGCAAGGTCGCGGATGCTTATCAGGCTGCGATCAACATCCCTCGCCACGTGTGCTTGTTCCTCAGACGCGGTGGCAATCTGGATATTCCGGTCGTTAATTTCGAGCACGGAATCAATAATTTGGCGTAGCGACTGGCCTGCATGTTCTGCAGTATCTCGCGTGCTATAAACCTCGGACGTGCTCTTTTGCATTGATTCGACCGCGGCAGAAGAGCCTGCTTGAATCGTGGATATCATCTGTTCGATTTCTTGCGTTGAGGTTTGTGTTCGGTGTGCCAGCGCTCGAACTTCATCTGCGACTACTGCAAAACCGCGACCCTGTTCTCCTGCACGAGCCGCCTCAATGGCGGCATTCAAGGCAAGCAGGTTGGTTTGCTCAGCAATCGCCCTGATCACACTCAGTACTTTGCTGATGTCTTGAGCTTGGGCTGCCAGTTCTTTCACCTGATCGGATGACACTTCAACCAACCCCGTCAACCCGCGCATTGCCGTTAACGTTTCAGTGACTTTTTGGTTACCCAGATCTGCGGCGATGCTCGACTGCATGGCTGCTTCAGAAGTGGAGTTGGCGTTACGTGCAACCTCTTCAACCGCAGCACTCATTTCGGTGACCGCGGTAGCAGCTTGCTCTATTTCGCTATTTTGTTGCTGAAGGGTGCGATCAGCACTTTCAGTAATCGAGGTCATTTCTACGGCAGCGGTACTCAGTTGGGAAGAAGCACCCGAGATTTCTAAAATGGTGTTGCGTAAATTTTTCTGCATCACGTTCAGCGCATGCATCAAGCGTGAAGCTTCATCTGAGCCTGTTACTTCAAGGTCATGGGTCAGGTCGCCAGCGGCGATATCCTCCGCCAACTTAAGTGATGAGCTGATTGGGCCCACGATGCTCTGAGTGAACAAAATGGCCAAGGCGATGGTTAACATAAATGCCACGATCAGCACCGCTACCAGGACTTGGACGCTATGGTTGTATACGTCGGTAGCGTCTACACCAGACACCATGGCCTGGCGTGCATTTTGCTCGCGCAAAACGGTCAGTTGCTCTTGATAGTCGGTGGCTCTTTGCGCTTGCTCGGTATTGGCAAAAATAACCGCTTGATCATGGTCGGATGAATCCATTGCAATGACTTTTCTGAGGCCGTCGATGTAGGCAGTCATGGCCTGGTTGGCCTTCGCGAATTGGATTTCGTCTTGCTCCCCAGACATCAGGTGCGCGCGATAATAATCAGTCTTCGACTGAAGTGTCTGTATAGCTTCCTGGACTTTTGACAGCGAGAAGTCATGCACATCGCGGGTGGCGCTAGAGAGCATGCGAATACTTTCAAGGCGGGCGTGAAGCAGGGCGATTTGGATATCGTCAATGACCTGGATACTGGGGAGGGAGTTTTGCTCGATGTTCTGCTCAGCGGCACGTAGCCGATTAATTTGTAGATAAGAGAAGGCTGCCAAGCTGATGAGCAGGCATGTAATCAGGCCAAAGCAGACAAAGGCTCTTCGCGCGATACTCAGGGATCTTAATTTCATAGAGGCCTCCAAGGGCCGGAGTTTAGTGGCGTGGCACTCCCACGCCATGTCGTTGATCACGAACAAAGGCGGCCTTTTTATGCAGCACAGTGAGATTCAGTTGCAGCTTGCGGCTAGGCCTGAAACGAGGAATGCAAAAGAATGTATGGAAGTGATAGGTGCGCCAAATGATTGCGCGCTAATCAATTGGGGCTGCGCTTTCTATCGGCGTCCAGCAAGAAGAGTTCGGCGATGCCACGGGCTGTGTGCGCCACGCCCACGCTCGGTCTGCATCAGCTCACCCTTGCGCGGTGCGCACTCCGGCCGGAGTCAGCGTTATGAACTCTTCGTTCTCGAGGGTGGCATCGTCAGGTCATTAAGGGTTGCGGGGCGTTCTTGTCGGGCGCTGTCTGGAAGGTGGGGTGGTATTGGTTTGAACTGCTGATTCCGGCAGGTGCCGAAATAGCTACCACCCAGAGGACATCGTAATGACTGAAGAAAAGAACACCGAGCCAGAGCAAGAAACCCCGGCGCATTCAACTGAGCAGGAGCGCGAGCGCCTGAAGGATTTCAACAAAGACGGGATACCGCCTGGCACTTGCTGATAATCAAGCGGCGCGGGCTTGCAGATGCCCGTCGCCGGGGGGGGGGCGTGGCGACATCGGCACAGGCTGGATGTCGCGGCGGTCTGTGCAATAAGAATCAGTCATAGCCACATGCCACCACTGGTCGGATCGACCGCCGCGCAGATGAACGATTTTTGATGGGCACCGCTCTATTTCCGCGGACATAATCAGGTGCTCAAATGCAACCATCAACGCGGCGCTCTGCGGTAAAAGCCTGGGCAGCTATCTACGCCCATGCGGTAGACGAACAGGATATTGAGGATAAATATTTCGAGTTGCTGAGGCAGGCCGACGATATGGAGAGCACCGGCCTCATCAACGGGAAGGAGTGGAGGATGCTCGTTCGTAGAGCGGGCGAATTTCTCGCAAGTACCGCAGAATAACAAGTAAGTAGGGGAGAGCTAGCCGGCTCTCCCGCCCCTCGACATGTCTATTTCAAACACAAGTTCATCAGCAAGCTTCTGAATGCTTGGGCTATCTGCGAGCGTGGCAAGGTTGATACCTGTCGTGCAGAACATAGCGTCATGTTCGGGCTGCCGTACCAGTATGGTCGCAGTCCAGCCATTCACCAGGATGCAATCTACCTGGTGCCCGGGCAGGCTCCGCTCTAAACCCTCAGTCAACGATATTTTCTTCCAGCTGTGCATGATGAGCTATCACTTGGCATTGATGCACGGTTGACAGGCCCCAGTTGAAAAAGTGCCAACGGTTCACTGCCGGCGCACCGCTCTGGCCGTCATCGTCCAGTGAGCACGGTGGCGGGGCGCGTGCTAATGGCCAATTTGCTAAGTGTGTTGGTGCGCTTCCAAGGCGCGCGCGCCTAGTCCTACAGCCTCAACTTCTGATGACCCTGCGCGGTTTTTTCGACGAGTGACGTGTCTAGATCAATGGTTCTGAGGCTTTTAGGGTTGTCACCTCTGGCTTTGGCGACTACTCTGAAAATGTATGAATTGTTACGAATAATTTCGGTAGCGCTGGTTGTTGAGGCGCGATACTTCAGGATGAGGAACGAAACATGTTTTCACACGAAGGTCCCGCAATAGAGCTGTTGTTATTCATTTTTGGGGTGGCGGGTCTACTTTTAGTCGCCTGGTTCATTCACCACCAACATGAGCGAAAGAACGGGAAAGGCGTTAAAAAACAACAGAATCGTAACGAGGGCCATTCGACCTAGGGGCTGCTCACTATAGCGCTACCTCGAATAGCCTTGACCCTTCGAGTCCTCAGGCGCCGGACAACTGAAACCGATAGCCCACCCCATACAAG
Organism: Pseudomonas sp. MYb13; assembly: GCF_002980075.1. NCBI lineage: Bacteria > Pseudomonadati > Pseudomonadota > Gammaproteobacteria > Pseudomonadales > Pseudomonadaceae > Pseudomonas > Pseudomonas sp. MYb13. The sequence continues at coordinate 83,890 of NZ_PCQI01000016.1, read as the reverse complement.
GACTCGATGGGCGTTTCCCCTGGGCACGCCTGCTCCAGCTTGCGCCGCAGGTTGCGGATATGGCTGTCCACCGTACGGTCGGTGACTACGCGGTGGTCGGAGTAGAGCTTGTCGAGCAGTTGGTCGCGGGAAAATACCCGGCCGGCGGAGCGTGCAAACGTGCTCAGCAGTCCAACTCCAGAAGGGTGAGGTCTAAAGCAGTGCCCATCTGCAATGCCGAGCGCTCAAGATCAACGTCGCAAACGTAAAGGATGACTTTTGACCGGCGCGTAGCCGCCCATCAACGCCTCGGCGCTGATGGGCCGCGCCCCTGCGTTCGGTACGTTATCTATCGGCGAGTTGGACTTGGTCACGACCATTTGATTTAGCGCTGTACATGGCGCTGTCCGCACGCCGAACGAGAGCGTCAAATGATTCCGATGGACTCCACGTCGCGACGCCGAAGCTGCACGTTACTTGACCGGCCTCCTCAAAGGGGAGGGCGCTTACGAGGGATCGGAGCTTTTCTGCCAACAGTTTCGTATCGTTCAGGTCGCTTCCAGGGCAGATCAATGCAAATTCTTCCCCACCCGTCCTGCACAGAAGATCGGTTTTGCGGATTGCCGAACGTAGTCGTACGCACAATGACTTCAGCACGTTATCACCACACTGATGCCCCTTGAGGTCGTTGATGCGTTTGAAGTGATCGACGTCGAACATGATCAGCGATAAGGGGCTGCGTTGCGCGTCGGCCTCAACGAGCAGGCGCTCCATCAACGCTTCGAAGTGCCGGCGGTTATACACGCCCGTCAGGTGGTCGGTAATGTTCAATAAGCGCAAGTCTTGCGTGCGCTCATCCACCAGAGAGAGCGCGCGCGCACGCTGTGTGATCAGCATGTACACCATGAGCGTCATCAGCAGCGTCAATCCTGTTCCGAACGCGACGATCAGAATGACAAACGCTGCGTGGCTGTTAGAGCTCAAAAATGTCGAGCTTGGGCGAAACTGCATCGAGTAGTGCTGGTCGGCTACTTTCAACACGCGTTGAGCGTAAAGCGCCGAAGGGGCGGCCGGCGATAAGCTCTGATAAAAAATGTCGTTCTGACGCGGTGTGTCGATCAATGACAGGGTCACGTTCAGGCGTTGCAGACTGGGTAACGGAATGCCATGTTCCATCAAGGACGCCAAGCGTATCGTCGAGACGATGAACCCCTGCAAACCATCATCGTCCAGCGAGGCCTCCGAGGGTTCCTTGAATACAGGCGCGACAAAGAAAACCCCGGTCTGGCCACTGGTCATTTTCAAGGGTTCGGACACGACCATTCGATGTGTTTCCCGTGCCTTTCTCAACAAGGCCTCGCGATCCGGGCGGGCGAGTACATCCATGCCGGGTGTTATCTTCACGTCATCGCGCTTGGACAAGTAGAGCAAGACCATGTGCTCCGGACGGCTGGAGAGGGGGGCTTCGGTCTGGGTCATGGGGTCAATCTCATGGTACGAAAAGTCACTCGCACCATTGAGTAGCGCTTTATTGCGAAACGCTTGTAGATCCTGCTCGAGAATCCTCGGTACCCAGCCGTAGGTTTCACCCTCTTCGACGAGAGGCGTGACGAACCCCATGAACTCCTTTTCCGTGACATCGTCGGCGTTGATGAAGAAACGCCTGACGGTGTCCAATTTCAAGTCCTGGAAAGTAAAGCGTCGCTGCAGGCGACTGAATCGTTCGTCAACTTCCCGTTGAAACGCAACGCTAACGGTGCGCTGCTCCGACCCGACGAAAAGTATCAGTACCAAGGTCGTGATGGCCACCCCAGCCAGGCACACGAGAACGCACAGGGTCACGTCGGATGCTTTGAGGGCGCCCATACGAAAAGACATCATTTTCGTGTTCCTTGCTCATCGCCCAAAACAACCTGCAGCCACCCGGTAGGCTTTTTCGATTATCGGCACGCCTGCCAACATCTTTAAAGATAAGACGATGAAATATTCACAGCCACCGTGAGGGACAGGGGCACTCCGCCAGCCAGTTGTACGGTTGCGTCCTGTGTGCTCTAGAACTCGGTCACGACGGTTACGCCAGCGGTCTCGAAGCGGTCCATGTTCATCAACGCGTCGATGGACTGCGCCAGGCTGATGGTTTTACCGACGAGTTTTTCCGGCGCCAGTTTTCCCGAGGTGATCATCTGGATCATGGCGTCATAACGATGTGCTTGCATGCCGTGGCTGCCGTAGATCTCAAGCTCGTGCACGATGACCTTGCCCATAGGGATCGCCGGCGTAGCGTGGTCCGCGAGCATCAGGCCTACCTGGACGTGCTTGCCTCGACGGCGCAGGTTGTTGATGGAGTTGAAGCACGTGGTGGGATGACCCAATGCATCCAGCGATACGTGGGCGCCCCCCTGGGTGATTTCCAGCACGGCTTCGGTGACGTCCGCAACGCTGTGTGCGTTCACGGTTGCAACGGCGCCGAGCGCGCGTGCCAGTTCGAGTTTTTCCGGCGAAATATCGATGGCGATGACATTGGCGCCGAGGGCCTGGGCGATCATCACGGCGGACAGGCCCACGCCTCCGCAGCCATGCACCGCGACCCACTGTCCGGCGCTGACGTTGCCTTGGTCAACGACGGCGCGGAATGAAGTGGCGAAGCGGCAGCCCAGGCTCGCAGCGGTAGCGAAGTCCATGCTCTGCGGGAGTGCGACGACGTTCAGGTCGGCCTGGTGTATGCCGACGTACTCCGCAAACGACCCCCAATGAGTGAAGCCCGGTTGAAACTGCGTATTGCAGACTTGCTGGTTACCGCTGTTGCACTCGGGACACGCGCCACACCCGCCGACAAAAGGCACCGTTACACGGTCGCCGACCTTCCACCGGGTGATATCCCTGCCAACCGCCGTCACGATGCCGGCAAGCTCATGCCCGGGAACATGCGGCAGTTGGATGTCCGGATCATGCCCCTTCCAGCCGTGCCAGTCGCTGCGGCAGACCCCCGTGCCCCGCACCTGTATGACCACGCCGTGACGCTCCGGCGTCGGGTCTTCGACGTTCATCAGGCGCGGCGGTTGGGAAAAGGCTTCGTAGACAACTGCTTTCATGAAAGTCACCTCTGCTTGGATGGACACGACGCTGTATTCGATGGGTTTCAGGTGCGTGGCGGCTCGAATCAGTGCTGATCCATTATGTGCGAATGCCTTGAAATTGCTTTTCAGATTGCGGTTGATAGTGGGCAATGAATGAAATTAATCTTCGTGAGCTCCTACATAATTGAAAGGATCAACCATGCTTGAGCGTCTGGATAAGGTGGATATTGCAATATCGGAGCGACTGCAGCGAGATGGGCGACTCTCGAACGTCAAGTTGGCGGAGCAACTTTCCCTCAGCGAAGCGTCTTGCTGGCGCAAGCAGAAACGCCTGGAAGAATGCGGTGTGATCGAGGGGTATCAAGCCATCCTGAATCGCCGGAAACTGGGCCTGGGGGTGATGGCGTTCGTGCAGATTTCCTGCAGCGATCACAGTGAAGAAGCCACGGAAAAATTTGAGAAAATCATAGCGTCGGCGCCGCAGGTGCTCAGTTGTCACAATACAACTGGCGAAGCGGATTTTTTACTTCAAGTCGTCGCAAGAGATTTGGACAGCTACAGCAGATTCGTGGAAAAAGTGCTGAGAAAGCTCCCGGGCGTATTGAGTATCCGCTCGAACCTTTCACTGCGAGAAATGAAGACCACCCACCGTTTTCCAGTGGCCGAGCTCCTGAGTATCTGAGGACCTCGAATCCGGGCGGTGGCCTGATTACCGGGCCCTGTCCAGGCGCATTGCTTACCTGGCTCACGGCAGGGCCTTTATCGCCTGGACGACCGCATTGACGATGGCCTGGGCGATGACCCGGCGCTGGGCTTTGTCCATCATCGGGCTCAGCCATGCTGGCAGGCTGTTCAGCATGGGCACGATGGCCTGCAGTGCACCTTCGCGCAAGGGGCCACCAGGCTGATGACATAGCTGCCCCACCAGGCTCAGTATTTCTGACTCATAAGCGTCCCTCAATCGCCGTACACGTGCTTCCATCGGCGCGTTCAGGCAGCCGGTGTCCATGACGGCCAGCTTGAACTGCCCGGCCATGTGTTCATGCAATCGAAGGTGGCCTTCGATCAGTTTTGTCAGACGTTGCGCGGGCGTCAGTCTTCGCTTCTTGATCAGCTCGACGTGCGACAACAACGTCTGATACAGCTCCATCAGCCACTCGAAAAGCAATGCTTCCTTGCTTTCCACGTGGTGATAAATCGCGCCCGGAGTGATGCCGATATGCGCCGCCAGTTCACGCATGCTGACCTGGCTGAAACTGCGCTCCTGGAACAACTCCAGGGCTCTGCGCTGGAATTCCGAGCGACTCAGCACAACACGTACGCTGTGTTGCGCACACGCGACCACGGCCGACGGCCCCGGCCTTGGGTCATGTGTCGAACGCCTGCTGCTTTGCGATTTCCTGGTTGCGCAGAATGAACCGCTGCAATTTGCCACTGGGTGCCTTGGGCAGGTGTTCGACGAACTCGATTTCCCTCGGGTACGCGTGTGCGGCCAGGCGCTGCCGGACATGCAGGCGCAGGACTCGACAAACGCCTGGGTAGGCATCCCCAGGTAGCCGTCGAACCAGCACAGGGGCGAGCGCTCGCGATCCACCGCCAACACGCCTGGCCGGCCAGGTGGCAGTTCCCGATGAGCATCATCCAGCACGACAATCCGGTACCCTGGAACCGCATAACCGACTGAGCCCTCACGTACCGGGTGACGCAGGCCGTGGTGGTTGCACAGCACCATGCAGATTTTCAGTCTGGCCATAATGGTCGTGGATGACCACGCCGAGTTCCTCGGCAAACCAACGGATGACCTGCGGGTTGAGGGGGTCGCCGGCACTGCTGATGACGCGCAGGTGACCGCGTACGGTGTCGGCGAACGCAGCCCCCGCCGCGATCAGCAGGCGGTAGGCGGTCGGCGAGCCGGCCAGGTTGGTGATCGCATACTTGGCAATGATCCGGCACGTACTGTCCACCGCGAAAGGGCCGTCATAGAACAGCGTGGCACGGCCACATGCCAGCGACCCGGTCAGCGGCGTGCTGTGCGCAGGGACCGAGCCACGGGCCGATTCCCATAGTGCGGTGTGGTAAGCCGCGTCACGCCTTTATTGATGAGCCTGGTGGAGGCGCACGGGGCGCAGTGCGGGACGGAGAGTGAACGCATTATTGGAAAGGCCAGGCAACAAACCGAGGCTGTGGGCGGTGCTGAAAAAAATAATCAAATAAGCTGTCCCTTTTTTTCGCTTCATCGGTCATTCCAGGTAAGTGAACATTATCGAGAGCTTCCTCCAATGCCCGCAGTCCGATCCTTGCGCTTGCGCCCGTTGCTCAAACTGAGCCTGATGCTGAGCCTCAGCGCCAGCCCCTTGCTCGCCGCCGTCAGCTACGCCGAAGACTCCGCCACCCGCCGCAGCTACCAGGTGCCAGCCGGCAGCCTGAGTGCCGCGTTGACCCGTTTCGCCGGGCTGTCGGGCGTCAACCTGTCAGTGGACCCGGCGCTGGTCAGTGGGCGCAGCAGCAGCGGGCTGTCTGGCGAGTTTGCGGTAGAGGAGGGCTTTGCCCGCTTGCTGCAAGGCTCCGGCCTGCAATTGCAACCGATGGGTGAGCAGGCCTACAGGGTGATACCGGCGCCGGATGGCAGCAGCCTGGAACTGGCACCTACCTCGATCCTCGGCACCACCGGCCTGTATGACGGCGATACCTACGCTGGTGGCCAGGTGGCACGCCGCACGGCACAGGGCATGCTGGGCACGCGGGACTTCATGGAGACCCCGTTCAGCATCACCACCTACACCGCCGATGCGGTGAAGAACCAGCAGGCGCGCACCCTGGGCGACCTGGTCGCCAGCGACCCTTCGGTACGCGCCACCAACCCGGCCGGTGGGCGTTACGAGCAGTTCACTATTCGCGGCTTCAGCCTGTTCAACAGTGACGTGGCCTACAACGGCCTGTACGGCGTGCTGCCGACGTACACCATCGACATGGAAATGGCCGACCGCGTCGACATTCTCAAAGGCCCGAGCCAGTTGATCAACGGCATCTCCCCGCGCGGCAGCGTGGGTGGCGGGATCAACGTGGTACCCAAACGCGCCACCGACAAGGACATCAATTCGTTTACCGGCACCTGGGCTTCCGACAGCCAGGCTGGCGGTGCGGTCGACGTGGGGCGCCGCTTTGGCGAAGACAACAAGTTCGGCCTGCGCTTCAACGGCGTGAAGCAGTCCGGCGACACCGCGTGGGACCACCAGAGCGTCGATCGCGAAATGGCGGTGCTGGGCCTGGATTTTCGCGGCGAGCGCCTGCGCCTGTCCACCGACATCGGCCACACCGAACGCGACACCGATGCCCCGCAGGAGCGCGTGCAGGTCGCGGCGGCTGCTCCGGTGCCGAGTGCCAACGACGTGCGTCGCAACTACGCGCAGTCCTGGAGCAAGGCCAGCACCAACGACACGTTCGGGACGGTCAACGGTGAGTACGACCTCAGCGATAGCGTGATGCTCTATGGCGGCGTGGGCGCGCGTAAAAGCAACCACGACTTCCTGCGCCACGCGGTGTCAGTGACCAACGCGGCCGGTGATTTCAGCGTGCAGCCGCGGGATTTTACCCGTGATGAAAACGTACGCACCTACACGGCCGGTGTGCGCAACTGGTTCCATACCGGGCCGGTGAGCCATGAGGTCAACCTGGCCGCCAGCTACTTCTACATGGACTTCACCAACGGCGGTGCGCGTTATACGTCACCGTCGAGCAATCTCTACAACCCGGTGCAAACGCCGACGCCTTCGCGGCCGACGCGGTTTGATCCGAAGGTGTACACCGAAAACGCATTCAGCGGCGTGGCCTTGTCCGATACCCTGGGCTTCTTCGACGACCGCCTGCTGCTCACCCTGGGCGCGCGCTTGCAGCGGGTGAAGGTGGATGACTGGAGCGACGGCATCAAAGGCGACACTGCCTACGATGAAGAAAAGGTCTCGCCGTCGGGTGGCATTCTGTTTAAAGCCACCGACAAGCTGTCGCTGTACGCCAACTACATGGAAGGCCTGAGCCAGGGCAAGATTGCGCCCTCGACCTCGATAAACGAAGACGAGATCTTCCCGCCGTTCATCAGCCGCCAGGTGGAAGTGGGTGCCAAGTACGATGCTGGCGCGTTCGCGGTAACCGCCGCCGTGTTCCGCATCAAGCAGCCAGCTTATGAAACCAACGCCACCACGCGGCGCTTTGGTCCCAACGGCAAGCGCGAAAACTCCGGCATGGAATTGAGCGTGTTCGGCGAACCGCTGAAGGGCTTCCGCCTGCTGGGTGGGGTGATGTACATCGACAGTGAGCTGACCCATACCACCAACGGCACCTTCGACGGCAACCGCGCCCCGGCCACGCCCAAGTACAACGTCAACCTCGGCGCCGAATGGGACGTGCCGGGACTTGAGGGCCTGACGTTGACCAGCCGTGGCATCTACTCCAGCTCGCAGTACCTGGACCAGTCCAACGTCAAGGAAATCGACGCCTGGAACCGCCTCGACGTCGGCGCGCGCTATGCGTTCAAGGTCGACGACAAACACATCACCCTGCGGGCGAATGTGGAGAACGTCGCCGATAAACGCTACTGGAGTTCGGCCGGCGCGTCGGATGACAGTGAGCCGGGGTTGACCTTATCGACGCCGCGTACGTACCTGCTCTCGGCCACCGTCGACTTCTAAGGGGTGTGCACCGATCGACAGGTGGGCGCTGGCGTGCCATCGCAGGCAAGCCAGCGCCCAGCCTTGATTTTTGGTGCTAATGAGAATGTTTTTTGATCACGCCGCGTCGATATGGAATAGTACCCGCCGTTTTCCCCAGCCCACCTAGCTGGGGTGTTTTAACGCCGAGGTCCTTGTCATGCGATTGCTGCGCTCCATCCCCATCCTTGCCGCCTGCTTCCTGGCGTTCTCTTCAAGCCAGCTGAGCGCCGCCCCCATTGACCTCAACGACGGCCAGCACGCGGTGCATCTGCCGGATACGCCCAAGCGTGTGGTGGTGCTGGAGTTTTCCTTCCTCGACAGCCTGGCTGCCGTTGACGTAACGCCGGTGGGTGCCGCCGATGATGGCGATGCCAACCGTGTGTTGCCCCGTGTGCGCCAGGCCATTGGCCAGTGGACGTCCGTGGGCCTGCGCTCGCAGCCGAGCATCGAGGAAATCGCCCGGCTCAAGCCCGACCTGATCGTGGCCGACCTCAATCGCCACCAGGCGTTGTACAGCGACCTGGCGAGCATCGCGCCGACCCTGTTGCTGCCGTCGCGCGGTGAGGATTACCAAGGCAGCCTGAAGTCCGCCGAGTTGATCGGCAAGGCCCTGGGCAAGAGTGCGCAGATGGAAGCACGCATCCAGGAGAACCGTGAACACCTCAAGGCCATTGCGCAACAGATCCCTGCGGGTGCCAGCGTGTTGTTCGGGGTGGCGCGGGAAGACAGCTTTTCCGTGCACGGCCCGGACTCCTACGCCGGCAGCGTGCTCGAGGCCATTGGCCTGAAAGTCCCGGCGGTGCGCGCCAACGCCGCGCCCACCGAATTCGTCAGCCTGGAGCAACTGCTGGCGCTTGACCCCGGCTGGTTGTTGGTCGGCCATTACCGCCGCCCCAGCATCGTCGACAGTTGGAGCAAGCAGCCGCTGTGGCAGGTGCTGGGCGCTGTGCGCACTCAACACGTGGCCGAAGTGGATGGCGACAGCTGGGCGCGCAACCGCGGCGTGTTGGCGTCGGAGCAGATCGCCGAAGACGCGTTGGCGATTCTCAAAGGCGGCAAAGCCGTACTGAGCCAATAACCGTGCAACGCCGTTTCGCCGCCGTTGGCATCCTGCTGTTGGGCGCTGGGTTGTTCTGGTTTTCGCTCTACAGCTGGTCGCCGTTCACCCTCACCGCGGCGGACGCGTGGAATGGCCTGGTGCATCAAGGCAGCGTGGGCGGCAACATGGCCTACATCGTTGCCCAGTTGCGCGTGCCACGTGCCGTGTGCGCGGCGTTGGTCGGTGCCTGCCTGGGCCTGGCCGGTGCGTTGATGCAGGGCATCACGCGCAACCGCCTGGCCTCGCCGTCCTTGTTTGGTGTGACGGCGGGAGCGGCGTTGGGGTTGGCATTGTTTTCCACCGGGCTGGTCGCACCACCCTTTGCGGGCGGTGCGTTGTTGATGACCTGCCTGGGGGGCGCGCTGGCCTGGGTCACCGTGTTCAGCCTCGGCGGAGCCTGGTCGCCGACCACCGCCCAGGGCCGCCTGGTATTGGCCGGCGTGGCCGTGGCGGCGTTGTGCGCAGCCCTGACCCGGCTCACGGTGATCCTGGTCGAGGCCCAGGCGCAAAGCGTGCTCAATTGGCTGGCTGGCTCCCTGGCCAATGTCGGCACGGCGCAAGTGCAACTGCTGTGGCCGTGCACCTTGATCGGCGGCCTGTGGGCGCTCTGGTGTGCGCCACGCCTGAACCTGATCAACCTCGGCGAAGACGCGGCACGCTCGCTGGGCGTGGGCATCGCCAGCCTGCGCCTGCAGGTGTTCGTGGCCAGTTTGCTGCTGGTGGGCGCGAGCGTGTGTGCGGTGGGGCCGATCGGTTTTGTCGGGCTGATCGCACCGAATATCCTTCGCCAGTTCCTGGGCAACGACTACCGCTGGCTGATCCCGCTCAGCGCGGCGTTGGGTGCTGTGATTGTGCTCGGTGCCGACCTGCTCAGCCGCGCCGTGGCGTTTCCGGTGGAGACCCCGGCCGGTGTGGTCACGGCCCTGATCGGCGCACCGTTCTTCCTCTTTCTTGCCAGGCGCGCCCTATGATCCGCCCACGACTGCGCCTCTGGCTGCTGTTCGGCCTGTTGCTGCTGGCCACCCTGGCCAGCCTCAGCGCCGGCACCCTGTGGCTCACGCCGCACACCGTCCTGGAGCGCCTGCTGGCCCACGACGCCCTCGACTTCGAAGTGTGGAACCATCGCCTGCCGCGCAGCCTGATCGCGATCCTGGCCGGTTGCGCGTTCGGCCTGGCCGGGGCGATTGTGCAGGGCGTGATCCGCAACCCGCTGGCCTCGCCGGAAATCCTCGGTGTCACCCAGGGCGCCGGGTTGGCGCTGACCGTGGCGATCATCGGCTGGCCGCAGTTGCCGATCGCCTGGTTGCCGTTGGTGGCCTGCGCGGGCGGTACCGCTGGCGCGTTGCTGCTGGCGCTGTACAACACCGGGGTGAGTTTTTCTGGCGTGCGCTTTGCGTTGTCCGGGGTGGCGATTGCGGTGACGCTGTCCAGCGTCACCGAATTCCTGATCCTGTCCCACCCACTGGATATCAACACCGCCTTGCTCGCGCTGACCGGCAGCCTGTGGAGCCGCAACTGGCACCATGTGGCGCTGGTGCTGCCGTTCCTGGTGCTGATCCCCGTGGGCCTGTGCCTGGCCAAGCCGCTGAACCTGATCGCCCTCGGCGATGAAGCCGCCCACAGCCTCGGCACGGCGCTGAGCCGCACCCGCTGGCTGGCGATGGCCTGCGCGGTGGTGCTGACCAGCCTGGGGGTGGGTGTGATCGGGCCGATTGGTTTTATCGGCCTGATGGCGCCGCACATGGCGCGCCGCTTGGTGGGCGGGCATCACCAGTGCCTGCTGCCGGCCGCGATGCTGATCGGCGCGCTGTTGCTGGTGCTGGCCGATACGCTGGGGCGTACGTTGATCGCGCCCAGTGAAATCCCCGCCGGGGTGCTCACCGCGGTGATTGGTGCGCCGTATTTTCTTTGGTTGCTGGCACGGTTCAAGGGCTGATGACATGAGTATTCTTCAAGCACGCGAGCTGGATATCGGCTACGGCGCCACGCGTATCGTGCAGGGGTTGTCCTTTGCGCCGCCCGCCGGAAAAGTCACCGCCTTGATCGGCCCCAATGGCTGCGGCAAATCCACCTTGCTCAAGGCGTTCGCCCGCATCCTCAAGCCGACCCAGGGCGAATTGACCCTCGATGGCCAGGCCTATGCCAGCCTGTCCGCCCGCCAATTGGCACGGCAGATCGCATTCCTGCCGCAGGTATTGCCGGTGCCGGAAGGCGTCAGCGTGCGCCAGTTGGTCGCCTATGGCCGCAGCCCGCATAACTCATTGTGGGGGCGCCTGAGCGGCAACGATCAAGCGCACGTCACCCAGGCCATGCAACGCCTGGAACTGGACACCCTGGCCGACCGCGCCCTGGCGGACCTGTCCGGCGGCCAACGCCAGCGCGCCTGGCTGGCCATGGTGTTGGCGCAGAACGCGCCGGTGGTGTTGCTGGATGAGCCAACGACCTACTTGGACATTAGCCATCAGGTCGAACTGCTCGACCTGATGGGCGAACTGGCGGCTGAAGGCAAGACCGTGATCACCGTGCTGCATGACATCAACCAGGCGTGCCGCTACGCCGATCACCTGGCGGTGATGCACGGCGGCACGCTGGTGGTCGATGGTGCGCCGGGGGACGTGATCAGTGCCGAGCTCATGCGGCAGGTGTTTGAGGTGCAGGTGCAGGTGATGAGCGAGCCGGTGGCGGGGACGCCGATGTGCCTGATCGAAAAAAGCACCCGGCCTCAAGCTTGAATCGGTTGAAAATGTGGGAGCGGGCTTGCTCGCGAAAGCGCCCTGACAGCCAACCACTCTCTTCCTGACACCCCGCGATCCAACTGTGGGAGCGGGCTTGCCCGCGAAGGCGGCCTGACAGCCAACCACTATTTTCCTGACACCCCACGATCCAAAAATGTGGGAGCGGGCTTGCCCGCGAAGGCGCCCTGACAGCCAATCACTATCTTCCTGACACCCCACGATCCAAAAATGCGGCAGCGGGCTTGCTCGCGAAGGCGCCCTGACAGCCAACCACTATCTTCCTGACACCCCGTGATCCAACTGTGGGAGCGGGCTTGCCCGCGAAGGCGGCCTGACAGTCGACCAGAATGTTGGATCAGACGGGGTACATATCCATTTCTGCGGTAATGGCTGCTATGGGTTCCGCTCTTACAGCGGCTCACTTTTGAACAGCGCAAAAGTAAGCAAAACGCTCTCGCCCCAACACTCGGCACCTCGCCTAGGCTCGGTGTGCCCGTAATCCGACAGTGATTTGGGGGGCCGCCGCCACGCGCCCTCCATGGCGCGGGGCGGCTAAACCGGCATCCCTGCCGGTTTACCCCCCAAATCCCTGTCGAATTCCGGCCAGCGTGTTTGATGGGGCGCCTGAGATCAAAAGCACGATCAAGATCAAAAACAGGATCAAAAGCAGCTCGCTTCGCATCGTGGTTAGGCTGACCCATCGCCGGTTCCTACGGTGCAGTGGCTTTCTTCACGTCGATAGCCTTGGGCAACAACCGGTTCTGGTAGAACAGGTCCGCTGTCGCCTGCTGCGCCGCGATGATGTTGTCATCAATCGGCAAGATCGGCGAAGGCGGGCGGTTATCCATGTAGCGTGCGATTACCTCGGCGGGCAGGCCCATGAAGCGGGTGAGCACCTTGAGGCTGTCTTCGCGCTGGCTGCGGGTGAGGGCTTCGGCGGCACTGAGTTCATCGAGTAAATCATGCACAAAGGCGGCATTGGTCTTCGCATACTCGCGTCGCGCGGTATACACCGGTCCCGATAAACCGAGGCCTTCACCATTGACCAACACATGGCTGGGACTCTGGCTCAAGGCCAGGGATGAGTAAGGCTCCCAAATGGCCCAGGCATCCACGCTGCCTTGCTCGAACGCCGCGCGCGCGTCGGCGGGCGGCAGGTACACCGGCTGGATATCCTTGTAGCTCAGCCCGGCGTTGTTCAGGGCACGCAGGATCAGGTTGTGGGAACTGGAGCCCTTCTGGAAAGCGATCTTCTTGCCCTTCAGGTCCGCCACCGAATGCAGTGGGCTTTCGTTGCGCACGAGGAGGGTCTCCGCGCTGGGCTTGGGCGGTTCGGCGCCGATGTAGACCAGGTCGGCCCCGGCAGCCTGGGCGAACAGGGGAGGGATGTCGCCAGTGGAACCCACATCCAGTGCACCCACGTTCAACGCTTCAAGCATCTGCGGGCCGGCGGGGAATTCGATCCACTTCACGGCAGTCTGCGCGAAGCGTTTCTCCAGCAAGCCGTGTTCCTTGGCGAGCACCAGGGCAATGGAGCCTTTCTGGTAGCCGATGCGCAGGGTGGCGGGGTCGGCTGCCAGTGCAGTGTGGGGGACGGCCAGCAGGGCCAGTAACAGCGCCGGAATCTTCATGCATCCTCCTTTTTGAAGCGATTTTCGGGGCGCGCCAAACCGAGGTGTTCACGCAAGGTGGTGCCGGTGTATTCGGTCCGGAACAGCCCACGCCGTTGCAGTTCGGGCACCACCCATTGGGCGAAATCCTCCAGCCCGCCTGGCAGGTGCGGCACCAGGATATTGAACCCATCGGCGGCGCCACTTTCGAACCAGCGCTGCAGTTCATCGGCTATCTGCGCGGGCGTGCCGATCAGGCTGTAATGCCCGCGTCCACCGGCAATCCGCCGGCCCAGTTGAGCGAGTGTCAGTTGCTCGCGGTGGGCCAGGTCACTGAGCAAGTGCTGGCGGCTGCGTTGCCCGCTGTCGGTCAATGGCAGTTCGGGTAGAGGCCCGTCCAGCGGGTAGCCGGACAAGTCAAAGTTACCCAGCATGCGCCCCAGCAAGGCCACGCCGACTTCGGGCTCAACCAGGTCCTGGAATGCTTCGAACTTCGCCTGTGCCTGGGCTTCTGTCTGGCCGACTACCACAAACACCCCCGGCATGATTTTCAGCGAATCCGGCTCACGCCCATGCCGGCCCAGGCGTGCCTTGAGGTCGGTATAAAACGCCTGGGCATTTTCCAGCGACGTCTGCGCGGTAAATACCACCTCGGCGGTTTGCGCCGCCAGTTCACGACCGGTTTCCGATGAGCCCGCCTGCACGATCACCGGTTGGCCCTGGGGCGAGCGCGCCACGTTCAGCGGGCCTTTGACGCGCAAATGCTCGCCGACGTGATTCAACACGTGCCGCTTCGCCGGGTCGTAGTAGTTGCCGCTGGCTTTGTCCCGCATGAAGGCATCGTCCTCCCAGCTGTCCCACAACCCGGTTACCACGTGATGAAATTCCCTGGCGCGGCTGTAGCGCTCGGCGTGGCCGAGGTGTTCATCGCGGCCGAAATTCTGCGCTTCGGCGGCGGCGTCCGAGGTCACCAGGTTCCAACCCGCGCGGCCTCCGGACAGGTGATCCAGCGAGGCGAATTTGCGTGCCACATGGTAGGGCTCGTTGTAGGTGGTGGTCGCCGTGGCGATCAGGCCGATGTGCTCGGTCACTGCGCTGAGCGCCGACAGCAAGGTCAGCGGTTCGAAATGATCCGAACGCGCCATATGGCTGGCGATCTCACCCGTGGGCGCGGCAATGCTGTCTGCCACGAACAACGCATCAAACTTCGCCGCTTCGGCCACACGTGCCAGGTGTTTGTATTGGCTGAAGTCCAGCCCGGCATTTGCCGGCACGTCCGGGTGCCGCCAGGCGGCGACGTGGTGCCCGGTGGCCATGAGAAAGGCACCGAGCTTCAATTGACGGCTCATGCTTAGAAATCCTTGCGCAGTTGCACGCCGAAGTAACGTTCGTCGTCACGGGGGACGGCGCGGTAGATGTAGTTGCCGCCGCTGGCCAGCAACGGTGAGTAGGACTTGTCGGCGAGGTTCTTGGCCAGCAATGCGACGCGCCAGCCATTGCTGTAGTCGGCCAGGGCCACGCTGGCGTTCCAGATGCCATAGGCGCCTTGCAGGGTGTCGACGTTCTGGCTGATGTCGTACTGCACTTCGCTCTGCCAGCTGTAGTCGGTGCCCAGTTCGACGTCCAGTCCGTTATCCAGCGGGATGCTGTAGTCGGCGCGCACGTAGCTTTTCCAGTCCGGACTGAAGGGCAGCGGCTTGCCATTCACGTTGCAGGCTGCGGCGGCACCCGCCGGGCAGGCGAATGCGTCGATGCGTGCACGGGTGTAGGCCAGGGCACCGGAGAGCTTGAGTTGCTGGGTGGCCTGCAAGGCGTAATCCAGCTCGACGCCTTCGGTACTGACGCTGCCGGCGTTGATCAGGCGGGTGACCACTTGGCCTGCGACGGTATCGAAAAAGTTGGCCTGGTAGTTGTCGTAGTCGCTGTGGAAGACCGCCAGGTTGGTGGTCAGGCGGTTGTTCCATGCCGTTGCCTTGATCCCGGCTTCCCAGGTGTTGGAGGTTTCCGGCTTGAGCGCGTCCGTGTCGCGCGGCTGCATGTTGAAGAACACGTTGTACGCCGGGCCTTTATAGCCACGAGAGTAAGTGAGGTAGCTGGTGATGCTGTCAGTCAGGTCGTACTGCACGCCGAGACGACCGGACCAGCCGTCTTCGTCCACCGTGCCCGAGCTGGACGTGGCCGGCTGGATCCCGCTGACCGTGGTGGCCGACGTGGAGACGCGGCGGTGATCGTATTTCAAATCGTCATGGGTGTAGCGCAGGCCGGCGATGCCACGAAAGCGTGAGGTGAAGTTCAGCGTGGTCTCACCGAACACCGCGTAGCTGTCGTTGGTGGTGCTGTAGTCGGCGATGCCACGGTCAGTGCGCGTGGTCGTAGTGAGGGTGCGCTGATAGGTCTCTTTGTCCTTGCCGTGCATGTAGAACAGGCCGCCGACATATTCCACGAACGCTCCCTTGGGCGAGGCCAGGCGCAGTTCCTGGGAGTACTGGTTGAAGTCCAGCTCGCCCTTGTCGGCGGTGCCGGGGAACGCGGCGGTGACCGTGCCGAGGCGGTCGCCGTCCTGGTATTGGGTGTTGTCCCAGCCGCGCCAGGCGGTGATCGACGTCAGGGTGTAGTCGCCGAGGCTCCAGTCCAGCTGCGCTGACAACCCCTTGTTGGTGTCTTCCACATGGCTGCGGGTATCGGTGTTGATGTCTCGGTTGTCACTGGACGCGCGGACTGGGCGCAGCGCGTTGGCGAACGCCGGTGTCAGGGACTGGCTGACCACGCCATTCGGTGCGTCGTCGTGGGACTGCATGTAGTCGGCGATCAGGGTCAGCTTCACAGCGTCATTGGGCGTGAATTCCAGCTTGCCGCGAATCCCTTTGTGGTTATAGCCGTTAACCTCCTGGCCGTTATGCGTGTTATCCACGTTACCGTCGTAGCTGCCAAACAGCGTACTGATCGACCCCTTGAGCACATCCGGCACCAGGCTGCCACCGAGGCCAAAGCGCGTGCGACTTTCATTGCCGCTGTAGAAGGATTGGTCCACATAGCCATGAGTCTCTGCAGTGGGGGCCTTGCTGGTGATATTCAGCACGCCGGCCGAGGCGTTCTTGCCGAACAAGGTGCCTTGGGGACCGCGCAGCACTTCGATGCGCTCCAGGTCCAGCAGGTCGAGGGTGGCTTGGCCGGGGCGGGCGTAGACCACGCCGTCGATCACTGTGGCGACGGTCGGCTCGACGCCGGGGGAGGTGGAAATGGTGCCCACGCCACGCACGAACAGCGAGGTGTCCTTGTTCGAGGCGCCGGTGCGGAAGTTCAGCGACGGCACCTGTTGCGCGATGCTCGCGACGCCGTTGCGGTTATCGCGTTCCAGTTGTTCGCCATCGAGTACAGACACCGCCACCGGCACTTTCTGCAGCGATTCTTCGCGGCGGGTCGCAGTGACCGTCACCGGCTTGAGGGTAGGTTCCTGTTCCTCGGCGGCAAAGGCGCTGCCGACGGGCAGGGCCGTCAACCCCGCCAGGATCAGGATCGTGCTTCGTTGAAGTGTGTGCATGCTGTGTCCGCTCGGAAAAGTGCCCTGAACCGCTGCGGTTCTTGCGACCGTCAGCGCCTGTGAAAATGTCTTGGGCATTCGCTCGAGCGAGTAGCAGACAGCGCGCTTTGTTAGCGCTAACATCGGCATTATTGGTAAGTGTGGTTTAGAACGTCAAATACTGAAAAATTAGTCCTATATTCTTTTTAGTTTTTAACAGGATCCTCCCGTGAGTGCAGACAAACCGCGCAAACGCCGTGGCGCCGGGCGCGTCACCCTGGGCACCGTGGCCCGCCAGGCTGGGGTGTCGGCGATTACCGTGTCGCGTTACTTCAACCAGCCGGAGCAGGTCTCGCCCGAGCGCCGCGAGCGGATTGCCGCGGTGGTGGCCGAACTGGGCTATGTGCCCAACCTGGTGGCTGGCGGGCTGGCCTCGGCGCGTGGGCGCATCGTGGCGATGGTTATCCCGAACATTTCCGGACCGATCTTTGCCAACACTATCCAGGGCTTCAGTGACACCCTCAGTCGGCATGGGTATCAGCTGTTGCTGGCGTCGAGTTACTTCAGCGCCGAGCAGGAAGAAAACGCGGTGCGTGCGTTCCTCGGCTGGTCGCCGGCAGCGCTGGTGCTGACCAGCCACTTCCACAGCGCGGGCACCGAGAAAATGATCGCCGACGCGGACATCCCGGTGGTGGAAACCTGGGACTACGTGCCCGAGCGTGCGCCGTTGCAGATCGGTTTTTCTCACTACGACGTGGGCGTCACCGCCGCACGCTACCTGCATGGCCAGGGCTATCGGCGCATTGCCTTCGTGCAGAACAGCGCGCCGGGCGACTTCAGCGCCATGGAGCGGGGTGAGGGGTTCGCCGCGACCCTGGCCGAGCTGGGTGTGCAACCTTGGGTCTTCGCCCCCGATGCCGACCGCGCGCCCTTCGAAGCGGGCAAGCAGGCGATGGAGGCGCTGATGCGCCATGCCACGCCGCCGGATGCGATCTTCTTCGCCAACGACAACCTGGCGGCCGGTGGCTTGCTGGCGGGGCAGCGTGCCGGGCTGAACATCCCCCGGGACTGCGCGGTGCTCGGTTTCGGCGATTATCCGTTTGCCGAAATGCTGTTGCCGAGCCTCAGCACCATCAAACCGCCGGCGTTGGAAATTGGTGTATTGGCCGCGACGCGGGTACTCGAAAGTTTGGGGGTGCTGCCGGTTGAAGATGAAGTAAGCCGTTTGAATTTATTGAAATGTCGTTTGATTGCGCGTGAGAGTGCATAAGTGGCTAATTGCAACTAGTGAGGTAATGGCAAATGGCTGCTAAGGCTCTGTACCGGGCTTCTTGGCAATTGTGTTTATTTTATTCCCCTCCTTCAGGAACTAGAGCTATAACTTCCAGTCGATAACCCCGGCTTACTCTCGCTTGGGTTGTGGCTAACTAATGGCTTCTTCATGTAGTTCCAAATAGCCATACTTTTCCGCAATACTAGATACCTGAACATTATGTCGTCAGCGCCTATCGATGCCTGCCAGATGCAGATCCCGCACACAGAACAGGTGTGCGCGTGGCTGATGCAGCATGCCGGGTTGAAAACCGTCGACCTGGAGCGCGCCCGACGCGTGTCCACGGATGACCTGCTGAGCTTGCTGACACGTCTGGGCCTGGTCTCCGAAGTCGAACTGGCCCGCGCCTGGGCTGCCTTGCTCGGCGCGCCGCTGCTGCTGGCCGACGCCGCGCCGCCGTTGCTCGATCCGTTGCCCGGCTTGACCGAACGCTTCATGCGTCACTACCAGGTGGTGCCCATGGGGTGGACCCAGGGCGGCCTGCGAGTGCTGGCCGCCAACCCGGCGCAGTTGTACCCGTTCCAGGCCCTGGCCTATGCGTGCCAGGTGCCGGTGTGGTTGGCGATCGGCCCGCGCAATGAAGTCGACACGCTGATCGAGCGCTACTACGGCCAGGGCCGCTCCGCCATGGGCACGCTGATCGAAAACCTCGATGAGCAGGGCGGGGCCCAGGAGGATATCGAACACCTCAAGGACATGGCCTCTGAAGCACCGGTGATCCGGCTGGTCAACCTGATCCTGCAGCGCGCGGTGGAACAGCGCGCCTCGGATATCCATATCGAACCCTTCGAAAACCAGCTCAAGGTGCGCTACCGCATCGACGGCGTGCTGCACGACGCCGAGGCGCCGCCGGCCAGTTCATCGGCCGCGGTGATTTCACGGGTGAAGATCATGGCGCGGCTGGATATCGCCGAGCGTCGGCTGCCCCAGGACGGGCGCATCATGCTGCGTATCCAGGGCAAGGAGCTGGACCTGCGGGTGTCCACGGTGCCCACCAGTTTTGGCGAGTCGGTGGTCATGCGCCTGTTGGACCGGCAAACCGTGCAGTTCGACTTTCCCAGCCTAGGCTTCGACGGCCAGCGCCTGGCCGCGTTCCTCGACCTGCTCGAACGGCCCCATGGCATCCTGCTGGTCACCGGGCCCACCGGTTCCGGCAAGACCACCACGCTCTACACCGCGCTGTCGCGGCTCAACACCGCCGAACGCAAGATCATCACCGTGGAAGACCCGGTGGAATACCAGCTTGAAGGCATCAACCAGATCCAGGTCAAGCCAGCCATCGGCCTGGACTTCGCCGGGGCACTGCGCTCCATCGTGCGCCAGGACCCGGACGTGATCATGATCGGCGAGATCCGCGACTTGGAAACCTGCCGCATCGCCATCCAATCGTCCCTCACCGGGCACCTGGTGCTCTCCACCCTCCACACCAATAGCGCCGCCGCCAGCATCACGCGGCTGCTGGACATGGGCGTGGAAAGCTACCTGATCGCCTCGACCGTCAGCGGCATCCTCGCCCAGCGCCTGGTGCGGCGGCTGGACCCGGCCACCCGTGTTGCCTTCGAGGCGCCGCCCGAACTGATCGCCGAACATGGGCTGGACCGCCTGACTGAACAACGCCCGATCCTGCTCTACCGCGGGGACTATCACGGCCGCAGCGCCATCACCGAACTGTTGGTGATGAACGACGAACTGCGCAGCTTGCTGATGGGCCATGCGGACGCCGCCACCCTTGAGCAGGCTGCCCGGCGTGCGGGTCTGCGCACCCTGCATGAAGAGGGGTTGCGCCAAGCGCTGGCGGGGATTACTTCGCTGGAAGAAGTGCTGCGCGTGACCCGTGGAGAGGGCGCGTGAGCCTGTTCAAATTCCGCGCCCTCGACAGTCAGGGCGTGCCACAGAACGGCACGCTGGAAGCCCCGGACCAAGCCGCCGCCGTCGCGACCCTGCACAAGCGCGGCCTGCTGCTGCTGCAGATTGAGTCGGCCGCCAGCCCCCTG
The DNA here is from genome assembly GCF_002980075.1 of Pseudomonas sp. MYb13. Taxonomy (NCBI): domain Bacteria; kingdom Pseudomonadati; phylum Pseudomonadota; class Gammaproteobacteria; order Pseudomonadales; family Pseudomonadaceae; genus Pseudomonas; species Pseudomonas sp. MYb13. The sequence goes on along the minus strand of NZ_PCQI01000016.1, from coordinate 63,837 downwards.
CTGCGCAACGCACGCGGGCAGTTGAAGGGCCAGGCGTTGGTGAGTTTTACCCAGCAATTGGCGACGCTGCTGGGGGCTGGCCAGCCGCTTGAACGTGCGTTGAACCTGTTACTCAAGCAACCCGGCCCAGCCCAGGTACGCGCGCTGATCGAACGCGTGCGTGATCACGTCAAGGCCGGCAAGCCCTTGTCCACAGCCCTGGAACAGGAGGGTGCCAGCTTCTCGCCGCTGTACCTGAGCATGGTGCGGGCCGGTGAAGCCGGTGGCGCACTGGAAAGCACCCTGCGCCAGCTCAGCGACTACCTGGATCGCAGCCAGCGGCTGCGCGGCGAAGTGGTCAATGCGCTGATCTACCCGGCCTTCCTGGTGGTGGGCGTGCTTGGTTCCCTGGCCCTCTTGCTGGCCTATGTGGTGCCGCAATTCGTGCCGATCTTCCAGGACCTGGGCGTGCCGATTCCGTGGATCACCGAAGTGATCCTGGCCCTGGGTGAGTTCCTCGGCCGCTATGGCCTGGCATTGTTGGCCGGATTGGTCCTGACCGGTTGGCTATGGGCCGCACGCCTGCGTGACCCCGCATTTCGAGAAAAACACGACCGGCACCTGCTCGGCATTCGTGTGATCGGCCCGTTGCTGCAACGTGTCGAGGCAGCACGCCTGACCCGCACCCTGGGCACCCTGCTCAGCAATGGCGTGGCGTTGCTGCACGCCTTGGTGATTGCGCGGCAAGTCTGTACCAATCGCGCGCTGCAGGCCCAGGTCGGGCGTGCGGCGGAGTCGGTAAAAGGCGGTGGCACCCTCGCCAGCGCGTTCGGCAGCCAGCCATTGTTGCCCGAGCTGGCCCTGCAAATGATTGAAGTCGGCGAACAGGCCGGCGAACTCGACAGCATGTTGCTCAAGGTCGCCGACATTTTCGACGTCGACGCCAAGCGCGGCATCGACCGCCTGCTCGCCGCACTGGTGCCTTCCCTGACCGTGGTCATGGCGGTGCTGGTGGCGGTGATCATGCTGGCGATCATGCTGCCGCTGATGAGCCTGACCAGCCATATATGAAGGAGCTGAACCCATGAGAAAACCACGCCGCCAAGGCGGTTTCACCCTGCTGGAAATGCTCGCGGTGATCGTGCTGCTGGGCATCGTCGCCACCATTGTCGTGCGCCAGGTCGGCGGCAATGTGGACAAGGGCAAGTACGGCGCGGGCAAGGCCCAGTTGGCCAGCCTGAGCATGAAGATCGACAGCTACGCCCTTGACGTCGGCGCACCGCCCACCAGCCTGCAACAGCTGGTGGACAGGCCAGGCGGCTATGCCAAGCCCTCAGACCTCAAGGACCCGTTCGGGCACGCCTTCGGTTATCGCTTTCCCGGCGAACATGGGGCCTTCGACCTGATCTTCTATGGCCAGGATGGCCAGCCGGGCGGCGAAGGCTACAGCGCCGACCTGGGCAATTGGGAGTAATGTCGCCATGTTCCAGCGCGGCTTTACCCTGCTGGAAATGCTGGTGGTGATCCTGTTGATCAGCCTGGCCGCCAGTTTGCTGGGGCTGGGCGTGCACCAGGGCCTGCAGGCGGCGAAAGAGCGCCAGGCGGTCGGGCAGATGGTGGAGGCACTGCGTACCACACGGGCGGGAGCGATTGTCAGCGGGCAGGCCGCGCGTACGTCGTTCGATCTACGTGAGCGCACCTTCCAGGCGCCGGGGCGAGCGCTGCAACGCTGGCCGGCGCAACTGCGTGTCACGCTGCACACCGCCGAACAGGTCGGCGCTGCCGTCGAGTTCTACCCTGACGGCAGCTCCACCGGCGGCAATCTGCTCGTGGCCAACGGCACACGGCGTTGGCGCATCGATATCGGCTGGCTCACTGGCAGCGTGCAGTCCAAGGCACTGCCATGAAGCGCCAGGCCGGGTTCACGTTGCTGGAAATGCTCGCCGCCCTGACGCTGATGGCGGTATGCAGCACGGTGCTGCTGGTTGCGTTCGGCCAAAGCGCGCGCTCGTTGTCCCAGGTGGCCCACAGTGACCGGCTCACCCACGCAGCGCTGACGATTTTCGACCAGGAGGCAGCGGGGCGATTGAGCAACGGTGTCAGCCAGGGCGAACTCGACGGCATCCACTGGCAACTGACCAGCACCCGGCAGCAAGCCGCTATTTTTCGTCTCGACCTGGTCCTCACCGAGGGTCCGCACCAGGCCCGTTTCAGCACCTTGAAGGCGCGCCTGTGAAGCGCCGCGAGCAGGGGTTTACCTTGCTGGAAATCCTCGTGGTGCTCAGCTTGCTCGGCGTTTTGCTGGTGCTGGTCGGGGGCGCATTGCTGGGGGCCAATCGGGCGGTGTCCAAGGCCCAGGCGTATACGGTGACCCTGGACGAAGTACGCGCCGCCCAACAGTTCTTGCGCACGGCGATCAGCGAAGCGTTGCCGCTGGCGGTGGGCGAGGACGATGGTTTTTTTGTCGGCACGGCGCAGCACCTGGAGTTTGTCTCGACCTTGCCCGGTGTGCTCGGTGGTGGGATTCATCGGTTCAGCCTGCAACAGGTCGAACGGGGTTTGCAGGTCGGGTTTTCCCAACGAGAACCCCAGGTGCTGTTGAACAACATCGAGGGTTTGCAGTTCAGTTATCGCGGCCTATCGCCGCTGGGTCAGCCGACCGGCTGGGTCAATGCGTGGCCGTGGCCCAGGCGCCTGCCTTCAGCGGTGCGCATCGCTGTCAGCGTCGGGGGGCCGGTACCCTGGGTCACCCAGGTGATTGCCCTGCGCCTTAACCTGTCCAGCGGGAGTGTCGAAGAATGAAGCGCCAACGCGGTGCGGCCTTGCTGCTGGTGCTGTGGGTGCTGGCGTTGCTCAGCGTGTTGCTCGGCGGCCTGGCGGGGTGGGTGCAACTGGAAAGCCGCCAGGCCCTGTGGCTGCGCCAGCACACCCAGACCGTCCTGGCCGCCGAAGCCGGGATCGCCCAGGTGATGGCCGACCGACGCTGGGTCGCCGATGGCCGTGATATCCCCCTGGCCTTTGACGACGCCCAATTGCACGTGAGCCTGCGCAGCGAGCGCGGCAAGCTGTACCTCATCAACGCCGACCTGCAGGACCTTACGCACCTGGCCCTGGCCTGCGGCGCCACCCCGGCCCAGGCCACGCAACTGGCCAAGGCACTCGAAGTACGCCGTCACCAGGGCCTGGCGCCGTTCCGGGTGCTGGAGGAAGTGCGCCAACTGCCCGGCATGACCCAAACCCTCTACAGCCAATTGCTGCCCGAGATCACGTTGTGGAGCGACCTGGATCGCCCCGATCCCGCCTTCGCCAGCCCGCTGATGCGCAAGGCGCTGAACCTGCCGCGCCAAAACGCTGAAGGTGTCGACCCTGGCGAAGTGCTGGTGGTCGACAGCCGGGCCGAGCGCCCCGGCGGTTATCAGGCGCGGCTGCAAGTCACCGTTTTATTGAGCCCATCGGAGGACAGCGCACAACCCTACCGGGTGTTGCGTTGGCAAGAATGAATCGACTGGAACCCATCGCCCGGCATTGGCGCGGCAGCCTGCTGCAACAGGGTTGGCGTGTGTGGCTAACCGAATTGCGTGCCTGTGTGCCGAGTTGGCTGGCACGGCAAGAACCGCCCGAACAGGTCCATCACTGGCCATTGGCAGCGCCGGTTACCGCGGGCAGCACGCGCCAGGTGCTGATGCTCGCGGCCGACGCCGTGCTGGTGCAGCGCATACAACTGCCCTTGGCCGCCGGACGCAACCTGAGTGCCGTGGTCGGTTATGAACTGGACCGCTACACCCCGTACGAGGCCGATCAACTCTACTTTGTCGCGCGGCAGGAACGACGCACGCCCACTCACCTTGAGGTGACACTGGTGGCGATCCTGCGCGAGCGCCTGGACCAGATCCTCGCCGACTGCGCTGCCCTCGGCCTGCATCCCCATCGCGTCGATGCGGCCAACCTCGGTATTGACCTGTTGCCCACACCGCTGCGACCGCGCCAACGCCCCGCCGGGATGGGCTTGCAACGCAGCCTGCCATGGCTGTGCGGCGCCTTGCTGATTGCCGCGATGCTGCTGTGGCTCAACGACCGTCAGCGCGTCATCGACGCCATGCACGCCAGCGTCCAAGCGCAAAAAGCCCAAGTCGCCGAGGTGCATGCCCTGCGCCAGCAACTGCTCACTACCCGGGGCGCTGCGCAGTACCTCATTCGGCGCAAACTGGCGCAACCGCCGCTGGCCGCGCTGCTCAACGACCTGACCACCTGCCTGCCCGCCGACACCTGGCTGGATCAACTGGATGTGAAGGACGGCGAGATTTCACTCTCCGGGCAGAGCGCGAAGGCCAGTGCGCTGATCACCCGTATCAAAGGTTGCCGCAGCCTGGAAAACGCCCAGTTCGAAGGGGTGATCCAGCCCGATGCACGCACCGGCAAGGACCAGTTTGCCTTGCGTGCTCATCTACGCCAGGAGGCCGCCGATGCGCCGACCCCTCACACCCCGTGAACGCCGCGGCGCCGCGTTGCTGGTGCTGGCCGTGGTGGTCGGCGCGGCCTACTGGCTGTTGATCGACAGCTGGTTCGCCGGCCCCCTGCGCGACATGGGCGAACAGGCCGAGCAATTGCGGGAGCAGCAGCAACGGTACGCCAGTGTATTACGCCAACGCGATGCGCTGCGCCAACAGCTCGAGCAGGCGCGGCAGGACCCGGCCAGCAACACCAGCCTGTTGCCCGGCGATGACCCCGACGTGGTGGCCGCCGACCTGATGCAACGCCTCGCCGACCTGATCAACAGCCACGCCGATCTCGGCGGCGGTTGCAGCTTGACCCAGCGCAAGCCCATCACGCCGGAGCAGGACGACGGCGAGCCGTATCGCCAGGTCCAGGTCAGCCTGACCCTCAACTGCGCCATCGAACCCTTGGAAGTGCTGTTGCATGAACTGGAGTACCAGCCGCCATTCCTGTTTGTCGATGAACTGCGCATCCGCCGCAGCCAGCAGGCGCCGGCCAGTGGCGGAGCGGGCAAGCTGGTGGTGCACCTGCTGGTGCGCGGTTACCTGCAACCGTCGCGGGTGACGCCATGATCGGCAGATTGCGCCCCGTGGAGTGGGGCTTGCTCGGTCTGGCCGGGTTGCTGGGCCTGTTGATGGCGGTGATCCTCAGCAGCATCGGTGACGAGCCGCAGTGGTTGCCTGAGCCGCCGACGCGTGCCCACGCGTCGGCCACCGTGCAAGTTGCGCCCACGGTCTCCCTGGACGATCTTGCGGCGACTTGGCAGGCACCGTTGTTCAGTCCCGATCGCAGCCCCGACCGCGTGGTGGGCAAGGCACAGGTCACCAGCCTGGCCAATCTCACCCTCAGCGGCATCATGATCACCGGCAATCTGCAAATGGCCATGCTCAAGCAGGTCGACGGCCCGCTGCTGACCGTTCGCCTGGGCCAGGCCCTGCCCAACGGCTGGCGCCTGGACCACCTGACCCCGCAATACGCCCGTTTCAGCCTGGATGGCCGCACCCAGACCTTGAGTCTCTATGCCAAGCGCCTGCCGCCGCCATCCAACCGGCCCCCCATTACTTTGCCCCGCGAGCCCCTCCCTTGATCGACATGCGCACCTCAACGTTTTGCCTGGCCACCGCTCTTGCCCTGGGTGGCTGCGGCACTTTCCCCGACCGTCTCGAACCCGACGATGACCTGCTGCACGAAGCCATGCAGGGCACCGGCTCGCAGCGCCCGCCGGTTGAGCAACCCGTGCCCGAAACGGTGCAACCCTCGGTGAAATCACCGCCGCAGCGCCAACTGATTCGCGGCAACCAGCAATTCGTCCGCGCGCCCGCAGCGCAGTCGGTGGCGAAGGAGGAGGGCGGCGATATCGTGTTCAACTTTGCCGACCAGCCTATCGAGGCAGTGATCAACAGCGTGATGGGTGACCTGCTGCACGAAAACTACAGCATCGCCCAAGGCGTGAAGGGCAACGTGAGCTTTTCCACGTCCAAGCCGGTGGACAAGCAGCAGGCGCTGTCGATTCTCGAAACCCTGCTGTCCTGGACCGACAATGCGATGATCAAGCAAGGCAATCGCTACGTGATCCTGCCCGCCAGCCAGGCGGTGGCGGGCAAGCTGGTACCGCAAATGAGCGTGGCCCCACCGTCCAGCGGTCTGTCGGCGCGGTTGTTTCCACTGCGCTACATCTCCGCCACCGAGATGCAGAAGTTGCTCAAGCCGTTCGCCCGCGAAAATGCATTTTTGCTGGTCGACCCGGCGCGTAACGTACTCAGCCTGGCCGGCACGCCGGATGAACTGGCCAACTACCAGGACACCATTGACACCTTTGACGTGGACTGGCTCAAGGGCATGTCGGTGGGCGTCTTTGGTTTGCAAAGGGCCTCCGTGGCCGAGTTGATGCCCCAGTTGCAAAGCATGTTCGGCCCCGACAGCGGCATGCCCCTGGCCGGCATGCTGCGCTTTTTGCCGATCGAACGGACCAACTCGGTGGTGGCGATTTCTTCCCAGCCCCAGTACCTCAGTGAAGTGGGCGACTGGATCCGCACCATCGACGAGGGCGGCGGCAACGAGCCACAGATGTACGTCTACGACGTGCGCAACATGAAGGCCGCCGACCTGGCCAAGTACCTGCGACAGATCTACGGTACCGGCGCGATCAAGGACGACACGCCGGCCAAGGTCGCGCCGGGGTTGCGCACCACCACCTTGTCTTCACCCACTAACGGTGGCTTGCAGAACACCCCGCCTGCGGCTGAAGAAGCGGAGCCGGAAGAGAAGGAAGTCGCCCCTGCCAGCGGCCTTGAGGCCGGCACCCGCATCACCGCGCAAAAAAGCAGCAACCAACTGCTGGTGCGCACCCGGCCCGCGCAGTGGAAAGAGATCGAGGCGGCGATCAAGCGCCTCGACAACCCGCCCCTGCAAGTGCAGATCGAGACGCGCATCCTTGAGGTCAAACTGACCGGTGAACTGGACCTTGGCGTGCAGTGGTACCTGGGGCGCCTGGCGGGCAATTCCTCCAGCACCACCGTGGGCAATGCCTCCGGGAGCCAAGGCGCGCTCGGCGGCGGCGGGGCAGGGCTGGGGGCGACGGATTCGTTGTTCTATTCGTTCGTCAGCTCGAATTTGCAGGTGGCATTGCATGCACTGGAAACCAACGGCCGCACCCAGGTGCTGTCGGCGCCGTCGCTGGTGGTGATGAATAACCAGCCGGCGCAGATTCAGGTGGGGGACAACATTCCCATCAGCCAGACCACCGTAAACACCGGGGATGCGGACACCACCTTGAGCAGCGTCGAGTACGTGCAGACCGGGGTGATCCTGGACGTGGTGCCGCGCATCAATCCGGGGGGCTTGGTGTACATGGATATCCAGCAGCAGGTCAGTGATGCCGAGAACCAGAGTGGTAACAGCGACACACCGGTGAACCCGCGTATCTCGACGCGTTCGGTGTCGACGCAGGTGGCGGTGCAGAGTGGGCAGACGGTGTTGCTGGGGGGGTTGATCAAGCAGGACAACGCAGAGAGTGTGAGTGCGGTGCCGTATCTGGGGAAGATACCGGGGTTGCGGTGGTTGTTTGGGAGTACCAGTAAGTCCAAGGATCGCACGGAGTTGATCGTGTTGATTACGCCGAAGGTGATTACCAGCAGTGGGCAGGCGCGGCAGGTGACGGATGATTATCGGCAGCAGATGCAGTTGTTGCGGCCTGGGGGGGAGGCGGGGAGGTAGGTGGCGTACAGATCCATTGCTGCGGTAGCGGCGGAAAGGTGGGAGCTGGCTTGCCTGCGATAGCATCAACCGGATCTGCCTGATGTACCGAGCTGCCTGCATCGCAGGCAAGCCAGCTCCCACAGAAAAGCGGATGTGTGATTGATTTCCCAGCCAAGCACAGCGGCCTGAAAGCCGATCGATCTCTGACTGTCGACCTCGGTAAAAAGGTAGGAGCTGGCTTGCCTGCGATAGCATCAACCGGCTCTGCCTGATGTACCGAGCTGCTTGCATCGCAGGCAAGCCAGCTCCCACAGAAAAGCGGGTGTGTGATTGATTTCCCAGCCAAGCACAGCGGCCTGAGAGCCGATCGATCTCTTACTGTCGACCTTGGTCAACTGTGGGAGCGGGCTTGCTCGCGAAGGCGGTGTGTCAGCGAGTAAATCTGTGACTGGCAAACCACCTTCGCGAGCAAGCCAGCTCCCACAGTTGGTTCTCTATTCATCAGACGAAGCGGCTTTTGTTCTTGGCCGGCTCACGGATTCAAGCCCTCGTTCGCGCAGGCCGAGCCTAGGCGAGGTGCCGAGTGTTGGGCACCCAACCCCACGCGAGCTGATCGCAAAAAGACATTACTTATATGAATAAACAAACTCAAAAATAATGAAATACAAGAATATTAGCTTATACCCAAATAGCATTATATTTTTAAAATCCATTCCGTTATGTTTGAACTCAACAGCCTACCCCTGACCTCGGATGGTACCAATCGTCAATCGGATTCTGCGCTGCCAAAGCGGGTAACCACCCCACAGCAGAATCGTTGGAAAGGAGTTCAACGTATGTTGCCAATTCAAACCCCGCACTCGCTCCACACCTAGTTCCACATCGCCGAGACACCCCTGGAAAACCCGAGCACCGCGCGCGACCGCGTGATTGCCCGACTTCGCGATTTGGAACCGCAGGAATGCATATGAAGCGAGCCTTACAACCGACCGCCGCCCTGGCACTGGCCGTCCTGGCCAACACCGCACAAGCCCAGGACGACAGCACCCTGTCCACCGTGGTGGTCACCGGTAACCGCGGCGCCGAACAGCGCACCGTCACCAGCAGCCCGGTGCCGATCGACGTGGTCAGCGCCAAGCAATTGCAGAACACCGGCAAGCCCGGCCTCATGGAAGCCTTGAGCGCCGTGATCCCCTCGCTGACCCTACCGGAAAAAACCGGCTGGGACGCCAGCGGCATTGCCCGAGCCCCCAACCTGCGTGGCCTGAGCGCCGCCGAAGTGCTGGTGCTGGTCAACGGCAAGCGCCGCCACACCAGCGCCACGCTGAACATCAACGGCATCAATACCGGGGCCGCGCCAGCCGACCTGGACCTGATTCCCATCAGCGCCATCGACCACGTCGAAGTACTGCGCGACGGCGCCGCTGCCCAATACGGCTCCGATGCTATCGCCGGGGTGATCAACGTGATCCTCAAGGCCGACACCAGTGGCACCTCGGTGACCAACGCCGGCCTCGGCTATGACGGCAAGAAGCAGACCGTGCAACAAAGCCTCAACAAGGGTTTCGAGATCGGCAACGGCGGCATCGTGCAACTGGCGCTCGACGCCCGCAGCCAGAACGACGACAACAAGGCCAGCGCCAACGGCTACACCTATGAGCAAGCCTACGGCCTGGCGGGCAAGTCCACGTATGGCGGCTACGGCACGCCCAAGACCAACCTGCTGACCCTGGGCTATAACGCTGAACTGCCGATCGATGACAGCTTGAGCCTGTACTCCTTCACCACCTATTCCCACCGCAAGGCCGAGCAGGGGCAGAATTTCCGTTTGCCCACCATCACCAACACCATCACCACCGGGCCCAATGGCTACCCGTCGGGCTACACGCCGACCTGGTATATCGACGAGGACGACTTCCAGGCCGCGTTCGGTGGCAAGGGCACGCTCGGCGATTGGGATTGGGACCTGTCCACCACCTACGGGCGCAACGAGGCGGAGCAGGGCACTACGCATAACCAGAACCCGTCGCTGGGCGAAGCTACGCCGAATCACTTCACCTCTGGCACCTGGATATCCACCGAGCTGACCACCAACCTCGACTTCAAGCGCGGCTTCGATATCGGCCTGCAGAAGCCGCTGGACCTGAGCTACGGCTTCGAGCATCGGCGTGACACCTACGAGGTACAGGCCGGTGATTACGCGTCCTATGCCAACGGCGGCTACTGCGTGGCGCCGGGCAATTGCGCGTCGTCGGGGGCGCAGGTCACCAACGGCATTTCGCCGGACGAAGAAAGCAGTGCCTCGCGCAACAGCCTGGCCAGTTATGTCGATGTGGGTTTTAACCCAGTACCGGACTGGTACGTCGGCACAGCGTTTCGCTACGAACACTACAACCAGGGCGTCGGCGCCACTCGCAGCGGCAAGCTGACCACGCGCTATGACTTCACCCCGCAGTTCGCCGTGCGCGCCACCGTGAGCAACGGCTTTCGCGCGCCGTCCCTGGCCAACAGCCTGTTCAGTGCGCGCTCCACCACCTATGGCGTAGTGGACGGTGTGTATCAGTCGATCAACTACGGCGTGCTGCCGGTGGGCTCGGCGGCGGCCAGGGCGCTGGGGGCCGAGGACCTCAAGCCGGAGCGCTCTACCAACTTCAGCCTTGGCTTCACCCTTACGCCAACGGATCGCCTGAGCTTCACCGCCGACGCCTACGTGATCAACCTGCGCGACCGCATCACGCTCACCGGCACCTTGCTGGGCCCCGAGATCACCCAGGTGCTGCAAAACAACGGCATCAACTCCACTTCCGGCGGCCAGTACTTCATCAACGGCGCCGACACCCGCACCAAAGGCCTGGACCTGGTCAGTAGCTACAACCAGGACCTCGGCCAGTACGGCTCGCTGAAGTGGACCGCTGCGTTCAACTGGAACCAGACCCGAATCCTCAACTACAAGGAGTCGACCAACATCCTCGGTACTTCCTACGAGTTGATGAACCGTGAGGCGCGCAACCTGATCACCGGCGTGCAGCCCAACACCAAGCTGATCCTGGGCGGTGACTGGAGCATCGACCGCTTCAACCTCAACCTGGCCCTGACTCGCTACGGCTCCTACAAGGAAGTCAATTCATCGGCCAATCGCGACCTGGACCGCCTCTACAGCGCCCAGTGGATCACCGACCTCGACCTTGGCTACAACCTCACCAAAGACCTGAACATCGCCGTCGGTGCCAAGAACCTGTTCGACATCTACCCCAAGAAACAAGGGGTGCCGAGCAGCACCATGGTCAGCAGCTACGGCGTCTATTCGCCCTACGGTTTTACCGGCGGGTACTACTACACCCGCTTGACCTATGCCTTCTGAGGCCGAGGAATACACCATGCCCATTGTCGCCAAATCCTATGACCTGATTGAAGCGCCCAGCCCGGTGCGCCAGGCCCGCGTCTCCACGCCGATCAAGGCCCTGCAGGTGGTGCCCGCGCGGCATCCCTGGCGCTGGGCCGGGTCGGTCTTCGCGGCGCTGGTGCTACTGGCCATCGCGCATTCCCTGGCCACCAACCCGCGCTGGGAGTGGGGCGTGTTCGGCCAGTGGTTCTTCTCGCCGTCGGTGCTGCGCGGCCTGGGGCAGACGCTGTTGCTGACCCTGCTGAGCACCGTGTTCAGCATCTTCCTCGGCACCGCGCTGGCCCTGGCGCGGTTATCGGGATCGCCGCTGCTGGCGGCCCTGGCCTGGGGCTATATCTGGTTCTTCCGCTCGATGCCGGCGCTGCTGGTGCTGATCATCCTCTACAACTTTGCCTACCTGTACGATCACATCGTGGTGGGCGTACCGTTTACCAGCGTGGTGTTCGCCGAGTGGTCCACCGTGGATGTACTCAGCCAGTTCACCGTGGCCGTGCTGGGCTTGAGCCTGATGCAGGCCGCCTATGCGGCGGAGATCATCCGTGGCGGCCTGATCGGCGTCGACGCCGGCCAGCATGAAGCTGCGGCAGCCCTCGGGTTGCCAGCCTCGCGACGGATCTTCCGGATCATCCTGCCCCAGGCGCTGCGTTCGATCCTGCCGTCGGGGTTCAACGAAATCATCGGCCTGGTCAAGGGCACGTCCATCGTCTACGTGCTGGCCCTGCCCGAGCTGTTCTATACCGTGCAGGTCATCTACAACCGCACCCAGGCAGTGATCCCGTTGCTGATCGTGGCCACTGTCTGGTACTTGATCATCACCACTGTGCTCACCAGCGCGCAGTACTACGTCGAACGTCACTTTGCGCGCGGCACCGCACGGGAGCTACCGCCCACGCCGTTGCAACGCCTGCTCCACTGGGTGAAGGAGAAGACCCATGGGTGAAGCACGCGCCGGGCGCATCCAGATCCAGGGCGTGGGCAAGCGCTTTGGTAACCAGCAGGTGCTCAAGGACATCGACCTGACGATCGATCCGGGCAAGGTCACGGTGATCCTCGGGCCGTCCGGCTCGGGCAAATCCACGTTGCTGCGCACCATCAACCATCTGGAGAAGATCGACAGCGGGCATATCACCATCGACGGTGAATACGTCGGCTACCGCCGCAAGGGCGACCTGCTCTACGAACTCAAGGAACGCGAAATCCTCAAGCGCCGCATCGACGTGGGGTTCGTGTTCCAGAACTTCAACCTGTTCCCGCACCTCACCGCCTGGGAAAACGTCGCCGAAGCGCCACTGGCCCACAAGCGCTGGAACAAGGCCGGCGCCCAGGCCAAGGCCGCCGAACTGCTGGCCAAGGTCGGCCTGGCGGACAAGGTCGAGGCCTACCCACGCCAGCTCTCCGGCGGCCAGCAACAGCGCGTCGCCATTGCCCGCGCCCTGGCGTTGGACCCCAAGGTGCTGCTGTTCGATGAACCCACCTCGGCCCTCGACCCGGAGCTGGTGGGCGAAGTGCTCGACGTGATCAAGGGCCTGACCCGACTGGGCGTGACCCTGGTGATTGTCACCCACGAGATCGGCTTTGCCCGCGAAGTGGCCGACCACGTGGTGTTCCTCTGCGACGGCCAGTTGATCGAAGAAGGCCCGCCCGAACAGGTTTTCCGCCAACCCCGACATCCCCGCACCCTGGCCTTTCTTGGCAAGGTGCTTTAGTTCAAGGAGTGACTGTCCATGTTTATCCATACTGCACGCGTGGCCTTGCTGGCGCTTGCCGCCAGCACCGCGCACACCGCGCTGGCCGTGCAACAGGTCGACCTCAGCCCCGACCGCCCGCGCATCCATGTGCCGCGTAACGATGCTGCCATCGCGCAGATCCCGTCGGGCTTCAAGTTCGCCCAACCGGGCAAGTTCACCGTGGCCGTGTCCGGTGTAGCCGGACCGCCGCTGGCGCTGCTGGCCAACGACGACAAGACCACCATCGGCAGCGAGGCTGACACAGCGCAGTTGATCGCCGACAGCCTGGGCCTGCAACTCAACGTGGTGCAGACCAGTTGGGAGGATTGGCCCCTGGGCGTCAGTTCCGGCAAGTACGATGCGGTGATCAGCAACGTCACCGTGACCGAAGCGCGCAAGAAGCGCTTCGACTTCGCCACCTACCGCCAGGATGTGCTCGGGTTTTACGTGAAGAGCACCAGCAGGATCAGCGAGATCAAGGAAGCGGCGGACATTGCCGGGCTGAAGATCATCGTCGGCTCCGGCACCAACCAGGAAAAAGTCTTGCTGGCCTGGAACGATGCCAATGAAAAGGCCGGTCTCAAGCCCGCACTCTTGCAGTACTTCGACGACCAGGCCGCCGCTCAACTGGCGGTGCAGTCCGGTCGCAGTGACGCACTGTTCGGGCCCAACTCGGTGTACGCGTATTCCGCGGCGATCACTGGCGGTATCAAACGTGTCGGTACGGTGAATGGTGGCTGGCCGTTGCAGGCGGATATCGCCGTCACTACGCGCAAGGACAACGGTTTGGTCAAGCCGATCCACACGGCACTGGAAGGCGCGATTGCCGGTGGTCAATACGAACAGGTGCTGCAACGCTGGGGCCTGGACGTGGAGCGTGTCGACAAGTCACTGATCAACCCACCGGGCCTGCCGGATTAAGGAGCATCGAGCATGGGACTGACACGACGTGAAGCGCTGTCGAGCATTGCTGCCGTGGGCGGCGAGCAGGCAGTCAAGGATGCGCTGGCGGTATTGGGCCTGGGGCCGTCGTCACACCGTCGCCCGCAACCGCTGAAACTCAAGAGCGGCCTGGGGCAGGGCACCCGCGTGCTGGTACTGGGGGCCGGGATCGCGGGGCTGGTCACCGCCCTGGAACTGACCCGTGCCGGATTCGACGTGCAGGTGCTGGAAGCCCGTGAACGGGTGGGCGGCCGCACCTGGACGATCCGCAACGGCGACCGCGTGGACTACAAGGATGGCCGCACGCAGACCGCCGCGTTCGACCCAGGGCATTACTTCAATGCCGGTCCTGCGCGGATTCCCAGCCAGCACCGTACGCTCCTCGACTATTGCAGCGAGTTGGGTGTACCACTGGAGGTGCTGGTCAACAGCAGCCATGGCGCCCAGGTGCGGCCAGATGTAAGCAAGCCGGCGTTCAGCGTTGGCCAGGCGATCAACGATGCGCGCGGCCACCTTTCCGGCCTGCTGGCCAAAGCGGTGCAGCGCGATGCCCTCGACGATGTGTTGAGTGGTGAGGAACGCGCGCGGTTGCTGGCGTTCCTGCAAGTGTATGGCGACCTGTCCCAAGAACTGGCCTTCGAGGGCACGCTGCGTTCGGGGCACCTGGAATCGCCCGCGTACCCCGGGGCGTTGCCCGCCAGTCGCCGCCCGCTGGCCTTGGACCAGTTGCTGCACCCGGAGCTGTGGGGCGCGCTGCTGCACACCGAATTTCCGGAGTTCTGCGCCACCATGTTCCAGCCTGTGGGAGGCATGGACCGCATCACCGATGCCTTCTACCAGCGTGTCAGGGGCCACGTGCAGCTGGGCGCCCAGGTGCGGCAGATCCGCCAGTTGGAGGACGGCGTGGCGGTGACCTACCACGACACGCTCAGCGGCCGCGAACAGGTCGTACGCGCCGATTACCTGATCTCGACCCTGCCGCTGCCGCTGCTGGCCAAGCTCGACACTGATTTCAGCGACCCCATCAAGGCCGCCTTGCTCAGTACCCGCAACGACCAGGCCACCAAAGTTGCGTGGCAATCACCGCGCTTCTGGGAAACCGACTACCGCACTTACGGTGGCCTGTCGTGGATCGAACACCCGGCGCGCCTGTTGTGGTACCCGAGCAACGACCTCAACACCCGCGAAGGCCTGCTGGTGGCGGGCTACGTGACTGGGGAGGGCGCCGATGTATTTGGCGCGCAACCGCTCGACAAACAGTACGCCACCTCCAGGGAGGCGGTGGAGCTGTTGCATCCAGGCTATTCAAAACATCTGCGCCACCCTCTGGCGGTGTCCTGGGAACAGATCCCCTACAGCGAAGGCCCGTGGCTGCAGCGTGAACACTTCCCGGCCGACGCCAGCGCCTTGCTCGAAGCGGGTCACGGCCGGGTGTACTTCGCCGGCGACGGCCTGGTGCAAAGCGGCGTCGGCATCTGGCAGGAGTCGGCGGCCAATTCGGCGCGCCATGTGGTCGGGCAACTGGCCGAACGGGTTACTCAACAACGGCACAGCGCGGCACTGGCCGCCTCGTAAGGAGATGCATCATGAGCGACAGCATTCAACGTACCAGCGTCGGCGATTTCCCGATTTCGCAAACAGTCACCGTACCCGCATCCGCCAGCCTGATCTTCGTCAGCGGCACCTTGCCCGACCTGCATGACGCCAATGCTGCGGCGGGCACGCCGGCTGCCTATGGCAATACCGAAGTGCAGACGGTGTCGGTGTTCAACAAAATTCGCAAGATCCTGCGCCAGCAGGACCTGGACCTAGGGGATATCGTGCAGCTTCGGGTGTTCCTGGTCGGCGCCGAAGAGACCGGCGGCAAGCTGGATTTCGCCGGCTTGCAGGCGGGCTACACGCAGTTCTTTGGCACGCCGGCGCAGCCGAACAAACCGGCGCGCACGGCGTTGCAGGTGGTGGCGTTGCCGTTACCCGGCGCGCTGGTTGAAGTGGAGGCGATCGCGGCAAGAGCGGTGTGAGGCTCATCGGCTCTGTGCAATCACGCCGCTCATGTATTGGTTCAAATCGCGGAAGTCGTTAACCCTCCAAGCGAACGGCGGTAGTTTTACGCCGTTCTCACGCAACGTTCTTGGGATCAAGTCTCCATTGGGGCGCAGAATTATTGAAGAAACAATAACGCCTGGGTAATCACGCAAGCGTTTTTTGAACGCGGCTGTGGTCAGGTCAGGTGTTGGAGGGTTGCTCTTATTGGCCAAGGGGCCTGTGCCTTTGATATCTGCGCCGTGGCACATCGCACACCGTTGGGAAAAAAGGGTTTTGCCGTTGAGGTTATCCGCGAGGGACAGTGAGGGCAGGGTGAGCGACAAAATGCCGAACCAAGCGATAAGTACCCGTTTCATATCCATATGACCTCGTGGTTTGAACCAGATTTGGATCGAGGGACGCGCCTGATGCAAGCGCGTTAAGTGTGAAAAGTCGCCATTCTCCTTGTTGTGCCGCGACCGTGTCCAAAGCCGCTTCGACGGCCGGGGCGCGGTGCTGTCTATCGTTATGCTGATTGCGGATGTTTTTGTCTGTTTTAGATCAGTATTTTTAATAATTAGCATAGATCTACAAAGCCTTTCACAGGCCCCGCACGCGGGCATTAAGGTCGATCTCCCAAGGCCAGCGCTGCTGCCATCCACGAAGGAATACCTTGATGTCCACCTCACCCCGACAACTCAAGTTCGGCGCCATTCTCACTGGTGTCGGCACCGCACAAAACGAATGGCTGCACCCGCAGATCCCCGGCGATGCCAGTGTGGATATCGACTGGTATCGCGCCCAGGCCCAGCGAGCGGAAGCGGCCAAGTTCGACCTGGTGTTCATCGTCGACAGCCCCTATATCACTCCGGACTCCGCGCCGCACTTCCTCAACCGCCTGGAGCCGTTGACGCTGCTCTCGGCCATCGCCGGTGCCACTTCGAAGATCGGCCTGGTAGCGACACTCACCACGTCCTACACCGAACCTTTCAACGTGGCGCGGCAGTTCGCGTCCCTGGACCATATCAGCGGCGGCCGCGCCGGTTGGAACGTGGTGACCACTGGCCTGGAAGGTGCCGCGGGCAATTTTGGGCGTGAGCAGCATATCGATCACACCGAGCGCTATCGCCGGGCGGCCGAGCACCTCGAAGTGGTGCAGGGGTTGTGGGACTCCTACGAAGACGACGCCTTCGTGCGAGACAAGCAGAGCAAGGTGTTCCTTGACCCGCAACGCCAGCACCGCCTCGATCACCACGGCGAGTTTTTCTCCGTCACCGGGCCGCTGAATATTTCGCGTTCGGCCCAGGGCCAGCCGGTGATCTTTCAGGCGGGGATTTCCGAGTCTGGTCGCAGTCTGGCGGCGAAGTATGCCGAGGGGATTTTTGCCGGTGTGGGTAATTTCGAAGACGCCCAGGCGTATTACAGCGACATCAAGCAACGCACGACTGCCGCCGGGCGCAACCCTGATCACGTGACCATCCTGCCCGGTATCTCACCGATCATTGCCGACACCGACGAGCAAGCCCAGGCCATCGACCGCGAGCGCAATGGCGAGCTGGACCTGGACAAGGCGCTGGTGCAATTGGGGCGGCCGTTCAACTACCACGACTTCAGCCAGTACGCGCTGGATGAGCCGTTTCCTGAGCTGGGCGACCTGGGTAGCAATGGCTACCGCGGGCATGCGGAGAACATCAAGCATGTGGCCCGTACCCAAGGGTTGACCTTGCGCCAGGCAGCGTTGCGGTTTGCCAAGCCATTTTCCAGTTTCGTGGGCTCACCCCAGCGCGTGGCGGATGAGATCGAGCGTTGGTTTGTCGAGGGGGCGGTGGATGGGTTCAACATCCATGTAGGTGCGCCGGAGGATTTCGCGCGGTTTACTGATCAGGTGTTGCCGCTGCTGAGGGCGCGGGGGCTGTTTCGCCGTGAGTACAGCCACAGCACGTTGCGGGGGCATTTGGGATTGCCGGTGCCGGTGAATCGGCATACGGCGGCGCGTGCGCAGGCATGACGTGGGGTGGTGACTCTGCGTGCAGGTCACCTGATCCCACGCAGGCTTCAGGCAAAGCGGAACGATGCGCCATGGGCAGATGCCGGCAGGCGATCACTGCCATCGACGCTGAGTCGCGAGCGCAGCGTGCCGGTTTGCGCGGTGGTGCGGTACAGGCCACGCTTTTGCAGAGCCGGGATCACCAGCTCGACAAAGTCGTTCAGCGAGCCGGGGCTGATCAGCGGGTTGAGCATATAGCCGCTCGTACCGGAGATGCGTGCGTGTTCCTCGATCTTGTCGGCGATCTGTTCCGGCGTGCCGACCAGGATAAGGTCACTGCCCCGGGTGACATTCGCGAAGCGCTGGCGCACCTCGCCGGCGGTCAGCGGTTTGCCGCTGCCGTCGGGCTTCATCACGTAGGAGGTCATGCCTTCGGTGTGGGTCGACAGTGCTTCGTTGTCGGCGTAGCGGCTGATGTCGATACCGGTGTCGCCGGCATAGCTCACCAGCTGTGCCTGCAGGTGATAGTTGCTTTGCAGGCTGTCGTACTTTTTCTGCGCCTCGATGGCGGTGGCTGCGGTGACGATGCGCAGCACCGTCAGTGACTTCACGTCGGCAGCCTGGCGGCCTCGGGCTTCGGCCTGGCGCCAGATATCTTCCAGGCCCTGGCGGATTTCCAGCGGGTTGGACTTGGCGATAAACACCAGCTCCGCGTGCTTGGCTGCGAACTGCCGGCCGCGTGCCGACCAGCCCGCCTGGATCAGCAACGGTGTGCGCTGCGGCGATGGCGAGGTCAGGTGCGGCCCGGCTACCCGGTAATGCTCGCCCGCATGCAGGATCGGCCGCACGCGGGAACCGTCGGCGTAGGTGTGCGAACGTTTATCGGCGCGCACTGCGTCATCGGCCCAGCTGCCTTCCCAGAGCTTGTACACCACGTCGAGGAATTCTTCCGCGCGTTCGTAGCGGTCATCGTGCTTGATCATTTGCTCCAGGCCGAAATTGCGCGCTGCACTGGACAGGTACGAGGTGACGATGTTCCAGCCGATGCGGCCATCCGACAAATGATCCAGGGTGCTAAAACGCCGGGCATGGGTGAAAGGGTGTTCATAGGTGGTGGTGACGGTCACCCCGAAGGCGAGCTTTTCTGTCAGGGCCGCGAGGGCTGGAATAATTGTCAACGGATCGTTGGCCGGGGCTTCCACCGCCCATTTCAACGCCATCGCTTCAGAGCCGCCGAACACATCGTAAAAGCCCAGCACGTCGCCGAAAAACATCAGGTCGAGATTCGCTTCATCCGCCGTGCGGGCCAGGTTCGACCAGTACTTGAGGGTATTGATGCCCAGCCTTTCATCGGCGGGGTGGGTCCACAGGCTGGGCGCGCCGCCGCAGCCGACACTGGCTTGTTCATAGAGGCCGAATAACAGCGGGGTGGGATCGGACATGGTGCTTCCTGCGTGCAAATAGAAGAGGGCGACAGGCTATCGCCCGTGAAGGTAAGCCTTGCCGTAGTGGCGTTCCAGCCGCGCCTGGATCAATTCCAGGCCGATGGACAGCAGCCAGTAGATGACGGCGGCGGTGGTGAGCATTTCGATATAGCGGTAAGACGAACGGCCATAGGATTGGGCGAGGAACATCACTTCCCACACGCCCATCACCGAGACCAGGGACGAGTCCTTGAGCATCGAGATGAACTGGCTGGTGGTCGGTGGAATGATGGTACGCATGGCCTGGGGCAGTACGATCTGCCAGAACGTCACCGCGCGCCCCATCCCCAGTGCAGCGGCCGCATTACGCTGGCCCTGGGAAACCCCAAGGATGCCAGCACGGAAGATCTCACTCAGGTAGGCGCCGTAGTTCAGCGACAACGCAATGATGCCGGCACTGATCGCACCCGGTACCACGCCTAGCTGCGGCAGGCCGAGGTAGATCAGCAAGATCTGGATCAGCAGCGGCGTGCCGCGAAAGAACGAGGCGTAGAAACTGGCGATGCCGAACGCCACCGCGCTGCTCGACAGACGCGCGAGGGCGGTGGCGAAACCCAGGGCCACCGACAGCCAGATCGAACAGAAACACAGGAACAGCGTCAGTGCCGCGCCTTGCAGAAAGCCCTGGGGCGAGAGGTGCAGCCCCACCAGGTTCTGCCACTTGGCGGCGACGATCGCGAACTGGAGGTCGAAGCTCAGGAACATCGCGGTGAACAGGCACAGCATTACGCCCCAGGTCAGCCATAGTCGAACGCGGAACGACAGGAGGGTGCGCTTGACGGCGGGTGGTTTCACCGTCGTCGGTGGCGTAGGAAAGACACTCATTGGGTAATGTCTGAGCCGATCCATTTCTGCGAGATCTTCGCCAGCGTGCCGTCGCTTTTCAGCTCGGCCAGGATCTGGGTCAGCCTGGCATCCCATTGCGGATCACCCTTCTCGGTGGCGACCACGTTGGGCTCGGCGTACAGCACAGTGCCGGTGATCTTGAAGCGCGGGTCGTGGTCGATGCGTTCCTTGGCGGTGACCAGGTTGGTGACCATGGCATCCAGGCGCTTGCCGGCGCCCAGGGCAAGGTCCTGGAACGCAATGGTTTCGTTGTCGTAGGGCACGGCCTGTACGGCCTTGAACGGGTAGTCGATCGGCTTGCTGGCGCCTTCGATCACCAGGTCCTTGGCCAGGTACGCTTCGTAGGTGGAGGCGCTGCCCACGCCGACTTTTTTACCACTGAGGTCGGCGGCGGACTGGATCGAGTTGTCACTGGCATTCACCACGATCACCGCGGGCGAGGCGTAGTACTCAAACGGGAAGTTGAACACTTGGCCGCGCGCGGCGCTCGGGGTCATCGAGCAGATGCAGACGTCGTAGCGGCCATTCCAGCGGCCCGCGGCGATGACTTCCCAGGACGGGGTCTCCAGCTTGAGTTTCACGCCGAGTTTGTCCGCCACGGCCTTGGTCACATCGACGTCAAAACCGTCCAGTTGATTTTGCTCGTTGAGGAAGGAGAACGGTGGGTAGTTCTCCATCAGCACGCCGACCAATTGCTTGGATTGGGTGATGCGGTCCAGGGTCTGCCCGGCGAACACGGCCGGGGTTGCCAAAAGGAGGGTGGCGCTGAGGGCGGCGGCTGTGCGTAAGTTCATAAAAGCATCCAAGCGAGGTTTTTTATATTTAAACGCGATAAATGCATCAATGTTTAATGATATTAAACGCTGTAAACCGAAGTTTTGGTTATATGCTTTTGCTGCCGCAGGTCATGTTGCCGGGCCCGCAGACCCAGCCAGCCAGGTGCAGGCCCTTGAAAAGGAAAAGGCCGACGTACGCCGCGATCACGGCGACGATTCCAGTGGCGACATAGGGTTGTTTCAGGACTCATTTTCCAGGTGCAGCGCCTGTTGCTTGAGCTGGCGCTTGCGTTCAAAAGGCAGTTTTTCCTGGTCGCCGTAGGGCGCGCTGTACCAATTGCCGTAGGTCGGGTTGGGCAGCAGGAACCAGCGTTGCCCCAGCCACGCCAGGTACGGTGCGGCGGCCTTGCGCTGATCGGCCAGGGTGTTGTACTCGGCTTGCACCAAGTCACCGAAGGAGTCACCCGCCAGCATCAGTACACGGGCGTGGCTGGCCACCCATTGGCGACGGCACTGTTTGCCGTAGCCGGCGTGTTCGCAGTGACCGGTCGGGGTACTGGCGGCCAGCACCTGTTCGTTGCGCGCCACCGGGAAGCCGCGCAGGCGCAGGTTGTTGACCGTGGCCTGCA
Organism: Pseudomonas sp. MYb13; assembly: GCF_002980075.1. Taxonomy (NCBI): domain Bacteria; kingdom Pseudomonadati; phylum Pseudomonadota; class Gammaproteobacteria; order Pseudomonadales; family Pseudomonadaceae; genus Pseudomonas; species Pseudomonas sp. MYb13. The sequence continues at coordinate 42,347 of NZ_PCQI01000016.1, read as the reverse complement.
CCTGGCTGTGTTCGCGGTTGGTGATGTAGTAGACGGTAATCCCTTTTGCATCAGCCGCCCGCAGGAACTCGACGGCGCCGGGCAGTGCCTGGGCCTTGGCCTGGTCGACCCAGGTGTTCCAGCGGTCGTAGGCGTACACCTGGTTATTGAGGATGTCCCGGGCGTTGAGCGGAACGTTGTCCAGCAGGGTTTCGTCGATATCCACCACGACCGCCGGCGGCAGGCCCGCAAGGTTGCGCGGCGGCAGGGGCATGGCGTCCCAGGTAGGGTCGGCCAGTGCGGTATCCAGTTGGCGCGTGGCGCTGGCGAACACCTGGCGATAAATCAGCTCGTGCTCGATGGATGTCTGGGTCCACAGCACCGCGTCCAGTTGGTCGTTGGCGGGCGGTTGCTGTTGGCAGCCCACCAGGGCGGTGGAGAGCAGGCACACACTGGTAAATATCAGGTTACGCATAAACACTCAGCCTCGGAAATTGACGGTGGCGGACAACCGCGCGGTGCGCGGCGTACCCAGGGACAGGGTGGCGCCTGCGGATTCTCACGTGGCGCCGCAAGCGTTTGTCGAACAGATTGTCGATGGTCAGGCGCAGCACAGTAGCGTAATCGCCGGCCTTGGTGGTGTCGCGGCCACCTGCATCGAGCACCGCATCGTCGTCGACCCTTGCCGTGGTTTCGTGGTTGGCTTATTTGCTGGCGCTGTAGTCTACCTTTGACCGAGTTTGGCAGTCAGAAACTGTTCAGCGCTAAGGCCGCCGCGCTTGGTTGGGAGATCAATCACACATCTGCTTTTTTGTGGGAGCTGGCTTGCCTGCGATGCAGGCACCTCGGTACATCAGCCACACCGAGCGTTGGGGCACGGGCGTTTTTGCTTACTGTTGCGCGCTGCAACGGTGAGCCTTCGTCAGGGTAGAACCCATGGCAGCCGTTACCGCAGCAACGGATGTGTACCCGGCATCTCAAGGCGAACACACCAAAGCCTGTCGCTCATAATTCAGCGCCTTGTTCTGCGCGGGCAACACATACGACGCGCTGCACCTGCGTTCCCCCCACTTGATGACCAATGTTCCCTGGTCTGCTTCCACCAACGCCAGCGCATTCCCGTTCGGGTCAGCAATCGCCAACTGCTTCCCCGTCGAGTCCTCCAACGAAGCCCCAAACCCCAGTGGCTTATGCTGGGCATCCATCAATTCGAACAGCACCCGCCGCCCGGTGGTACCGCTGTAACGCGCGACCACCACGGCGCCCCGGCGTGGCACCACTTGTTGAGTGGCGTTGGCGATTTCCACATCGCCGCCCAGGTCGCGGGTATCCAGGCTGACCCAATTGACCCGGTAGGGCTGCGCATTGGGGATCACCGCATAGCCGTTATAACCGGTCTCCACACCGCTGTAGCTGCTGATCTTCGCTCCGGAAATGCCCGGCACTTCGGCCAGTGCGAACGTCTCACTGACGGTCTGCCCCAGGTTGATCCCGCCGCCATGGGCCACCACGGAACCTGCGAGGTTGACGTTCTGCGAGTTGTAGCCCTGGCCCTGGCTGTAGCCAAGGCTGACATCCGCCACCGAGGTGCGGCTGTTGATGTTCACCGAGCCGGAATCGCCGCTGGTGTCGCTGTGGCCGGCCTGTACCGAATAGAACGTGTCGCTGGCATCGGCGACGTAGCCATTGATGCCCGCCTGGGTGGTGGTGTTGCCGCGCTGGTGGCTGGTGGTGACAAACGCGCGGGGCGCTCGGGCCTGGCTGCCCAGCGGGAAGGAGACCGAGAGGTTCACCTGGGTGTCGCTGCTCGGTTCGCCCCAGGTGACGATCTGCTTGGTACGCGTCACGCCGAGGTTGTAGCTCAGGTTGCCCCAGTTGCTGGTGTAGCCAGCGGAAAAACTCTGCGAGCCGCCGCGATTCCAGTAACGCTGGTCGCTGGCGTTCACATACACGCTGCCGAACGCGCTGTTGCGGCCGATACTCTGGTTGATGGTCAGGTCGGTGCGGGTTTTCGAATGGCCGCTGCGCACGCGGATGCTGTCGCTGATGTCTTCGACATGGTCGTTGAAGCTGCGATAACCCTCGGTGGAGTAGCGATAGGCGGCCAGGGTAAAGTTGGTATCGGTGCCGGCAAAGGTCTTGGCATACAGCGCACGCACGCTACTGCCCTGGGTGGTTTGCCCCTGGGCCTTGCTCGATGAGTGGGTCACATCCAGCGACACTGCGCCCAACGAGGTGTTGCGGCCGGCGCCGAGGGACAGCGCGCTGTAGTCGTCGCTGGCTTGCACGCCGACGATGCCACTGAGGTTGCTGGTCAAGCCATACGCCAGGGTGCCGCTCAGGAAGCGCGGGGTCGCCAGGCCGTCGGTGTTGCTGTTGAAACGGCCCGCCGAGACGCTGTACTTCACCTGCCCCTCACGCACCATGATCGGCAAGCTGGAGAACGCCTGCATCGTCACACGGCGGGTGCCGTCGGCCTCGATCACGGTGACCTGCAAGTCACCGTTGGAGCCGCTGGGGTAGATATCGTTGATCTCGAACGGCCCCGGTGCGACGTTCGCGGTGTAGAGGATGTAGTCGTTCTGGCGGATCTCCACCGTCGCGTTGGTCTGCGCCACACCGCGGATCACCGGCGCATAGCCACGCTCGCTGTCGGCACGCATGCCTTCGTCAGAGGCCAGTTTCACGCCGCGGTAGCGCACGCTGTCGAACAGGTCGGTGTCGGAAAAGATCTCACCGGCGCTGAACTGGCCCTTGATAGCGGTCACGTCATGCTGCACATAGGTGCGGTTGCTCGTGTAGGTGTTCGAGCGCCCGGTACCGCCGCTCAGGTTCGACTCGTTGCGCAGGCGCCAGGCGCCCAGGTTGATGCCGTTGCGCAGGCCGAGGTTATTGGCGATGCGCGTGTTGTAGTCGCCGGCGGTGCGGCTGCTGTTGAGCTGATAGTTGATGAAGGCGGCGGGCACGCCTTCGTCCCACAACTGCGGGTCGACGTAGCCGCGCAGGCCTCGCTGCATGGCCACCTGCGGAATACTCGCCAACAGGCGCAGGCGGCTGCTGTCATAGCGCACGGTGGCGTCTTCGATCAGCTCCGCCAGCGGGTAGCATTCCTGTGGATGCTGCGGGTCGAGTTTGCCCTGGGCCTCCAGGCGGGCCATGTCGATGCCCAATTGCTTGAGCAGATCGAGGGTCAGGCAGGCTTCGACCCGACCGTTTTGCGGGTTGCGCTTGAAGTCGATGTCGCGCCGGCCCACCAGCACTTCGTTGCTGTACAGGTCCACGCGGTAGTTGCCGGGCAACACGCTGTTGGCCGAGAGCAATTGCTGCAGGTCGACCGATGACTGCGAGCCCTGCAGGAACGTGGTATTGAAGGTCTCCGCGACCTCGTCAGCCATGGCCCAGGCGGGCAGGCTGGCGGCGATCGCCAGCGACAGCGTCTTTAACTTCAGTGCGCCACGCGCGGACCTGTTGCTGGAAAGAAAAGACATGCGAAGACCTGTGGCATCCCTGGTTGGCGAGCAAGCGTGAGCCTGAGGCGAAGTGCTCAGGGTTTGCGGCGTGATTCACTGGCGTGTGTGGTGCCGCCTGCCAGGGCGGCGGTGTAGTGGTTCTGGGCGCCGTAGTCGTTGATGCTGGAGAACGACAACTGCATCGCGCCGCTGGGCGCCAGGCCCTTGAGCGGGAACTGTTTTTCCTCGCCAGGGGCGACCATGGTGGAGTCGCTGGCCAGTTGTTCCTGCACTTTGATGTCGGCCATGGACACGTGGTACAGCGTCGGGTTTTTCACCGTCAGCACGCTCTGCGCACCGTGCCTGGCCAGTGTCCACTCAAGTTGGGCAGGGGCCTGCAACGCACTGCCGGTTAAGCCCGCAGGGCGGAAAAAAATCTTGATGCGTTGGCGGATGGCCAACTGCAAGGTGTTCTCGGCTTCACTGGCCTTGGGGATCTCCTGCACATTCAGCCATACCACTGACTCGCGGTCGGTGGGCATGCCAGTGCCTTCGTACAAGATGCGCAGCAGTTGTTGTTCCTTGGCGAACACGCGTGCCAGCGGCGGGGTGACGGCAAACGGCGCGCGGCTGCCGCTGGAGTCGTTGCGGTCGACCCAGGACTGGATCAGCACGTCCTGGTTACCGTTGCGCACGGTGATATTGGCTTCCTTGTGCTCGCCATCGAACACGATGCGGGTGGCATTCAATGAAATACTGGCGGCGGCCTGGGCAGCCATGAGCATGCCCAGCAGGCCGAAGCCTACGGCAATAGAACGAGGCAGCATGAGGTTTGTCCGGTGTCATCAGAAGGGGGAATGGCGAGGCCGCAAGGCCTCGCGCGCACGGTGCACAGCGCCGCGTTTACTCGTATTGCAGGATGAACGGCAGGGTGGCGTCACCGCGACCGGCCGTCGATGCACCGGCGGCACCGGTGGTGACGTAGGCAGCGGCGAAGCTCAAGGTGGCGTCGCCGCCTTCGGTGCCCTGGCCGTGCATGGTGCTTTCGATGCGTGCGGTGGCTGGCGAGCTGAGGTCGATCAGCGTGCCTTTGCTGTCGAGCAGGGCGATACCGACGTTTTGCGCGGTGGCCGAACCCGGGTTCAGGGCCAGGACGTTCTTGCCGGTCACCAGGCCCGAGCCGCCGTTGTTGGCGTCAAAGATCATCGCGACCTTGGTGCCCTGGTTGCAGTTGACGTTCAGGTTGAAGTCTTTGGCGGTTACGCGACCTGCGGTTGGGTTTTCCGCAGTGCCCATGTCCTTGATCGAGACGTTGCCCATGTCGACCGAAATGGTGCGGTCGGAGTTGGCGCCGTCTACCGAGCAAGCATCGTTGTTGATGACGCCGGTGAAGGTGATTTTGCCGCTGCCGCCCAGCGTCGGCGTCGGAGCTGCAGTCTCTTCGGCGAATGCGCTGCCGGAGGCGCAGAGAATGGCCGAGGCGATAACAGCCAGGGAAAACTTCTTCATGATGATGTCCATAAGTGTGAATTGGAAAGTGCGGTTTCTGAACTGCCAGGAAATAGTAAGAGGCGAGGGCAGTCAGGCAAATAAGACGATTCTTATAAGCGCCGCAGCGAGCGGTCTAGTTGCACTTATGGACGGTTTTTAGCCGGAAAAAAAAGGCTCAAGCCATTGTCCCTGAATGGCTTTTAAGTTACCGCTTAGTTGAAAATGTTACGCGCCAGGCAATAGGCAAGAAGATCCTGGTCACTGCTGACTTCAAGTTTGCGCATGGCCGATATTTTTTGCGCGCTGATGGTTTTTGAACTTCGGTTCTGGCTGCGCGCAATATCGCTGACACTCATGCCGGAGATAAACAGGCGCAGGATTTCAAACTCCTTGGGTGACAAGGTCGAGAAGCGCTCGTCGATGGCCGTGAGGGTCTCGATCACGGAGGTCTTGGCCGGCTCCAGGCTGCGGTAGGCACTGTGTTGGGCGATCGCCTTGAGCGCCAGTTGGATCTCGGTGTGCAACTGGCTTTTCTGGATGATGCCGACCACACCCAGTTCCTGCAGGCGGGTGAGGATCAGGTGGTTGGAGATCATCGTCAGGATCAGGATCTGCACCTGCGGGAAATGCCGTTTCAGGTACTCCACCAGTTTCAGGCCGTCGCCGTAGGGCGAGTCGCCGGGCATGTTGTAGTCGGTGATCACGATGTCGGCGCCCTGGCGCTGCAACAACTCGATCAAGCCCGCCGAACAGACCGCCTCGCCGACCACCTGAAAGCGTGTGTCACGCTCCACCAGTTCGCGTACCCCGAGCAGCACGATCGGGTGATCGTCCGCGATTACCACGTTGAATGTTTTCATAAAGGGCCGTCCGTAATGCCAGTTCAAGTGAGTGAAGTGTGTCCGGGCTGGAGCGTGTCCAGCACCGCAGACAGACGCTGCATTACAGCCTTCACCCTGAGTGCCAGCGCGGTGTCGAGGCTGCCACGGTTCAGCGCGCTTTCCAGTTCGATACAGTCTTGGGCCAGGTTGAGGGCCTGCACGGCGCCGAGGGCGCCGGCGACCGAATGCAGCAGTTGGCCGAGGCCGCGTGCGTCACGCTGTTCCAGCGCCGCGCCGATGCGCTGCAAGTCGTGCTGCACGCTGCTGATGAACAGCGGACGCATTTTGTCCGACATCTGCACGGTGTCGCGGCAGGTTTCGGCGAGTGGTTCGGGGCGTGGCTCGAGCGCAGGCTTGACCTTGCACAGCTTGACCAGTTGCGCACGCAAGGTTTGCAGGCTCAAGGGTTTGACGATCCAGGCATTCATGCCCACCGCCAGGCAGCGCACGCCTTCTTCGCGCATGGCGTTGGCGGTGACGCCGATGATCGGCAAGCCCGGATCATGGGCACGTAGCGTGCGGGCCAGGTCATAGCCATTCATCAGCGGCATGTTCACGTCAGTCAGCACCAGGTCGAACGCCTGCGGTTGCCACAGGTGCAGCGCCTGTTCGCCGTTGGCGGCAACGGTCACCGAGCAGCCCAGCGCCTCCAGTTGTTCCTTGATGATGGCCTGGTTGATCGGGTTGTCCTCCGCCACCAGGATGCTCAGTCCCAAGTGCCCGGCGCTCTGCGTCTGGGCGGCTGGCGGTGGCTCCTGTTTGCCGTGCTGGGCCAGGGACACGGTGGCAGCGATACTGCGCACATCGTGCAGATCCACGCGCCAGCCCTGGTCGGTATGCAGCGGCGGGCTATGGGCGCCCGGCAGGCACACCACGCGCGGGCCGGCCCAGGGTTGGGCGAGCTCGCCGGGGAGTGCATCCAATAGCACCGCGTGGCGGTTGTCCTGTTCCTGCCCGTTCGCCGCCAGTGCCGCGCTGATGCCCAGGCGGTTGAGCCAGTCACACAGCGACTGGGCCAGCTCGCGCACCGGCGCCTGCACGTACACCGGCGTCGGGCTGGGATCGATCAGCGGCAGGTGAGTCAGGGTGCCGCTGCTCAGGGGCAGGCGCATCTTCAAGGTGAAGCTGCTGCCCAGGCCCGGCTCGCTGACCACTTTGATCTCGCCCTCCATCATCTGCGCCAGCCACCGGCAGATCGGCAGGCCCAGGCCGGCACCGCCTTCACCTGCAGTGTCCGGTGCCTGGTAGAACAGGTCGAACAACTTGGCTTGCTGCGCTTCGGGAATGCCCACGCCGGAGTCGGTGACCTGCCATTCCAGGTCAACGTGTTCGCTGTCCAGTGCCTTGACCCGGGCGCGAATCACCACGCGGCCGATGTCCGTGAACTTGATGGCGTTGCTCACCAGGTTGTTGAGAATCTGGCGGATACGCATCGGGTCGCCCATCACGCAGTCGGGCAGTTGCGGGTCGATGCAACTGTAGAGCTGCAAGCCTTTGCGCTGGGCGAAGGCGGCGTAGGTGTGCAGCGTGTCTTCGAGCATGTCCAGCGGGCAGAACTCGGCCGTTTCGATCGCCATTTGCCCGGACTCGATCTTCGACACGTCCAGCACATCGCTGATCAGCTGGAACAGCGTGGCGGAGGAGCGCTGGATGGTGTGGAGGTAGGTTTTCTGGTGCGGGTCCAGGTCGGTCAGGCCGAGCAGTTCAAGGGTGCCGAGTACCCCATACAGTGGGGTGCGGATTTCATGGCTCATGGTCGCCAGGAACAGCGTCTTGGCTTCATTGGCGGCGTCGGCAGCGTGGCGAGCATCATCCAGCGCCTGGGCATCCTCGATATGCCGGGTAATATCGTTGAAGGCGTACAGGCGTACGTCTTCAGCCTGATAACGCGTGGACACGAACCCGACCTGCAGGTGCCGGCCCTCGATCTCCAGATGGGTTTCGCCGCTCTCGGCGCCCTCGTGCACGCCGGCCAGGGCGGCCACCAGGCGCGCAGTGCCCGGCCATTCCTGGGCGCGCTGGTTCTCGATCAACACCTTGGCGTCGCTGCGCCTTACCACGCATAACCCGGTGGGGGCGGTGTCGATGATGACCCGGCTGAACGCCACGCTTTCGGCAATGCGTTCGTGGGCCAGGCGTGCCGGCGCAATCACCTGGAGCCGGTACCAGCGGCTGCCGGCCCAACCGAGGGTCAGCAGGCTGCCGAAGAACAGCGCCAGGCTGCTCAGCGGCCACAAGGCCGAATGGAAGAAGTGCGAATAATTCAGGCCATAGACCGCACTCCAAGGCTGGTCCCCGGCCTGGGTTATCTTGAATTCGAAGCCGTCCAGCGTGAAGTGCACGCCGTCGCTGAGCGGTGTGGCTGCGTCCGGCCCGACCAGCCGGCTGCCGTCGGGCGCGATCAGGGTAAAGCGGTCAAACGCCGAGTGTTCCAGGGCGCGCTGCACGTCGTCGACCCGCGCCAGGTCCAGCAGGGTGCCCACCACCGCCTGGGCCGTGCCTTCGAGCGGCAGGCCGATGTAGGCCAGCAAGTGGTCGGGGGCGGGGCCGGCCTGCCAGTACACGCGATCCTGCTCCAGGGGCTGCGGCGTCTCTTTGAGGGTTTGCTGCACCGCGTTGACCAGGGCTACAAGGTTACCGGTGTCCTCTGTGCTTTCCCGACGCTGGTAGCCCACGGATGGGACGGTGATGGCGTAGTTCGTCTGGCGGTCGAGCAGGAAGGTTTGCGGCGCCTCGTAAGGGGATGAGGACCAGAAGGCGCTGTAGTAGCTGGTCAGGTGCGCACCCAGGGCGAATATCTGCGGCCTGGCGGCGGCGCCGACCTGCTGTTCATCGAACGTGACGCTGAACGGGACCGAATACGAGTACTTCTGCCCTTCATACAGGGTGCGGCGGTTTTCGAGCATGCGGCTCTTGAGGCTGACCTGAACGTTGGTTTCACGCAACAATTCGGCCTGGATCCCCGGGTGGCTCAGGCTCTTGAGGTACGACTGCTGTTCCTGGAGGTTTTCCATCAGGCGCGCGAAATGAAAGCGCGTGGCGCCGTAGCGGGTCTCGACCCCCCGTTGCAGGGACCAGTAATTGGTAAGGACCAGCAGCAACGCGATCCCTATCAGCACCATCAGGCCTATATTCAAGCGCAGGGAGCTGCGGGTAAAGGCTTCGAGGATCGCGTTGTTGTGCTTCATCATGGGTTTCCGCAGGCGCAGGACACATCGGCACTGGATTGAGCTTAGTCCTATATTGGACGCATCATCCGTGGCCGGTTCCTAGTGAGATGTCGCGGGGCCATCATTGTTCAGTAGTTGTTGAAATTGTTCCGAAGAAACCGCGTGGGAAATCAGGAAACCCTGCACCTGGTTGCAGTCGATCTTGCGCAACAGCGCCAGTTGCTGGGGCGTCTCCACGCCTTCGGCGACCACGGTCAGGCCGAGTTTTCGCCCCAGCGCGATGATACTGGCGAGGGCCTGGGCGATGCCCTCGTTGTCATGGCTGCCCTGCACCAGTGCCTGGTCGATCTTGAGTTCTGTGAAGGGCGTGGACACCAGGTTCAGGTACGAGCTGTAGCCTTTGCCGAAATCGTCCTGGGACAACCCGAAGCCTTTGATGCGCAGGCGGCAGGCGCCTGCGTAGAAGTTGCTGATGTCCTGGGGCACCGAGCACTCCATCAACTCGAAGCAGATCATCCCGGGGATGCCATCGTGGTGCAGCACGAACTCCAGCAGGCGGTCGGCCAGGTCGTGGCTGTTGAGCAGGTGCGTGGGCAGGTTGATCGCCACCGGGATTTCATAGCCACGCTGGCGCCAGCGTTCTTGGGCGTGGATGGCCTGCTTGAGCACCACCCACAACAGGCGCTCTTCCAGTTCGAACGCCTTGATGGCCGGTAGGAATGCAGCGGGCAGCATCACGCCTTGCTCGGGGTGCATCCAGCGCACCAGCGCTTCGGCGGCGACGATGCGGCCGTTGGCCAGGGACTTCTTCGGCTGGAACCACGCCTGGAACTGGCCGTTGCCCATGGCCTGGATCAGCGTGTGACGGTCGATGTCCAGGTGTTCGGGCAATGCGGGGGAGGGGCTGCGTACGCGGTTGCGCAATTGGTCCACCAGGCTGCGCAAGGCGTCGGCGGCGACCGGCTTGGAAATCAGCCCGATCACCTCCACGTCGAGGTTCTTCGCCACCAGGCTGGCGGCCATCAGCATGCGGCGTGACGCGGCGCTCATGATCGCCAGTGCCGGCTTGCAGCGCAGGCTGGCCAGGCACTGGATAAATTGCACGCCGTCCATGCCGGGCATCAGCAGGTCGGTCAGTACCAGGTCGAAATCACGCTGGCGTAGCCGCTCCAGCGCTTGTTTGCCATCTTCGGCGGTTTCGAGCATGAAATCCCCTAACTCACTGAGCAGGTGCTGCAGGTAGATGTGCTGCAGGGGATGGTCCTCAACGATCAGAATACTAAGGGGCTTCATGGGTGATCCGTGCATAAGGCGCCAGGGAGTTGAATAGAGCCCGCAACGCAAAGGGTTTGACCAGGCAATGGTTCATGCCGGCGGCCAGGCACAGGTCGGCCTCGCCGCGCATGGCGTTGGCGGTGGCCCCGATTATTGGCAACGGGCAGTCCTGGCGCCGCAGTTCGCGCGCCAGTTCATAACCGTTGATGTGGGGCATGTTCACGTCCGTCAGCACCACGTCGAATTGGCCGGCGGCGTACAGCTGCAACGCTTCCTGGCCATCGGCCGCCAGCTCCACGGTGCAGCCGAGTTCCTCGAGCTGGTCGCGCAGAATCAGCTGGTTGATGATGTTGTCCTCGGCCACCAGCAGGTGCAGGTTGAGCTTCTTCAGGTCGCGCTGGCGCGTTTGCTCATCGGCGCGTGCCACCCACAGGCCCTGGGCCTGGCTGACCGCCTGGTGAATCGCACCCAGGTGGTTGAGGTTGACATGCCACGCGCCAGCTTCGGCTTCGAGGGCGTTACAGGCGTTGCTGCTGACATGGATCACCGGCCCCGGCCAGTCGGGCACCAGCAACGGGTCGACGCTGCCGGGGTGCAATTGCAGCAGCAGATGGCTTTCCGGCAGGGTCGGCAGGCCGGTCTGGGCCCGAGCGCCCCAGCGACGCAACCAGCCGCTGATGGAGTGCGCCAGTTCCGGGATCGGCGATGCCACGTAGATGGTCTCGGCCAGCAGTGGGGTCATTGGCGCGGTGGGGGCTTCTTCCAGCGGCAGGGTCAAGCTGAAACTGCTGCCCAGGCCCAGTTCGCTGACCATGCGGATATGGCCGTTCATCAACTGGGTCAGGCGCTGGCAGATCGGTAGCCCCAAGCCGGTGCCGGCAACCACGTTGGTGTTGCCTTCGCTCTGGTAGAACGGCTCGAAAATCAGCGCCTGGTCTTCCTGGGTAATGCCCTTGCCGGTGTCCGAGACCTGCCACAACAGGCTGGAGCGTTCGCCATCGCGGCCGAGGACCTTGACCCGCAGCACCACGCGCCCGTAGTCGGTAAACTTCACCGCGTTGTTAAGCAGGTTGTTGAGGATCTGGCGAATACGCGTCACATCGCCGATCAGGCGTTCCGGCAACTTGGGGTCGAAGCAGGCATACAGTTGCAGGCCCTTGCCCTGGGCGGCGGCCGCGTAGCCCTGGATGATCTCGTGCACCAGGTCCAGCGGTGAGAACTCGCTCAATTCCAGGGCCAACTGGCCGGCCTCGATCTTCGACACGTCCAGCACGTCGCAGATCAGTTGCAACAAGGTCGAGGATGAACCCTCGATGGCGTGCAAGTAGTCTTTTTGCTGGGCATCCAGTTGCGTGCGTGCCAGCAGTTCCAGGGTGCCGAGCACGCCATACAGCGGCGTGCGGATTTCATGGCTCATGGTGGCCAGGAACAAGGTTTTTGCGGCGTTGGCCGCGTCCGCAGAGTGCCGCGCTTCTTCCAGTGCCGCCTCGACCTGCTTGCGTGCACTGATATCGCTGAAGGCGCAAAACAGCACATCCTCGCCTTTGTAGCGGGTCGGCGCGCTGCTCAGGTACAGGTGGCGGCCGTCGATGGTCTCGAAGTAGTCGCTGCGTTCCGACGGCCCGTCGGCAAACGCCTGCTCGATCCAGCCGGCCCGCAAGCTCTCGCGCTCCGGGCCGTGGCCGAGCCATTGCTGGGCCAGGGTGTTTTCCAGCACCACCTGGCCATCGGTACGCCGCAGCACGCACAGGGCGACGGGTGCGGTCTGGATCACGTCGCGGCCGAACGCTTCGCTTTCGATCAGCGCCTGGATGCGGTGGATCGACGGAATGATGAAACGCTGGTCGACGCGCCTCATCACCAGCCAGATCAGCGTCAGGCTGAACAGGCAGAACAGCAGGGAACCGAGCAACTGCTTCCACAGGCCGGTGACCACGGCGCGCAGGTCGATGGAGTACATCAGTTGCCAGTCCGAGGATTTCAGGTGCTTGCGGATCACCAGGTGATCGGGCAGCCAACCGCTGCCGACAAACCCGAAAAAACTCTCTTCCCCGGGCCGCGGGTGTTGTTGGCTCAACTGCGCATTGTCGCTGTTGGTGAACACCAGCATGCCCTGGGAGTTGAGCATCATGAACTCGCCGGCACTCTGGTCGCTGAGGGTGGAGGACACTTCGCGGCTCTCCATTTCCAGGCCGAGCCAGCCGGAGTCGGGATCGCGATCATCCAGGCGGATGAAGATGTACAGGTGCGAGTGGTGTTCGGTGCGGTCACTCAGCCACAGCTCGTTGAGGGTGGCCGGGTCACTGTGCTGCAGGGCCTTGAGGCGGTTGAGCATGCACTTGGAAATCGGCAGCACCTGCGCGGTGGCATCGTACAAGCGCGTCACTTGGGGCGTCATCTGGGGGGTGTTGCCGGCGTTCACGTAAAGCAGGTTGAGCTGCTTGGCCTTGAGGTAGTCGCGCAGGCGCGTGGTCAGCCAGATGCTCCACTGGTTGCTCGGTGTATCGCCCAGTTGCAGGTGCTGCTCTTCCGGGGAAAACGTGTTTGCCGGGGCCTTTGAGGGCCGGCGTACCGCGGACAGGCTGAGGCTTTCGAGCAAGGCCTGGCGGTTGGTGAAAAAGGTGTGGGCTTCGGCGATGGCGCTGCTCATGTAGCCGCGGCGCTGGGAAATATCGTTGTTGAAGGTGGACAGCAGGAAGGTATAGACCCCGCTGAGGATGCCGATCAGCAGTACGGTCGCAAAAATACGAAGCAGCCTTCTGGCTGCTTCGGGTCGGGAGAGGACGGGGTTGATCTGGAGCAGATAACTTTTCAATCGCATCGGCGCACTTTAAATAGCGACGTGCACCGCGGGCATAAGACGATCCTTAAAAGCCGTCTATTTGTAATACATATCTACCACCACGGCGGCGTCGAATGCCCCCGGCAGCGGCAGGGTGCGCCATTTCAGGTCGGCGCGGAATTCGTCGTGGCTCTGGCCCAGCCCCATGAGTTCCTGCAGGGTGAACCAGTTGTTGAACGGCAATTGTTGCTGGCTCTCGGCGCGGGACAGCGAGATGCCCACCGAGCTGTTGTTGTCCGGCACCAGCAATCCATTGATCACGCTGCCGCCGCCCGCGGTGGTGGCGAAGCGCGCGCTGACGGTGTAGGGCGTGTCGCAGCCTTTGCGCAGGTTCAGGCTGAAGTTCGCGGTGCTGGCGACTTCACCGACCGCAGCCTTGCGTGACGGCGTGGGGAAGTTGACCACGCTGGGGGTGATGGTCAGCTCCGGCGTGCACGGCACGAAACGGATGCCGTTCATGCCAGTGACCACGTAGTTGAAGTTGCTGTTGGGGCGTGAGTTGAGCCCACGCACGCCGTCCAGTTGGAACACGCGGTACGAGGTCAATGTACTGGCCTGGCCGCTTGGGGGCGTGGGGTCGTATTTCTCGATGAACACGCTGAAGTTGAGGGTGAAACGCGCCTTGTCCCAGCCGATGCAGTTGGAGGTGCAGCCTCGGTCGGAAAAGAACCCGGTGCCGACCTTGCCGGTACTTTGGGTAATGGGCTGGTTGTTGTAGCGGATGCCCACGCGAATGCCGGTGCCGATGCTCACGTTGGCCGGGTTGACGTAGAAATATATTTCCTCGCGGCCGTAGTTGTAGTCGTCTTTGCAGATCACATTGGTGGAGCGTGGGCCGGACTCCCAGATGATGCTGCCGTTGGGGGCATCGGCCGCCACCGCCAGCGCGGTGCCCAGGGCCTCCTGGGTGATGATCGAGTTGGTGCCGTCCTCGCGGCAGGCCAGCGCATGGCTGGTAGCGGGCAGGGCGGCGCAGGCCCACAGCAACATGGGTAGAAGTCGTTTGGTGAGTGACATAGGTGCATATTCCCCGCGGTCTATCACTTGAGCGCCGCGCTGTGGCGGGCCTGCAAGCCGATATCGGTGATTTCGGTGAAGTGGAGTGTGGTGCCTTTGGGCAAGGGGCTGGGCGCGTCGAGGGTCTTGCGCTCATGGGGTTCGAGCAGCAGGTAATCGCTGAGCGCCTGGTCGTCTGTTTGCACATTGATCAGCGACAGGTGGAACGCGCTGGGGTTGCTGACCGTGACGCTGTGCCCGTCGGTGTTCCATTCCAACTGCTGCACCGCTTCGGCCGAACCGCCCTCGAGCGTGGGCGGCCGATAGAACAGCTTGAGCCGTTGGCGTATCGCAAACTGCACGCTGTTGGGGTCTTCCGGCTTGAGTGGGATCTCCATGATGTTCAGCCAGAACAACGACTCGCGGTCCACGGGCAAGCCTTCCCCCGCATACAGGATGCGCAGGCGATGATGCTCGCCGGCAGCCAGTTGCACCAACGGCTCGGTCGCGGCAAACGGCACCTCGCGCCCGGCGGATTCGTTTTCCCCGCTGATCCAGGTTTGCACCACGACTTCACGCGGTGCCTGGTTGACCACATTGATACCGGCGGCCTTGTCCTGGCCGAAATAGATAAGGCGCGTGCCTTCGATCTGCAGCGCGGCGTCGGCGGGCGGAGGCGCGAGGGCGAACAGCCCACCGGCCAGCAGCACCATTCTGAGTAGAAACATGAACACAGGTGAATTCCATGGGGCGTTGATAGGGACGCACGCCATGGTAGGGCGCGGGCGGTGCGAGGGCTTTGAGGCGATTCTTAAAAGTGCGCCACTGCCCCCGGATACCGTTTCAGAATCGCCTTAAAGTCATGTTTGGCCCTGACCGTTACCGTGATCGACGCTGATGCCCAACTGTCAGGTTTACCCTATGTCCAATAAAGCGTTACGCCTGCTGATTGCCGATGCCGACCTTTTGCAACGGATCAAGATCGAGAAAATGCTCAACCAACTGGGCTACTACCGCATCGCCCCACTGAGTTCGTTCGACGAGTTGCAGGCGTTGACGCGTTCCGAGGGCGTGGCATTCGACCTGTTGATCATCGACACCGCGCTGGTGCGTTCACGACAGGTGAACCTGCTGAAGTA
The DNA here is from genome assembly GCF_002980075.1 of Pseudomonas sp. MYb13. NCBI lineage: Bacteria > Pseudomonadati > Pseudomonadota > Gammaproteobacteria > Pseudomonadales > Pseudomonadaceae > Pseudomonas > Pseudomonas sp. MYb13. Next base: position 27,125 of record NZ_PCQI01000016.1, on the reverse strand, counting down.
TTGCCACGACAACCCGCTGATACGCCACACGCTGATCTACGACGGGCACTGTGCGCAGAGTTCGCTGGTGTCGGTGTCAGTGAGCCAGACGTTGCACTTGTCGCTGTCGCAGTCGCCGGACTTCAACTCGTTGCGTCGCTGCATGGAAATCGTCGATCCCCTGCAGAATCTGCCGACCCTTGAGCGCCCGGTACTGCGCGCGGTGGATACGGAGGGAGCGGCGCCCCGCGCGAGCAAGGTGTCGATTGCTAAGCGCGCCATTTGCCAGGGGGACCCGGCGGTGTTCGCCTGTGCGATTGGCCTATCGCCCAAGCGGTAACCGCCGGGTGAGGCGTCAGCCGTGCCAGACCGGCTGGGTGGCGCCTATCGCCCAGTGAGGGCGGCCAGGGCTCAGGCACACACCGCCGACCCAGCGTTCATGGCTGGCATGCTCAAGCCAATACGCATCGCCGCTCAGCACCTGATACCCCAAGGGCGTCAGCGCCAACTCACGGCGGGGCCAGTCCCGGTCCACCTGTGTCTCGATCAGCAAGGGCTGCTTGCCGTCGATCAACGGCCGCATCAGCGCATGAAACATCATGTCCCCCAGAAACGGCAGTGGTTCGCGCTTGCTCATCAACTCGGCGAACACCCGACCAAACGGCACGAGGCCGGCTTCGGCAATGTAGGTCAGTGCCAGGCGTTCGGTGAGCGATAAACCGTCGCGAATGCCCGGCAGTTCCTGCAATTGGCGCAACAGCGCGGGGGCCAGCAGAGGCAGCGCCGAATGTGTGCCGTGGGCCAGCTGCGCCAGGCTTTCTGGTGACGATGCGCAATACGCCGCCCAGGCCCGCTTGGCCAAGTGCACCGCGTCGTCGTCGATCAGCCGTCGTTGCGGCCAGAGCCAGGCCAGCAGGTCGGGCGCCAGTTGGCCAATGCCGATAAAGCGTTCCACACCGGGAATGCGGTCCACCTCGATCAGCTCCAGTGTGCGGGGGGCTTGCTCAAGACCCGCAAGTGCACGCATCAGGAACAGTTGGTCATAGGCATCCGCTTCGCACCACAGCACGCTGTGATCGGCGTCGGCCAAGGCTTCGAGCTGGTCATATTCATCGGCGACGCGGCGCGCTACCTGTGCTTCGTCCAGGGCGAAGGCCTGGCTGATAAATGCGCTGCGCATTGCTCGGAATGCGGCGCTGGGCACATCGCGAACCGGGCCCATGCACAGGGGGTCGGTGAGCATCTGAAAACGTCCCTTGAACCCCGCGACCTGCAGGCTGTGGGCAATGTCATTGCCGCAGCGCCAATGGGTGGTGCGCGCTTCATCGCTGGCGGCGAAGTCGGGGTGGTTCGCGGCGAAGGCGATGGCATCGACATGGGCCTTGAGCCTGGGCCAACTGCTGAAACCCAGCTGCTTGGCGATCGCCCATTGTGCCTGGGACAGGGTTGCGTTCGGGTCTTGGGTTTTCAGGTGTGGCAGCAATTCCTTGGCGCGCTTGCGCTGTTGCTCAAGGTTGAGGCGGCCATCGGTGTTGATGTGTCGGGACATACGATCTCCTTGCACAAACCTGTTCCGCTTCAAGGTTGGGAGTCGTAGAAAATGAGGGTGGTGCAGTGTCTTGGGCGCAGCCCTTTCCGCGGAAGGTGGCGTAGAGAGCGCCAGGCGGGAAATATAGGCAGTGCGGCGCTCGATTGCAAATCAGCCTTGCACGTCCGGCTTGCGGTCAATCCAGTGGGTCTTTATACCCTTGGCCCATGCCACCGTGTAGAAACAGCTCAGCAGCACGATCCCCCATTGCTCGGCATTGATCGATGACCAAAACCAGAACGGCTGTCCCGCCATACCGAACAGACAGGCATAGCGGCGCACCTTCAAGCGCTTGCTCTGGCTGAACCAGATAGCGACGACGCCGAGGGCGGCGATCATGATTTGGGCGATCACGGGCTTTCTCCTTGCGGGTTGACGCAAGCCAGCGCCTGTAGGGGTATCGGCCTATAGACGCCGGCTTGACGGCGATAGCGGTTACTTGTCCTTGCGCGCATCCAGGGTCTTTTGGTGCTCGGCCAGGAACGGCTGCTCCGCTGGATCAAAGCGATCAATCCCGGCGGTGAAACGATGCCAGTAGGGATACAATGGCTGGCGCCGCGTCACGGCTTCGATGCGCGCAGACTGTTCCTCGGTGAGCTTCAGTTCAGTCGCTGCGAGGTTGTCGCGCAGGTGTTCTTCGGTGCGCGCGCCGACAATCAGCGAAGTGATCCCTGGCCGATCCTTCAACCACGCCAGGCACGTGCGAGCGACCGAGACGCCATGCTCATCGCCGACAGCGGCGAGGGTTTCGATGATGTCCAGCGCACGCTCCTGGTCATGCACGTAGGGTTCCGGCCAGCCGCTGCCCTGGCGAGTGTTGGCCGGCGGCGTGTGCCCGCGGCGGGTGGAACCGGTCAGCAGGCCTTCGCCCATCGGTCCCCACACCAGCGTGCCCACCGACTGGTCCAGTGCCATGGGCAGCAGTTCGTACTCGGCTTCGCGGGATTCAGGGGTGTAGTAGATCTGCTGGGTAATAGGTTTGAGCATGCCGTGCAACTCGGCCGTGCCCAAGGTTTTCATCATTTGCCAGGCGGTGAAATTGCTGGTGCCGAAGTAACGGATTTTCCCCGAACCCACCAGCAGCCGCAGCGCTTCGAGGGTTTCCTCGATGGGGGTCATGCCATCCCAATTGTGCAGTTGGTACAGGTCGATATGGTCGGTGCCCAAGCGTTTCAAACTGGCCTCGCACGCGCGAATCAGGTGGTAGCGCGAGGAACCGGAATTGTTCGGGTTGCTGTCCAACGGGCTACGGCCCTTGGTGGCCAACAGGACATCGTTGCGCTTGTCGCCCAAGGCTTTGCCAACCACTTCTTCAGCCAGACCGTGGGAGTAGAGGTCGGCGGTGTCAACCATGTTCACACCCGCGTCGAACGCGATATCGAACATGCGCTTGGCCAGGGGCACGTCCACCGATCCGCATTGTTCAAATTCGGCGCGACCGCCAAAGGGCACGGTGCCCAGGATCATTTCGGACACCAGCAGGCCGGAATGGCCCAGTTGTCGGTAGTGCATGTCGCCTCCGTATCTACGTTGAACCTGAAGTTCTGAGCCGCACGGGTGGCGATAGTTTGAATTTTTTCATGAAATCTTGCCGCGCCTGCCTCACCATTGCGGCCAACAGGATTTAAGAGGAACACCGCGTCCATGAGCGCACTGATCGAAACCCGCGCCCTCACGCGCCTGGACGAGCGCCGCCAAGTGCCGTTGCTCCAGCCCATTGATTTTACCCTGCATGCCGGCGACCGCGTGTCCATCACCGGCGCGTCCGGTTCTGGCAAAAGTGTATTCCTGCGCGCGTTGGCGCTGCTGGATGCGCCCACGTCCGGGCAGATCCTGTGGAATAACCAGCCGATCGGCAATACGCAGATTCCCCACTATCGCAGCCATATCAGCTACCTGTCGCAACGTCCGGCGCTGCTTGATGGTTCAGTGGAAGACAACCTGCGGTTCCCCTTCAGCCTCAAGACGTTGCGCAAGCGCAGCTTCGATCTGGCGGCCGTCACCACGCTGCTCGGGCATGCCGGCAAGGCGCCGGATTTTCTCGCCAAGCGCGCCGGCGACCTGTCGGGCGGCGAATCCCAGGTGGTCTCGTTGATCCGCACCCTGCAACTGAACCCCGAAGTGCTACTGCTGGACGAACCCACCGCCGCCCTCGACCCAACCTCATCCCGCGAGGTGGAGGCGTTGATCGATGCCTGGTTTGCCGGTGACCCTGCGCGTGCCTGTATCTGGGTCTCCCACGACCTGGACCAGGCCCGGCGCATGAGTGACATCCACTTGCAGATGAGTGCCGGTGTGTTGAGCGGAGTGCCCCAGCCATGAACTATCAGAACCTCACCGCGCTGGACATGGGCATTGCCGCCTCGTTGATTTTGATCAACGGCGCACTGTCGCTGCTGCTGCGCCTGGGCCTTGGCCGCCAGTTGCTGTGGGCGGCGGTGCGCACCGTGGTGCAATTGTTGACCATCGGTTACCTGCTGGGCTGGGTCTTCGAGTTTGCCTACTGGTACGTGGTGTTGCCGTTGATGTGTGCGATGACCCTGATCGCCGGGCTTTCGGCCGCCGGGCGAGGGCGGCGCACGTACCGGGGCCAGCGGGTCGACAGCATCCTGTCGGTGTGGGGCAGCTCGTGGCTGGTCACGGCCGTGGGCTTGTTTGCGGTGATCCGCATCCACCCGTGGTACGAGCCGCAGTATGCGATCCCGATCCTGGGCATGATCCTGGGCAACACCCTGACCGGCGTCTCCCTGGGCATCGAGCGCATGACCCAGGAACTGACCTCGGGGCGCAACACCATCGAGATGATCCTGGCCCTCGGCGGCTCACGCTGGGAAGCGGCGCAGGACGCGATACGCCAAGCGGTACGCGCGGGCATGATCCCGACGCTGAACCAGATGACGGTGGTGGGCATCGTCAGCCTGCCCGGCATGATGACCGGTCAGGTGCTGGCGGGGGAGAGCCCGGAGGATGCGGTGCGGTATCAGATCGTGATCATGTTCCTGATTGCCGCGTCATCGGCGTTAGGCACGGTGGGGGCGGTGTTGCTCACCTATCGGCGGTTGTTTTCCAGCAGCCATCGATTCCTGCGCGATCGCCTCCAAGAGCGTTGAGCACACCCCTGGCCTGTGCAGCACCTACGTCGTTGGCGGAATTTGAGGCACGCCGAAGTTCAACTGTGGGCGCTGTCGAGCCCCACAGGGGGCGGGTTCGATCGTGGGATTTTTTGGCTGCATCCAAGTGAGCTATTGTTTCGCTGGATGAAATGCTGGATTGTAAATCCTGGTGATTCCAACGGACGGGGCAGCGATGGAACATGCGGGGCGTCGATACCCGTTCTTTTGGAGCCTTTCATGATCAAACTCTACGGTTTCCCGTTGTCCGGCCACTCCCACCGGGTCGAGCTGATGCTGTCCCTGCTGGGCTTGCCCTCGGAATTTGTGCTGGTCGACCTCAAGCAAGGCGCGCATAAAGCTGCTGACTTTATTGCCACGATCAACCCATTTGGCCAAGTGCCCGCCATTGATGACAACGGCGTTCTACTGGCCGACTCCACTGCGATTCTGGTCTACCTCGCCAGCACCTACGGCAACGGCCAATGGCTGCCAAGTGACCCGGTGGGCCAAGCCCGCGTGCAGCGCTGGCTCTCGGCCGCCGCCGGGCAACTCCATGCCGGGCCCGCGACTGCGCGCCTGGCCTTGGTGTTTGGTGCTGACGTCGACACTGCCGCCGCGATTACCCGTTCCCACGCCTTGCTGAAGCTGATGGAAGCGCAACTGAGCCAAAGCCGCTTCCTGGCCAGCGAGCTGCCGACCATTGCCGATGTGGCCTTCTACACCTACGTGGCCCACGCGCCCGAAGGCAATGTCTCGCTGGCCGACTACCCTCATGTGCGCGCCTGGCTCGCCAGCATCGAGGCGTTGCCGGGGTTTGTCGGCATGCCGCGTACGCCGGTGGGGTTGCAGTCGCTTTAACTGTATGGAGGCGCGCCGATGGATCGATTTCATGAAATGCAGGTGTTTGTGGCGGTGGCCGAGGAGGAGGGCTTTGCCGCCGCCGCGCGTCGCCTGAACACCTCACCTCCCAGCGTGACGCGGGCCATCGCCGCCATGGAGGAGCGCATCGGCACCCAACTGCTGGCGCGTACCACGCGCAGCTTGCACCTGACCGAAGCCGGCCAGCGCTACCTGGAAGATTGTCGGCGCATCCTGGCCGAACTCGATGAAGCCGAAGAAGCGGCGGCGGGCAGTTATTCCATCCCCTGTGGCCACCTGACAGTCACCGCGCCGGTGCTGTTTGGCGAACTGTATGTGGCGCCGGTGCTGGGGGACTACCTCGACCGGTTCCCCTTGGTGAACATCAACGCCTTGCTGGTTGACCGCGTGGTTAACATGGTCGACGAGGGCGTTGATGTGGCGGTACGTATCGGTCATCTGCACGAGCCCGGGCAGCAGGCGATCAAGGTTGGCGAGGTGCGCCGGGTGGTGTGCGCGTCACCGGCGTATCTCGACCAGCACGGGCGGCCCGGGCACCCTTCGCAATTGCGTGAGGCCAAGATTGCCACGTCGTCTTCCAGCCAGTTGGTAAGTGGCTGGGAGTTCGTCGACGACGGCCAGCCGTTGGCCGTGCCCATCGAGCCACGGCTGGTGGTCACGGCCAACAACGCCGCCATCAACCTGGCACGCCTGGGCTGGGGCATGACGCGCGTGCTGTCCTATCAGGTTGCAACCGCCGTGGCGGCGGGGGAGCTGGAGATTGTCCTCGACGCCTATGAGGCGCCGCCGCTGCCGATCCAGGTGGTGTTCCAGAAAAGTGCGCGCGTGCCTGCCAAGATCAACACCTTTGTGGATTTCCTCACCCATCGACTGGGCCAGGACGCCGCCCTCAATCCGACAATGAAACGGCGCAGTTGATGGAGCGTTATCGCGATATGCAGCTCTTCGCCGCGCTGGCAGGGCAGCCGAGCCTGGCCGCGGCGGCGCGGGCGGCGCAAGTCTCGGGGCCGACGCTGGTGCGGGCGATAGCGCGCCTGGAAGCGCGTTTGCGCATGCCGTTGCTTGAGCGCAGTACGCGGGGCGTGAGCCTCACCGACGCCGGCAGTGCGTACCTGGCTGACTGCCTGCGCCTGCTCGCCGCTGTGGAGGCTGCCGAAGCGTCGGCCCTGGGTTTGCATGTGCAAGCCCAGGGCAATCTGCGGGTGTTCCTGCCCTTGTTGTTCAGCCGCTATGTGATGGCGCCGGTATTGGCCGGCTACATGGACCGCTATCCCGACGTGCAGCTGGCGGTCCATTACCACGACTATTACCCGAACCTGCATGAAGAGGGACTGGACGTAGCGATCCTCGTCGGTGAACTGCCCGACTCGGCGTTGACTGCGCGACCGTTGGGGCACGTGCGGCACATCCTTTGCGCCAGTCCCGGCTACCTGGCTGACAACGGCGAACCCCGGCACCCCGTAGACCTCAAGCAGCACAGGCTGATCGCCGGTGCCGAACAGGTACATTGGGATTTTCACGGCTATCAGCTCAAGGCCCGCGCACGCCTGGGCTGCACCACGGTGCAGGGAGCGATCAACGCGGCGGTGCAGGGCGCCGGGCTGATTCGCTGCTTGAGTTACCCGGTTCACGAGCATCTGCTCACCGGGCAGTTACGCCGCGTACTGCCGGACTTTGAGCTGGCGCCAGTGCCTGTGCATATGGTGTATCGCCAAGGCCGCAATGCGCCGATGCGCGTACGCAGTTTTGTCGACCACTGCCTGGCAGCCCTGCGTGAGCACCCGGCATTTCAGCTGGCGTAATAGTGGATTGCCTGGCGTGGTTATTCTCTCAATGCCTGGCAGGGCGCAGCATCGGGGCATCCACTCTGAGGTGCTCGCCATGAACCTGATCGAACAATCCCCCTGGCATGCCGGCGAACGGCACCTGCAAGCAGCGGTTGGCGTTGCCGACCGCATGGCTGTGGTCGGGCCGAAGGTGATACGTGATCACCTGCCGGAACAACATCGGGATTTCTACCCTTTGCTGCCGTATCTGGTGCTGGGCGTGGTGGACGAGCAGGGCATCCCCTGGGCGACCATGCTTGAAGGCGCCCCGGGCTTTGCGCATTCGCCGGACCCGCAAACCTTGCAGATCGACAGCCTGCCCTGCGCGAGCGACCCGGCCCGCGGCGCATTGCTCGGCGGCGCCTCCGTCGGCCTGCTGGGCATCGACCTCAACACCCGCCGCCGCAATCGCATGAACGGGCGTATCGGCGCACTCGATGACGATGGCTTTTCGGTCGACGTGGTGCACACCTTCGGCAATTGCCCCAAGTACATCCAGCTGCGGCCGGTCGACGCCATCGCGCGCAAACCCGGCACGCGGGTCGAACGTTCCGACACCCTGGACGACGCGGCCCAAACCACGATTCGCAACGCCGACACGTTCTTCGTCGCCAGCTACGTCGAGGTCGACGGCCAGCGCTCGGTGGACGTTTCTCATCGGGGCGGCAACACGGGTTTTGTGCAGGTAGAAGGCAACGTGCTGACCATCCCTGACTTCGCCGGCAACCTGTTCTTCAACACCCTGGGTAATCTGCAGGTGAACCCGGTGGCGGGCCTTTTGTTCATCGATTTCGAATCGGGTGATGTGCTGCAAGTGGCCGGGCGCACCGCGTTGATCCTGGACGGCCCGCAAGTGGCCCTGTTCGAGGGTGCCCAGCGGCTATGGACGGTCACCGTGGAACAGGTGGTCCGCCGCCCGGCGGCGTTGGCGTTGCGGTGGCAGTTTGCGGAATTTTCGCCATTCAGTCTGGCGATGGGGCATTGGTAGGCTGACTCGGGCCGTAGTAGGCATTCGGGAACAGCCGCTTGGTCATCACGCAGATCCAATGTGGGAGCTGGCTTGCCTGCGATGACGGCGTGTCAGCCGGCATTGCTGTCGCCTGGCACGCCGCTATCGCGGGCAAGCCCGGCTCCCACAAGGTCACTGCCCCATTGCGCCGCGTCCGGTGGTCACTCGAGCCCGATATGTTGCGGGATGTTGAACCGTCAGATTGAGTGATGCCTTTGGGTTAGGCTTGTTTTCCCACGGACAACAAGGACGCGTCATGCAGCGAAAGGTCATCAATCCCGCAACGGTATTCAATTCTCTGCAGTACGGCTTCAGCCAGGCCCTTGAAGTCCCGGAAGGCCGACGCATCCTGCTTTCCGGGCAGGTGGGCGTGGATGCGGACGAACGCACCGTCGGCCCTGGCATTGCCGAGCAGACCGCCACCGCCTTGGACAATATCGAAAAGGTCCTGGCCGAGGTCGAGGGGGACCTGTCCCATGTGATCATGCTGCGGTTGTATATCGTCGAGTCGGCGCGTGACCAGCAGGAGCCGATCGCGCAGGCGTTGCGTGAGCGTTTCCCGCACAACCCGCCGCCGTCTTCGTGGATACTCGTCAGCGGATTGTCGTTGCCGCAGTGGTTGATTGAAATTGAGGCGGAGGCGGTGATTCCACAAGTTTGACTAGCACTAAAAACCTGAAGCAAGCGGGTTTTGTGTGGCAAGCCCGCTCGCCACTGGGGACGTGGCGCCCTCTGCCCATGCGCCCCCCAGCGCCGTATACAAATTCACCTCCGCGACTAACTGCGCCAGGCGGTCGACGATCAGCGCCTGTTGCGAGCTGAACAGCGCCCGTTGTGCGTCCAGGAAGGTGAGGTTGCTATCGACACCGCTGCGGTAGCGGTGTTCGGCCAGGTCGTAATACTGCTGGTTGGCGGCCACAAAATCCTGTTGTGCCTGCAGCTGATCGATGAAGGTCTGCCGCGCCGCCAGCCCATCGGCAACTTCCTGGAAGGCGGTCTGGATCGATTTTTCGTACTGCGCCACGCTGATGTCTTTTTGCAGCTTGGCGTAGTCGAGACTCGCGCGCAGGCTGCCGGCGTTGAAAATTGGCAGGTTGATCTGCGGCTGGAACGTCCAGCTACCCGAGCCACCCTTGAACAGGCCTGACAACTGCGTGCTGGCACTGCCGGCGTTGGCGGTGAGGCTCACGGAAGGGAAAAACGCAGCGCGTGCCGCACCGATATTGGCGTTGGCGGCGCGCAGTTGATACTCGGCCTGGAGGATGTCCGGGCGGCGTTGCAGCAGGTCCGAGGGCAGGCCCGCTGGCACGCGCGCCACCCAGTCAGCCGCGAGTGGGCGGGCGGGGAGTTTTTCATCCACCGGGCCGCCTACCAGCAGGGTCAAGTTGTTGAGGTCCTGGGCCACCTGGCGCTCGTAGCGGGCCACGCTGGCGCGGGTGCTTTCGACACTGGTGCGGGCCTGCACCACATCGAGTGCCGAGGCTTTACCCGCGGTTTTGCTGCGACGGGTGAGGCGCAGGCTGTGTTCGTTGGCCACCAGGGTTTGGCCGGCCAGGGCCAGCAGTTCCTGATCGGCGCGCCAGGTGAGGTAAGCATTGGCGACATTCGCCACCAGGCTCAGTTGCGCGCTACGCCGGGCCTCTTCGGTACCCAGGTAGGTGAGCATGGCCTGTTCGCCGAGGCTGCGTACGCGGCCAAAAAAATCCAGTTCGTAGGCGCTGACCCCCAGGGTCGCAGAGTAGCTGGAGGTGATGGCGGGCTTGCCGGTGCCGTTCACATCCCCCGGTAACCGCCGGCGTTGACCGGCCCCGGTGGCGGACACGGCCGGGAACAGATCCGCGCGCTGGATACGGTACTGCGCCTGGAACGCTTCGACGTTCAACGCCGCTACCCGCAGGTCACGGTTGTTGACCAGGGCATCGCGAATCAACTGTTGCAGCGCCGGGTCATGGAACAATGCCTGCCAGTCCGACGTGCCGGACTGCGCCAGTGCGTACACACCGTCTTGGGGATACTGTGCCGGTACCGGGGCCGGCGGCCGTTGATAGTCCGGGATCAACGAGCAACCGCTGAGCATCGATGCTATCGCCAAGGTGCACATTTTGTTCATCAGGCGCCGATCATCCATTTGGCCAGGCCATGCCGGCCACTCACGCCGAGCTTGGCAGCGGCGCGCTTGAGGTAGGTTTCGATGGAGCTGTTTTTCACGCTGAGCTTCTGCGCCATCTGCGGCACGGTGCCCCCGGTCAACAGGCCAAGGCACACCTCTTGCTCGCGTGCCGACAGGGTAATGTCGCCCAGGGACAGGCGCTTGTAGAACTCACGCTGCAATTGGGATTGCTCCAGCAAGGTGTGGGCCGGTTCGACCTCGGTATGGGGTGCCTGGCGCAGGCTTTGGGCGTGGCATTCGATCAGCGGCAGCAGGGTGTCCGACAGGCACTTGAGAAACGACAGCTCGGCCAGCGAAAACCCGCGATGGTTGGGCGGTCGATAAAACGAAATCACACAGCGTCGGTTGCCCTGGCGTGATACCAGGTTGCACTGGTGCGACGTGCCGCGAGGGTACAGGCTCTTGGCCTTGGCTTTGAGCTGGATCAGCAGCGGGTCCTGCATGCCGAGGATGTCCCGCAGCAGCGGGTGGTCGTCCATCGAGTTCAGGGTCAGGGGCGGCGGCAGGTCCTGCTTCTCGCCGGCGCTGCCCAACAGCTTGATATCGAGCACGCGGTTGCGCAGCTCGTCGAGGGTCCATTCGCTGAGGTCCACCAGGTGGATAGGTACCCACTTGTCCACCAGGTGCAGCATGTGTGCGGCAAAGTCCGCGTGGCCACTGTTGGCAATCAACTCGCCCATTTCAGCGTAGAAATTAGGGCTTTCCGTGTTGGCAATACTGCTGGTCAAACTCATAGCCATCTCATCCTTGATGTCGAAAACCGTCAACAGATTCCCTGGGCCTCTGCGGGGGCGATCCTTTGCTCACACACCAGAGTCGGTACTCGAGAATGCATTTAGCCAGGGGATTGTTCCTACGTATGTAGCGGAAACGAGGGACACAACGTGCCATAAAAACCACGTCATTAATTCGACGTTTCTGAGAGGCAATTCCGGCCAAAATAATTCAGGGAATGCCCGATAAATTAATTAACAGTCTGATAAATAAAGGAAAAAAATAATTCCAAACGAGGCCGATTAAATCCGACATCGGTCAAATATAGTCAATGTCCTACACCTCTTTAATCGTTTCAGCACTGAACCCCCAGCCAAGCCTGTTTTCGCCCAGGGATGTCCGGGTTTAGGGTGACAGACAGCCCCTGGCCCCCATGCTCCAATCCGGCCCATTCGTCGTAATGGGCCTCCCTGCGCGGCCAGTGCCTGACCCCCATGAGAAGGATCTTATGAAGCATTCCACCCGCCTGCCGGCCAGCTTCCCCCTCACCGCTGCCCAACAGGACATCTGGCTCGACCAACTGCGCGTGGGCGACTCACCGCTGTACAACATCGGCGGCTATGTGGATTTCGCCGGCGCCATCGACCCCGGCCTCATGCAGCGTGCCCTCGAGCAGCTGGTGGCCAAGCACGACGCCTTGCGCACGCACCTGCACAGCGATGCCGATGGCCTGCCCAGGCAGACCTTCGCCGCCACGTTGGCCGTTGACCTGGCGCTGCATGATGTTTGCGCAGTGCCCGACCCACACGCCGAAAGCCTCGCCCTGATGCAGGCGCAAATGGCCTTGCCTTTTGCAATGCAGGGCGCGCCGCTGTTCCGCTTCTTCCTGGTCAAGCTCGATACCCATCACTACCGCCTCGGCACCCAGGCCCACCACCTGATTCTCGATGGCTGGGGCTTTGGCCAGATGCTGCAGTCGCTTGCCCGGCTGTACACGGACCTGGAACAAGGCCGGCCATCCGAGCCGCTGGCACCGTCCTACATCGACTTCATCGACACGGACACGCGCTATCAAGCCTCGGCCCGCTATGCCCGCGACCGGGCCTACTGGCTGGACAAATACCGGGTACTTCCGGAGCCATTGCTGACCCCACGGCACACCGCCAAGGCCCCCAGTAATAGCCTGGCGCAAGCGTTTCCGGTGGCACTGCTCAACCGCATGGAGCACGTGGCCAACCGTTACCAGGCGTCGGCGTTTCATGTGTTGCTGGCGGCGATGCACGTGTATTTCACCCGCACGGCCCAGCGTCAGGACTGGGTGGTGGGGCTGCCGATTCTCAACCGTTCCAATGCGCGGTTCCGTTCTACCGTCGGGCTGTTTACCCAGGTCAGCGCGGTACGTCTGCAGTTCGATGAACAGTTGTCGTTCAGCGCCTTGGTGCGCGGGGTGCGTGACCAGCTCAAGCAGGACTTCCGCCATCAGCGTTTCCCGCTCAGCGAGATGAACCGTGAGCTGGGCCTGCGCCGCAGCGATCGCGGGCAGTTGTTCGACCTGTCGGTGTCCTTCGAGCAGGACGACCATGAACTGCGCTACGGCACCACTGAGGCCCGTGCGATCAAGGTGTCCAACCACCATGAGCCGCTGCCTTTGGCTATCCACCTGCGCAGCAACCGCTATCAGGACACTGCCTGCCTGCATTGCGTCTACAACGAAGCGTACTTCCAGCACGACGAAGTGCTCGCCCTGACGCAGCGCTTTACCTGGCTGCTGGAGCAGGGGCTGGAAGACACCACACTGAAGATCTGCGACTTTTCCCTGGTAACGCCCGCCGAACAGGCCCAGTTGCAACACTGGAACGCCACCGCCCAGCCCAACGCGCAACCGCAAACCCTGCACGCGCGCATCGAAGGCCAGGCCGCGCGCACGCCGGACGCGGTGGCGGCGGAGCATCAGGGCCGGCAACTGACCTATGCCCAACTCAACCAGCAGGCCAACGCCCTGGCCCATCAACTGCTGGAGCGAGGGGTACAGCCGGACGACCGTGTGGTGATACTGGCGCGTCGGGGGCTGGACACGCTGGTGGGGTTGCTGGCGATTCTAAAGTCCGGTGCCTGCTACGTACCGGTTGACCCGGCTCATCCCGCCGAACGCCTGAACTACTTGCTACAGGACAGCGAGCCGGTGGTGGTGTTGACCCAGCACGAGCTGGTGCAACGCTTGCCGCCATTGGATGTGCCGGTGATTCAACTCGACCGCCCAACCTTTCACCTGGGCACCAACCCCCGCGTCTCGGTCAGCCCCTCCCACCTTGCCTACGTGATCTACACCTCCGGCTCGACCGGCCTGCCCAAAGGCGTGATGGTCGAGCACCACACCGTCTCGAACCTGGTGGATTGGCACTGCCAGGCCTTCGACCTGCACGCCGGCAGCCACACGGCCAGTGTCGCCGGCTTTGGTTTTGACGCGATGGCCTGGGAAGTCTGGCCGGCGTTGTGCGTGGGCGCGACGCTGCACCTGCCGCCCGCCCATGACGGCGCCGAAGACCTCGACGCGTTGCTCGGTTGGTGGCGCAAGCAGCCGCTGGACGTGTGCTTCCTGCCGACCCCCGTGGCCGAATACGCGTTCAGCCAGGGCCTGCAACACCCGACCCTGCGCACCCTGCTGATCGGCGGCGACCGCCTGCGTTCCTTCCCCCAGGCGCAGTCTTTCGCGGTGATCAACAACTATGGCCCCACCGAAGCCACTGTGGTTGCCACCTCCGGCCGTATGCAGGTGGGCGCGCCGCTGCATATCGGCGCACCCATCGCCAATGCCTGCGTGTACGTGCTGGACGCCCAACAACGGCCAGTGCCCATTGGTGTCGCGGGGGAGTTGTACGTCGGTGGCAAAGGTGTAGCGCGGGGTTATCTCAATCGCCCCGAACTCAGCGCCGAGCGTTTCCTCGACGACCCGTTCGCACAGGGCCGTATGTACCGTACCGGCGACCTGGTGCGCTGGCTGCCGGAGGGCAACCTCGAATACCTGGGCCGCAATGACGACCAGGTGAAAATCCGTGGCGTGCGCATCGAACTGGGCGAAATCGAATCCGCCCTGGCCACTCACCCGCACGTCCAGGAAGCCGTGGTGCAGTCGCGCGAAGGGCAGTTGCTCGCCTGGTTCGTCCCGCGCGAAGCCGTGGAGGTCGAGGCCCTGCGCGCCCACCTGCAAGCCTCGTTGCCCGACTACATGCTGCCGGCCGCCTACCAGCCACTGGAGGCGCTGCCCTTGACCGCCAACGGCAAGCTCGACCGCAAGGCGTTGCCGGCACCGGCCCAGGACGCCTTCGTCACTCGCCTGTATGAAGCGCCGCACGCTGGGGTGGAAAGCCTACTCGCGCAGATTTGGGCCGAGCTGTTGCACGTGCATCAGGTTGGGCGTCACGACCACTTCTTTGAACTCGGCGGGCATTCGCTGCTGGCGGTGCAACTGGTGCAGCGCATGCGCCAGGTCGGGCTGCGCGCCGACGTGCAGGTGCTGTTTGGCCAGCCGACCCTGGCGGCCTTGGCGGCGGCGAGTGAATACAGCGATGTAGATGAGGCGGACCTGGCCGAACTGGACCCCGCCAGCCTGGACCTGATCGCTGCCAGCATTCCCGGCGGCGCGGCCAACATACAGGACATCTACCCGTTGGCGCCGTTGCAGGAAGGGTTGCTCTTCCATCACCTCACCGATGCGCGTGATCCCTATCAACAACAGGCACTGTTCAGCTTTGCGCGGCGCGAGCAGTTGGACGCGTTCGCCCAGGCCCTGCAGCAGGTGATCAACCGCCACGACATCCTGCGTACCAGCCTGGCGTGGGAGGCCCTGGAGCAGCCCATGCAGGTGGTGTGGCGCCAGGCGCACTTGCGCGTCGAACCGCTGCGCGATGGCCATGCACCGCTGGACTTGCGCCAGGCGCCGCTGATGGCCCTGGACTATGCCGAGGAGCCGCAGCAACCACGCTGGGTTGCCCGGCTGCGTTTCCATCACTTGGTCAACGACGCCACCTCGACCACGATCCTGATGCAGGAAATTCGCGCCCACTTGCTCGGCCAACAGGCTCAACTGCCGGTGCCGGTGCCGTATCGCAATGTCGTGGTGCAAGCCCGTTCCCCGGCGCGACAGGCAGGGCATGAGGCGTTTTTCCGCGCACAGTTGGGGGATGTGGACGAGCCGACGCTGGCCTTCGCGCTGCCGGAGCGCCAGGCGGACCGCGCACAGACCGATGAGGCCGAGCGTGGGCTGAGCGACGCTCTCAATCAGCGCTTGCGGACCCAGGCGCGCGGCATGGGCGTGAGCGCCGCCAGCCTGTTCCATCTGGCCTGGGCCCAGGTGCTCAGCCGTGTCGCAGGCCGCGACGATGTACTGTTCGGCACCGTGCTGCTCGGCCGTTTGCTGGCGGGCGAGGGCGCCGACCGGGCCTTGGGCATGTTCATCAACACGCTGCCGCTGCGGGTGCGCCTGGCCGGACGAACGGTGGCCGATGCGCTCATGCACACCCACACCCAACTCAGCGCGTTGCTTGCCCATGAACAGGCCTCCCTTGCGCTGGCCCAACGCTGCAGCAGCGCCTCGCCATTGTTCAACAGCCTGCTCAACTACCGGCATACCGACACCGAGCGCGACCTCACCCTGGTGCCGGGCATTGCCTTGCTCAGCAGCGAGGACATTCTCAGCTACCCGCTGATGTTGACCGTGGACGACAGCGCCAGCGGTTTTCGCCTCAAGGCCAAGGCCCCGCGCAAGGTCGGCGCCGAGCGTTTGCTGGACTACCTCGAAACCGTGGTGATCAACCTGGCGGACGCTTTGGAGCAGGCGCCGCAACGGCCGTTGCGTGAGGTGCAGGTGCTGCCCGCCAGCGAATTGAACACCTTGCTGGTGGACTTCAACGCCACGCAAACCGACTACCCCGAGACCCTCACCGTGCAGGCGTTGTTCGAAGCCCACGCGCGGCATATCCCGCACGCCGTGGCTGTGCAGGCCGGCGCGTTGCAACTGACGTACCGCGAACTCAACGAGCGCGCCAACAGACTGGCCTTCCACCTGCGCGAACGCGGCGTACAGCCGGACGCCCGCGTGGCGCTATGTGTCGAGCGTGGGCTGGACCTGGTGGTGGGCCTGCTGGCCATCCTCAAGGCCGGCGGCGCCTATGTGCCGCTGGACCCTGGCTACCCGCGCGAGCGCCTGGCGTACATGCTCCGCGACAGCCAACCGGTTGCGTTGCTGGTACACGCCGCGACCCGTGACGTGCCTGGCGAGGTGTCGATCCCGGTGATCGACTTCGACCACTGTGCCTGGAGCCAGGCGCCCATCGGCAATCCGCGGGTGCCGGGCTTGGGCGCCGACAACCTGGCTTACGTCATGTACACCTCAGGGTCCACCGGTACACCCAAGGGGGTGATGATCGAACATCGCGGCCTCGGCAACTTGATGCACTGGGGCTCTCGGCTGTGCCCCAATGCCGAAGGCGGCGCGCTGTTGCAACGGGCGCCGTTCAGTTTCGACGGTTCGGTGTGGGAGCTGTTCTGGCCACTCACCAACGGCATGCGCTTGGTCCTGGCGCGGCCCGATGGTCATCGCGAGCCTGCCTACCTGGCGCAGGTGATTCGCGAGCAGCAGATCACGGTGATCAAGTTTGTGCCGGCGATGCTGCAGCAGTTCCTTGAATTGGAAGAGTCGGCCCTGTGCACCAGCCTCACCGATGTGTTGTGCGGCGGCGGCGAACTCACCGAAGTCCTGGCCCGGGGTGTGCAGAAGCGCTTGCCCAAGGTGCGCCTGCATAACGTCTACGGCCCCACCGAGGCCACGGTGGACAGCAGCGCCTGGACCCTGGAACCCGGCGCGGCGGTGCCTGCGCTGCAATTGCCGATTGGGCGGGCGATCACCAACACGCGCTTGTATGTGCTGGACGAGCACGATGCACCCGTGCCGATGGGCGTGAGCGGCCAGTTGCATATCGGCGGTGTTGGGGTTGCCCGTGGATACCTTGGGCTGGAACAGATGACTGCCGAACGTTTTATCGTCAGCCCGTTTGTGCAAGGGGATCGGCTGTACCGCACCGGTGACCTGGTGCGTTATCTGCCGGATGGCAACCTGGAGTTCCTCGGGCGCAACGACTTCCAGGTCAAACTGCGCGGCGTGCGCCTGGAGCTGGGAGAAATAGAATCACGCCTGGCGGCGCACCCGGCATTGCGTGAAGTGGCGGTGTTGATTCGCGATGAGCGCTTGGTGGCCTATTTCACCGTGCGTGCAGAGGCGCCGAGCCTGGAAGCGCTGCGCGCCCATGTGTTGGCGCAATTGCCGGAGTACATGGTGCCCGCAGCCTTTGTGCAGCTTGATGCATTGCCCCTCAACCCTGCGGGCAAGCTTGATCGCAAGGCATTGCCGGAGCCGGGGTTGGAGTCGGTGGTGAGCCGTGCCTATGCAGCGCCGGTCGGGGACGTGGAAACCTTGATGGCCGGGGTCTGGGCCGAGGTGTTGAAGCTCGAACGGGTCGGGCGGCATGACCACTTCTTTGAACTGGGCGGGCATTCATTGCTGGCGGTTAACCTGGTGGCGCGGATGCGCAAGGCCGGGTTGGAGGTGGATGCGCGGATGTTGTTCAGTCATCCCACCCTGGCACAGCTGGCTGCGCAAACGGCGACGCATGTGCCGCGCGTGGAGGTCCCCCAGGCTGCGATCCCTCAGCTTAACCGCCGGCGCCGCCTCTAGGCGGTGGAACGCACCCCGTGTGGACGCCGGCTTGCCGGCGCCGCAGGGAGGTGTTCATGCTCGTCGTGTGGCGTCGATCCCGCGCCACCGTGGCAACTCTTGCGCATCAATGGATGCTGGAGGCACCGATACGGTGCTGAAAGCATTCACCCAACTGCAGTCAAGTGCCTTATAACTCAAAACAATTCGTCTATGCGATCCAGCTATTGGATTGTTCATGAGGTAACGCATTTAATTCAGGGCCTAACTCATTGTTGTTCGGAATAAATCAGCGCTATCGTGCGTTGTAATGAGTCATCGTTGCGCCTTCGAGATTAGCCATGAGCCACCCGGTTGTCCCCGAGCCCCTGATCCGCCTGCTTGGCCTGTGCAAGACCTTTGGCACCCAGCGGGCGCTGGATCAGGTGAGCCTGGATATTTACCCTGGAGAGGGCGTGGCCTTGCTCGGTGCGGCGGGGGCGGGCAAATCGACGTTGGTCAGGCTCCTCAGCGGCGGCCTCGCGCCGGATGCCGGTGAGCTATGGGTCGAGGGGCAGCGCCAACGCTTCACCTCGCCGCTGTCGGCACGCCGCGTCGGCATCGTGGCCGTGCACCAACAGCCCGACGACGCCATCGCTCCTGGCCTGAGCGTGGCGGAAAACCTGTTGCTCGATGAGCTGGGGCTGCCTGACGCGGATTTCCTGCTCAATCGCAAAAGCCTGCTGCAACGCGCCGAAGCCATTGCTGCCGGGCTCGGCCTGGACCTGCCGCTGCAACACCCGGTCGAACGCCTCAATAGGGCAGACCGTCAATTGCTGGTACTGGCCCGCGCCTTTGCCCTGCAACCCAAGTTGCTGATCCTCGACGAACCTACCGCGGCCTTGTCGGAAACCGACGCTGAACGCCTGCTGGGCCTGATCGACAGCCAGCGCGCACGGGGCGTAGCGATCCTCTACATCTCCCAGCGCTTGTCCGACCTGCAACGGGTGACCAATCGCGCGATCGTGCTGCAGGAAGGTCGACTGGCCCGTGACCTCAATACCCGGCACCTGCCGAGTGCGGCGTGCACCTTGCTTGGGGAGGTGGCCGAGCATCCTGCGGTGACGCCTGACAAGGCCATGCCGGTGCCGTTCCTGGAACGGTTTACCCGCGCCGGGTTCATTCGCAACCGGGCGGAGGGGCGGGCGTTGCAGGAGCAGGTGGGGAGGTTGGGCAGTAGTGTCGCACCGTTCGATGGGGTGGACCCGGTGCAGACCAAGCCTCGCTGATTTCATCGCAGTTGCGGGTACACAATCAACTCCAGGTACCCTTTGTGATACCGCTTGCCCCCAGGCGGCAACTGCCCCGCCTCACGCATCTCGCTGGTGCTCCTGACCCGCATCAGCACGCCCACCGAGCCGCGCTGGCGTGCGTCCTTGAGCCAGCTCTGGAGCGCTTCAAATTCCACTTTGCGATGCACCACCCCCGCGTACTGCAAGCCATAGCGCAACTCGCCTTCGGTGTCATACAGCGCCACTTCCGTGCGTTGCAGGCGCCAGGCAAGGGCGCTGGCACTGCTTAGGTCATTGCTCAGCAGGGCCTGGGTCTGCTGCAATTCATCCAAGTGTTCGAGCACAAACTGGTCGGGCATTTCGTTGTCCGCGATCCACGCCGGCATGCTTGCCGGCAACAGGATCACCAGCACACCGATGCCCAGGGCCGGCATGGCCCACAGCGTCAGTGGGCGAAACGCTTGCAGCAGGTTGGTGAGGATCCACACCAGCAACACGATAAACGCGAGGGACAGGCTGAACATTTCGGCGTGGCTGTTGCTGTACAGCGGCCGCGCGATTTGCAGGTAGATCAGGCCGATCATCGCGACCATGCCGATCACGAAGTTGAGCAGGCCGTTGAGGCAGACGGTGCGCGCGCGGCCATTGCTGATCAGGTCTGCAAGGGTGTGCCCCATCAGCAGCGCCAGGGGTAGCAGGCACGGCATGATGTAGGTCGGCAGCTTGCCGTTGCTCAGGCTGAAGAAGCCCAGGGGCAGCAGCAGCCACAGGGCCAGGAAGGCGATGGCCGGCTGGCGTTTTTGCTGCCAGGTTGCGCGCAGGGTACTGGGCAACAGTCCCGCCCAGGGCAAGCACGACACTGCGATGATTGGCAGGAAGAACCACCATGGGCGCACGTGCTGCGCGTTGTCGGCACTGAAGCGGCGAATGTGTTCATTCCAGAAAAAGAAGCGCCAGAAGTCCGGCTCCTGCAGATGGATCGCCAGCATCCACGGCAAGCACACCGACACGGCAACCGCTATGGCCAGCGGGCCATAGCGCAGCAGTTCGCCCAGGCGCCGCTGCCAGAGCATGTAGGGGACGGCGATCAGCACTGGCAGGGCCCAGGCCAGGAAACCCTTGGTCAGGAACCCCATGCCACAGGCCAGGCCCAGCACTGTCCAAGCGCCCAGGCGGCCACGTGTCGTAGTGCTGTCCAGCGCATACCACAAGGCTACCAGGCTGAGGTTGACCCACAGGGTGAATTGCGGATCGAGATTGGAATAGCCCGCTTGCCCCGCCACCAGGCCGAAGCTCAGGTAGAGCAGGGCGCAGGCGAAACTTTTGCGCGGGTCGCTCCATAGGCGACGAGCGATCAGGTAGGCCAACAGCACGCTCAGCCCAGTCGTGAGGGCCGAGGCGATGCGCACGCCGAACAGATTCTGCCCAAACACGGCCTGGCCAAGGGCGATCAACCAGTAGCCGCCGGCGGGTTTCTCGAAGTAGCGGATACCCATGAAATGCGGCGCCACCCAGTTGCCGCTCTGGAGCATTTCCTGGCTGATCTGGGCGTAGCGGGTTTCGTCGGGCGTCCATAAACCGTGCAGGCCCAGGGGCAACAGGTAAAACGCGACAACGGCCAGTAATAATACGGGCAGGGGTTTTAATCGAGTCATGAAAACGTCGCTCCCTGACGTTTAGTGGCAGAGGTTAGAAGTAATGAAGTAATAGCGAAAGGATTCACAGCGTTCACTGAGTTGCAGAAGGTCTTCATGAAGTGCTTAGTTAACAGGCGCAACTCAACATGCCAGAGCAGGGCTGTCTTTTTGCTGAACAGGGCGCACAGGTAAGTTGTTAGAGTTGTTTCAGTGCGGTGGGCCAGTCCGAGTTATTGACGATGCCCAAGGCCTTGAATTTGCCATTGGGCAGCACCTGCACGAACAGGGCGCTGCCGTACTGGGGGAACGTCGCATGGGGAAAGCCCAGGGTGCTTTCAAAGTCGGCAATGCAGCCGCTGTGAGTGACGAATACCAGGTTGCGCCCCGGGGTTTTGTGGCTGAGCAGTTCCTCGCCCATGGCCGCGCCGCAGACGGCTTGCTGGCCTGAGGTCAATTCGTTTTTACCGAACATGAACCGCAAGGTCTGGGCGGTGCGGATGGCCGGGCTGGCAAGCACATCGCTGCCCTCCATGCCCAATGTTTTAAAGGCTCTGCCCAGTGTTTCGGCTTGCTGGCTGCCGCTGGCCGTGAGGCCTTCCATGGGACCCAGGCAGGGGTTGGTCGAGCGGTCGCAGCGCTCTTCGTGGCGTACCAGTACGATCAGGTCGCCATCGCGCCACAGGGGCAGCACTTGGGAGGTCAGCAGGCGGTTGCCAACGCCCAGGTCTCGTGGCGAGGCGTGCCACAGCAGGCTGCCAGCGCACAGCAATCCAATCACCAGGATCCCCAGCCACAGCGGTCGCAGGCGCTTGATAAAGGCCCGGCGCGAACGCGGTTTGGTCAGGGTAAGGTCAACCACTTCATTCACCATGGGCATCGTTGTCAGCGTTGTAATGAGTTGGGTTCAAGGTGTTGGCGAATACCCGCGGTGAAGCAGGAGGCTGTCACAGGCAGGCTGTCTTTTCGCTGAACATAGGGCGGTTAAAAGTTGCCAGTCAGGGCAACTAACAAGTTGCCGACCAATGACCCTTGGGCGGCAATTTAAAGTGGCAGGGGTGGTTAACCGGTGAAATCCATGTGAAAAATTTGCATGGCCCTGAGCGGCAGCCGTTATTCTCGATTGCCGCCCATCAAATGAGAGTTGCCATGTTGCAGGTGCACGAGGTGTTTAAAAGCTATGCCACTCCCCAAGGGCCGCTGGCGGTATTGGCAGGGGTGGATCTGCACCTGGCCGAGCGCAGCAGCCTGGCATTGATGGGCGAGTCGGGCAGTGGCAAGAGCACCCTGTTGCACCTGGTGGCCGGGCTTGACCGGGTGGATGGCGGCAGCATCCAGGTTGGCGCGCAACGTCTCGACCAGCTCAGCGAAGCGCAACTTGCCCATTGGCGACGCACTGAAATCGGCCTGGTGTTCCAACAGTTCAACCTGATCGGCAGCCTGCGGGTCGAGGACAACCTGGCGTTCCAGGCGCGGTTGGCAGGGCGTTTTGACCCGCAATGGCAGGCACAGTTGGTGGAGCGCCTGGGACTGGGCGACCTGCTCAAGCGCTACCCGGAACAACTCTCCGGTGGCCAGCAACAACGGGTGGCGGTCGGGCGCGCGCTGGCGTCGCGACCAGGGTTGTTGTTGGCTGATGAACCCACCGGCAACCTTGATGAAGGCACCAGCGATGAAGTGCTGCAACTGTTGCTGGACCTGTTGCGCGACAGCCCCACTAGCCTGTTGATGGTCACTCACAGCCCACGCATCGCCGCACGACTGGACCGGCAGGTGGTGCTGCATCGCGGTCGTGTCGTCCCCACAGGCGTCGCCTGAGATGGCGGTGTTCTACTGGACATTACGCGCGCTGCTCAGCCACTGGCGGCGGCATCCCGTGCAGTTTTTCAGCGTGCTCACCGGTTTGTGGCTGGCGACCGCGCTGCTGATTGGTGTGCAAGCCCTTAACAATCAGGCGCGCGACAGCTATGCGCGTGCCAGCCAATTGATCGGTGGTGAACCCCAGGCCAGTCTCAGCGCGCCGGACGGTGCCAGTGTTCCCCAAGCGTTGTTTGCCCAATTGCGTCGTGCCGGCTGGCCAGTGTCGCCGGTGGTGCAAGGGCGGGTTCGACTCAAGGGGCAGGAAGAAGCCCGCCTGCAATTGATGGGCATCGACCCCGTGTCGTTGCCCGGCAGTGGCGCGGTGGCGGGGCAGCGCTTGAGCCAGGCGCAGATGCTGGCGTTCTTCGACCCGCCAGGGCGCACCTGGATCGCGCCACAGACCTTGCAGGCCCTGGGGTTGCGCGAAGGTGAGCGGCCTATCACCCTGGGCGGGCACCTATTGCCGCCGCTGCAAACTCAAGCGGACATGGCCCCCGGCCTGTTGCTCACTGATATCGGTTTTGCCCAACCGCTGCTGGAAATGCCGGGTCGCCTGTCGCGCCTGCTGGTGGACAAGGCATTCGCCGCAGGCCATCCCACGCCGCCCGCCGGGTTGCAGCTCAAGCAGGGCGAGGACAATAACCTTGCACGCCTCACCGAGAGCTTTCACCTGAACCTCGATGCACTGGGTGTCCTGTCCTTCGTGGTCGGGCTGTTCATCGTGCACGCCGCCATCGGCCTGGCCCTGGAGCAACGGCGCGGGTTGCTGCGTACGCTGCGGGCCTGTGGCGTCAGCGTGCGGATGTTGATTGCCAGCCTTGGCGTGGAGTTCGGCGTGCTCTCGTTGCTCGGCGGCGTGCTCGGTGTGGCCAGCGGCTACCTGCTGGCCAGCCTGTTGCTGCCGGATGTGGCCGCCAGCCTGCGCGGGTTGTATGGCGCCGAGGTGCCGGGCCAGTTGAGCCTCAGCCCCTGGTGGTGGGGCGCTGGGTTGGGCTTGAGCTTGCTCGGTGCCTTGCTGGCCGGTGCGAGCAGCCTGTGGCGGGCAGCGCGCTTGCCATTGCTGGCGCTGGCCAACGCCCAGGCCTGGCATGAGGCGCATGGCCGTTGGTTGCGTCGCCAAGGCTGGGTGGCCGGTGCGGCACTGTTGATCGCGTTGTTGGCGCTGTGGCTGGGCAACAGCCTGGCGGCCGGTTTTGTGCTGATGGCGGCGTTGCTCCTTGGGGCCGCCCTCGGTTTGCCGGTGGTGCTCAATGGCCTGCTCAAGGCTGTGCTGGGGCGCAGCCGCTCGGTGCTCGGCCAATGGTTTCTCGCGGACTGCCGCCAGCAATTGCCGGCCTTGAGCCTGGCCCTGATGGCGTTGCTCCTGGCCCTGGCTGCGAATATCGGTGCCGGCTCCATGACCTCGGGTTTTCGTCACACCTTCAACAACTGGCTGGAGCAACGCCTGACGGCCGAGCTGTATCTAAACCCACAAACCCCGGCCCAGGCTGAACAACTCAGTACCTGGCTGGCGCAACAGCCCCGTGTGCAGACCGTGCTGCCCACCTGGGAGGTCGCGGTGCAATTGCAGGGCTGGCCGGCGGACCTGTTTGGCGTGGTCGACGACCCCACCTATCGCCAGCATTGGCCGCTGCTGGAGGCGGCAAGTGAACCCTGGGATCAGTTGCTGCACGACGATACCCTGATGCTCAGCGAGCAACTGGCGCGTCGGCTCGACGTGAGGCTGGGCGACAGCGTGAGTATTCCTACGCCCCAAGGTGTGTGGGCGCCGAAAGTGGTGGGCATCTACGCCGACTACGGCAACCCCAAGGGCCATGTGCTGGTCAATGCCCGACACCTGCTGGCCCACTGGCCGACGCTGTCACCGGCGCGTTTCAACCTGCGGGTGTCGCCGGCGGAGGTGGCGCCGCTGGTGCGCGAGGTGCAACGCGCCTTTGCCCTGGAAGACAGCCGTATCGTCGACCAACAACAACTCAAGGGTTGGTCGAGCCAGGTGTTCGAACGCACCTTCGCCGCCACTGCAGCCCTGAACAGCCTGACGTTGGGCGTGGCCGGTGTGGCGCTGTTTATCAGCCTGCTGACCCAGAGCCAGAGCCGCCTTGGCCAACTCGCCCCGCTGTGGGCACTGGGCGTCACGCGCCGGCAATTGATGCTGCTCAACCTGGGCCAGACCTGGCTGCTGGCAGTGCTCACCCTGGTCCTGGCGTTGCCGCTTGGCCTGTTGCTGGCGTGGTGCCTGGATGCGGTGATCAATGTGCAGGCCTTTGGCTGGCGCCTGCCGTTGCAGGTGTTTCCGTGGCAGCTGGCGCAATTGCTCGGGTTGGCAATGCTCGCCACCTTGCTGGCCTCGGCTTGGCCGTTGTGGCAGTTGTACCGCAGCCGTCCTGCGGACTTGTTGAGGACGTTTGCCAATGAAGATTAAGTGTCTGCCGTGGGTGTTTCTGTTACTGGTCGCTTGCGACAAAGTCCCCGCGCCACAGGAAAGCTTCGCCGGTTTGGGCAGCGACGCGGCGCAGTTCGCCCAAGTGCTGCCTGGCAGGGTGTTCAGCTTCCCCGAGGATCATGGCCCTCACGAAGGTTTTCGTATCGAGTGGTGGTACGTCACCGCCAACCTCAAGGATGAACAGGGCCATGTATTCGGCGTGCAATGGACACTGTTTCGCAATGCCCTCAAGGCCGGGCCGATGCACGCGGGCTGGCAGGATCCAACGGTCTGGCTTGGCCACGCAGCCGTTACGTCGGCCACCCACCACTATGCCGCCGAGCGTTACGCGCGCGGTGGCGTCGGCCAGGCCGGGGCCCAGGCGGTGCCGTTCAACGCCTGGATCGACGACTGGAATTTCGCCACCCGTCCCGGCGCGACAAGCAGCCTGACGGATATGCAACTGAAGGCCAGCGGCACTCAATTCGCGTACGACCTGCACCTGACCTCCAGCCGTCCGCTGGTGCTGCAAGGCGACAACGGCTATAGCCGCAAATCCGACCAGGGCCAGGCGTCGTACTACTACAGCCAGCCGTTTTTCAACGCCAGCGGAAGCGTCAGCATTGACGGCAAGGTGTATCAAGTCACCGGCCCGGCCTGGCTGGACCGCGAATGGAGCAGCCAACCGCTGACCGCCAGCCAGACCGGCTGGGACTGGTTCTCCCTGCACCTGGACCGAGGCGAGCAGTTGATGCTGTTCCGTGTGCGGCAAACCGACGGTGCGTCGTACCTGACCGGCACTTGGATTGATCGCGAAGGGCGTACCCAGACGCTGCACAATGCAGATATCCAACTGACACCGCTGGACACCACCGCCATTGACGGGCGTCAGATTCCTACTCGCTGGTCGCTGAAGATCCCCGGCAAACAGCTGGATATCACCACTCGGGCCGTTAACCCGAACGCCTGGATGAACCTGAGTATTCCCTACTGGGAAGGACCTGTGCAGTTCGAAGGCGGGGTGGGTTACCTGGAGATGACTGGGTATTAGGGTTGTTTTTGTAGGTTCTATTTCTTCGCTGTGTAGGCAGCTTCCCAAATGTGAATCAGCCCCCCCTGGACGTGTGTCCGGGGCGTAGGTGCTTGCTTATATTTCGACGCCATTTTCATTGCATCCTGGATGTAAAGCATGGCGCAGAGCTATATCAACGAGCGCGCAACGGACTATCACAGCCTCAAATCCCGAATGATGGGCAATGCCCTGAGCCGATCGCGTTCCGATCATTTTGATGTGCTGAACCGGCACTTGCGGCCCGGCCTGGTCGCGCCGGGTCAACTGGTGATTATCCCCGACAGCCACAGCGTGAGTTGCTCGGTCGAGGAGGCCTGGTTGATGCGCCATGCCGAAGAGGTCCGACGACACCTGGAACTGAATGCAGCGGCTGGCACGGCGATGATCGCCAACTATGACTTGCTGCAGAGTTTTATGGCGAATGCCTCGATTGGCGTCGGCAGTGCGACATCAGCCTGGGCGCGGCACCTGGATGAAGTGGCGCAAACGCTGGAGGAAACCGCTCGGCTGCATCAGCGGCTGAAAGACGGCGGTTTGGATCGGGCAGCGTTTGTCCAGCACCGCCAGGCGTTGTTCCGACGCCTGGAGGTGCAACTGCAAGGCGCGGCCCGGTTTGGGACGGGGTTGCAGGGTAATGAGTCGTTGAAAAAAGTGTTGGGGATATCGACCAAGCGTTATTTGCACAAAGGTGAGATCGCGGGGTATGCGCAGCGGATGCGGGAGATGGCGCAGACGTCGAGGTGGTTGAGCAGAGGGACTTATGTGGGACTGGCGCTGGACGTGGGCGTGGCGGGGTTGGAGATCAAGGAGGCGTGTGTGACGGGGAGGGAGGCGCAGTGTCGAAGGGCGAAGTATGTGGAGACGGGGAGGTTTGTGGGT